>DNGJ01000359.1 GCA_003486305.1 Cyanobacteria bacterium UBA11371
TCAGAATCGTACCATGCCCAGAACTCAGATTCAGTGGAAAACTTTGTTAAGGCTTCTGCGACCTTCTGAGCTTTCATGAGCGCCTTGCGGATGCCGTCTTCAGTAAAATCGCAGGCACATGGCTTAGCGTACCGCTTACCACCTGGGATACGAAACTGTAGGTAGAGATATGTTTTACCCGCCTTCGAGTCGCGCTTAAAGTTGACTCCCTCTGGGGTTAGCTCAGCCATTGAGCTATAGAAAGCGCTCAATGCTTCCCAACCAATCAATTTACTAGAGTCTGTCATTTTCTTCTCTCAACTTTCTCTCGATGGTTTGAGTGAGTGAGAGAAAAGCGAGTGAAAAGGTTGATTCTACGTGGGTTCAGCTGGAGTACCTGGGTTCGAATCCCTCCCTCTCCGTTTTAAATCATTGTTGTTAATGGTGAATTGGGAAGCGATCGCAACTCGCAGAGGGGATGCGATCGCTCGATGATTTCCCGATCTAGAATCCTGACAGGTGAAAATAATACAGTTCCCAAAAGAACCCGCAGATAGATTTAATATTTGAGTCAGTTTTTCTGTCGTGGATTGTAAAGAAGGTTGAAGGCAGATATGAATAGACTTAGCAAAAATAGAGCAGTAGCGATCGCTCTGACAGCCCTCAGTACGGGGTTCCTAGCCACAGCTTGTCAAACCACCACCACAACGCCCCCAAGCGCCACCAGCCCCGCCCCCGCTAGCCCCGTCGCGGCAACGACTCCAGCAGGCGGTGAGGGAGGACTGAAAATAGGTTCGCTCCTCCCCTCTACAGGCGACCTGGCTTCGATTGGACAGCTGATGGTGGCATCGGTGCCGATGGCAGTGGAAACGGCGAACAAGTGCGGTGGCGTCAACGGCAAACCAGTCACCCTCGTCTTAGAAGACGACCAAACAAACCCCGCAACGGGAACAACCGCAATGACCAAACTCGCCGAAGTAGACAAAGTTGCCGGTGTAGTTGGTTCCTTCGCCAGCAGCGTTTCTAGCGCCGCCGTCGATATCGCGGTGCGGAATAAGGTAATGTTAGTTTCCCCTGGCAGCACCAGCCCCGTATTTACCGAACGCGCGAAAAAAGGCGAATTTCAAGGTTTTTGGGCGCGTACTGCCCCGCCAGATACCTACCAAGCCGCCGCGCTTGCCAACCTCGCCAAAGAGAAAGGATTCAAGCGCGTTTCTACGGTAGTAATAAATAACGATTACGGCGTCGGATTTGAAAAAGCATTTGTGGAAGCCTTCGAGAAACAGGGCGGCACCGTAGTCAACAAAGCCAAACCCACGCGCTACGACCCTAAAGCTACCACGTTGGATACCGAAGCCGCCGCCGCGTTTGCTGGGAAGCCTGACGCCGTAGTTGCGGTTGTTTATGCTGAAACGGGGAGTATATTCCTCAAATCTGCCTACCAGCAAGGTGTAAGTCAAGGAGTGACGGTTATGCTCACCGATGGCGCTTACTCGCCTACTTTTCCAGAGCAAGTTGGGAAAACTGCGGACGGCAAGTTTATCTTAGCTGGAGCAGTTGGCACGACACCGGGTGCGGATGGTAAAGCACTCGCTGACTTTACCAAGCTCTGGAAAGAAAAACAAAACAAGGATGTGCCTCCCTATGCGCCCCAAACTTGGGATGCAACTGCTTTGTTGATGCTGGCGGCTCAAGCGGCTAAGTCTAATACTGGCGAAGGGATTAAAAGTAAAATTCGGGAAGTTGCGAATGCTCCCGGTGAAGAAGTCAGCGATGTTTGCAAAGCGCTCGAGTTAGTACGCCAAGGCAAAGACATCAATTACCAAGGTGCCAGCGGTAACGTCGATATCGATGAAAACGGCGACGTAGTTGGTAGCTACGATGTTTGGACGGTGGAACCCACTGGTAAGTTGTCCGTAACGGGTAAAGTTAGTCCGAAATAAAACCAATTTCAGATTGCAGATTGGAGATTGCAGATGCGAGTTAAATCTAAAATCTGCAATCTCAAATCTAAAATCTAATTAACGTAAGTTGCCAGTTACTTTTTTAGGGCTGCTAATAGCTAATGGCTATTAGCTAATGGTAGAGCGGTCAAATATTCTCATGAGCAATTAGCAATTAGCAATTAGCAATGCGAGCAACCCATGATAGTTATAACTAGCAACTTGAGTTAATTAGAATCGGAATCCCGTACCAAAGTTATAACCGACACCGACTATGAGTCCCACACCTACGGTATCGGTGTTAAATCCCAGATTTAAGCCAGCGGTGGCGGTAAATTGCTCTGTTAAAGGTAGATCGACGCCTCCAGTGAGCAACAAACCAACTGTGCTGTCATCGGAAGTGGTGATGATAGCGCCAGCACCCACGTAGGGAGCTAAATTAATTCTTTCAAAAGGTTCTGCTTGGATCGGAAAATCAAAAGTTACCGGGATGAGGATATCAGCATCCCCCGAAACTACGATCGCAGGACGAAGGGAAAAGCGTTGCGTCAGCCCAATTTTACTAAAAACAGCAAAGCCAAATTCCCCAAGCGCCGTGTCGCCGCCGATACCGATGTTACCGCCGATACCGATATAGCTGGAGCCAGAACGTGTGGGACGACCAGGGTCTAGTTCAGCTTGAGCAACTGTTGGAGTATCTAATTTAACGTTTGTTGTACGGTATGGGTTGGTGGTAGATTCTGTCAAAAGCGTTGCAGCGGAGGTGTCAACAGTACCTGGAACGGGTGGGGGTGTAACTGCCCGTTGGGGTACGATTGATTGTGGCTGTTGCTCCAAAGAGGCTAGAACGCTATCTATCTGGTCTGATTTTGCACTAATAGCTGCGGGCATGTCTAAAGTTGACTCGCTAGCAGCGGTGTTTTGAATAAACTGTGCGTTTGATTCGGCAAGGTTATGAGTCGCCAGAGGTTGGCTGTTGGCACCGGCGATGTTGGTAACGCTGGCAACGGCTGTGAGACTGACTATAACAGCAGCACGCTGAAAAATGTTCTTGTTCACGGACACTCCTCTACAAAAGCGAAATTTTTGAGCAGATTTACGCTACGTCTCCAATTTACCGCAAAGCGCCAAATGCCCATCATCTTACGTAGGTGGGGGAAAGATGGGGGAGAGGGGGAGAGAAGGAATACAACAGAGAGCAGGAAGAAATTATTTGCTCATTTTCCCTGGATTTTTAGATCGATGCATCGATGGCGATCGCAACTTGCTGGGAAACAAAAGGTAAAATTGCCTTGTTCTGGCTGTGGGTTTTGCCTTCTGTAAAGACAACTAACAAATACGGTTGCTTGTTTGGTATTTCAATATAAGCGGCGTCGTGACGTACAGTGCTTGTCCAGCCAGCTTTAGACCAAATTTGGGCATCTTGGGGTAGTGCGCCACCCAGGAAACCCGTAATTTGATTTTCGTCGCTATCGGTAATTAAATCATTTGGGTTGAGACTGCGTTGTAAGATTGCCATCATCGCTTGAGATGCTTTGGCGGAAACTGCGACACCGCCTACAATGCTGTGCAATAATCGGGCGGTGGCGTTTGTGGTCAGCATGTTGCGATTTTCTAACGAGGCTCCCACAAAAATGCGATCGCGTCCATAGGGGCCATCGCACCAGGTTTTTTGATTAACGTTAATTGCCTGTAATTCAGGCCAATTAAGGGATTGAAAGTAACGATTGACTATGTTGCGCTGTAATTTCCAGGTTTCAAACGGCCCTTTTGACAATTCAGGTCCGCTAGTGACTCCCGTCAATACATCTACCACTAAACTGGTGGCATCGTTGCTCGAATCTACAATCATATCGCGGATGGCTCGATTTAATTCGGCGGTGATTTGGATTGCGCCTTTTTCTAACCATTCGTACATGGCGACGAGGTAGAATAACTTGACGACGCTGGCAGGGTAGATTCGTTGATTACCGCGATACTCAAAGCCTCGAATTTTATACTTCCAGAAGGCTTCCGGACTCAATGCGCCGCCGGTATTTACGGGGACGGGCGGATCGTAGACAATCCAGGTAAGGGCGATTTGATTGCGTTCTAGGGTGGGAAATTGCGCCCAGGTTGACTCTAGGATGCGCGAGCCTAATAATTCTAGTTGTTCGTCTTTGTGAAAAAATGTCATTTGATTGGCTAATGGCTAATGGCTAATGGCTGATGGTAAAAAGGCAATTAGCAAAATCACCAATGACCAATTACCCATTACCTATGCCTGAATATCGATGTCGAGTTAATCTGAATCTTTATGATTCCCCTGAATGCACCCGTTTGGCAACGCAGGCGGCGGCTTTTCGTCACTTGCGCTTGGTGTCCCTAGATAATGATAAGGCCGTCGGGGTGCGCCTGTGCGAAGATGATTATCCGGGGTGGTTGCCGATTGGGGATAAGATCTTGCTGGAGGAGACGACAACATTTTATCGCGCGATCGCTCTCTCTTTTACAGACATCCGCGATCGATTACCCTCGGTCATCGCTTTTACACTAGCGGCAATGGCACAGCCAAACTGCTATCTTTGGGGTGGTACGGTAGGGCCAAATTACGATTGTTCCGGATTGATGCAAGCTGCTTTTGCTTCAACGGGTATTTGGTTACCCAGAGATGCTTACCAGCAAGAAGCTTTTACCGAGACTATCCCGATTGAGCAATTGTTGCCAGGAGATTTGGTTTTTTTTGGTACGCCCCAAAAAGCTACTCACGTCGGACTGTATTTAGGAGAAGGAAACTATATCCACAGTTCTGGTGAAAAAATGGGTCGCAATGGCATTGCTATCGATTTGCTTTCAGATTCAGGCGATGATGTCAGCAGATATTATTATCAGCAATTGCGGGGTGCGGGTAGAGTTGTGAAAAGCTATCCTTGAATTATTTAACGCAAGTTGCTAGTTATAAGCTTTGGCTGTGGTCATTGGTAATAGGTAATTGGTAATTAAATTAATTGGTGCTGGAATCGTGGCAATTACCGATTACCCATTACCCATTACCAGCGTTCTTGGATATAACTAGCAACTTACGTTATTTAGCTTAGTTTGTGAAGGAAAAACAGGGGATAATAGCGATTAAATCTGTCACAATTTCCGGCGGTGGCAATCAAAATTATGGATGCGGTACGGCGATTTATATAATCTCCAGTCGATTACCCTTAATTAAGAGTAGGGACAAGGCATTATTAACGTTATCTGTTTGTTTTTGCGAATTTTCTATCCTGCCGTGTCCCTACAAAGCAAGGCTGTGAGGTTTGATTACGGGTGATTGAGCCGACATGATATTATTGGCGTTCGCCTTGTCTGTTGTATCCGACGATATTGGGGAATACGGTTGCAATTGACGTTAAAATTAAGTAACAATTCCCCAGATATAATGCATTTATATGCTTGGGATAGATGAACATCTCGTTATTTACTGAAGCAATCGGGGCGCGGACTCCTGCCAACACGAGTCAACCAGAATTGTCCGTAGTGGTGCCAATATACAACGAAGTAGAGAGCATTCCCAGCTTAATCAAAGCGATCGCTACCAGTTTAAGCGCTACCGACCTCACTTACGAACTGATCTGCGTCGATGATGGTTCCAGGGATGGTTCCTCAGAACTACTCAAACAACAGGCGCAGGCGCGTACCGACTTGCGCGTCGTGCTGTTGCGCCGCAATTATGGTCAAACGGCGGCTATGGCTGCGGGGTTTGATTGCGCCCGCGGTCGGGTTATCGTTACCTTAGATGGCGACTTGCAAAACGATCCGGCAGATATTCCGCTATTAATTGGCAAATTACAAGAAGGTTACGACATGGTGAGCGGCTGGCGCAAAAATAGACAAGATGCCGCCGTAACGCGCTTGTTACCTTCCAAAATCGCCAACTGGCTAATTGGACAAATTACCGGCGTCAAGCTGCACGATTACGGCTGTTCGCTGAAAGCTTATCGCACCGAACTGGTGGCAGATATGAACCTTTACGGCGAATTACACCGATTTTTGCCCGCTTTAGCTTATATCGAAGGCGCAAGAATTACAGAAATGCCCGTGCGTCACCACGCGCGTCGCTACGGTAGCAGCAAGTACGGTTTGGGACGGACGTTTCGCGTGTTAATGGATTTATTGACAATTTGGTTTATGAAGAAATTCCTGACGCGCCCGATGCACGTATTTGGGCTGTTAGGATTGATTTCTATGTTCTTGGGGACGGCGTTGGGAGGCTATCTGACTTTCTTAAAAATTGGACTGGGAGAAGAAATCGGCAATCGTCCCTTACTGATTTTGGCAGTTGTGTTGCTGTTAACCGGCGTCCAGCTGTTTAGTTTCGGCTTGCTGGCTGAGTTGTTGATGCGTACTTACCACGAATCCCAAGGAAGACCAATCTATCGGGTGAGGGAAATTGTCGAGCCAATCGGAAAAAATAGTTAACAAGAGCTTGGTAATGGGTAATTGGTAATTGGTAATTGGTAAAGGACAAAAACAACTTGAAAGTATTTTCGACCCTTGAAAAGCCAGTACGGCGCAACCTGGTAATTTTATTTGGTGCTGGGTTGTTGTTTTGGTGTAGTATGGCTTCTCTATTGCCGACTTTACCTACCTATGTGGAGGATATCGGCGGTACAAAACAGCAGATTGGCACGGTAATGGGTGCATTTGCGATCGGATTGTTGCTGTTTCGCCCTAGACTGGGGCGGATGGTGGATCGGCAGAGTCGGAAAGGGGTTTTGCTGTTGGGTATAGTGGTAGCAGCGATCGCACCCTTGGGTTATCTGTTCGTCAAGTCGATTCCGCTTTTAATCGCGCTGCGGGCTTTTCACGGCATCAGTATCGCCGCTTTTACCACTGCTTACAGCACCCTCGTAGTCGATTTATCTCCCAGCGCGAAGCGGGGAGAAGTAATTGGCTATATGAGTCTGGTACAACCAATTGGCGTCGCATTGGGGCCAGCGATGGGAGGATTGTTAAAGGAACAACTGGGTTACCCGCCTTTATTTTTCCTCGCCTCGCTTTTGGCAATTTTAAGCGCCATTGGTGCTTCTGCGATTAGGGAAGCTTTTGGGGCGGGTTTTACCAATAACCATACAACTCCAACAGACAATTTAACTCTTCCCGCCCCTGTTGGTGCAAAAGAAAGCAAAGGGGAAGTTGCAAATAGTTCATTCTGGCGACTGCTGCTGAGTCCGCGCTTGCGAATTCCAACCTTGGTGATGCTGCTAATAGGTTTGGCTTTTGGGGCTTTGAGTACGTTTGTGCCTTTGTATATGCGAGAAACAAAGGTAGATTTGAATCCGGGGTGGTTTTATACGGCTGCTGCGATCGCTAGTTTCAGTTTGCGCTTATTCATCGGTCGTGCTTCGGATCGCTACGGGCGCGGATTGTTTATCACTGGTAGTCTCCTCTGCTATACAGTGGCGATGTTTATGCTCTCTAGTGCTAATAGCGCCGTTGCTTTTTTACTCGCAGGCGTCATCGAAGGATCTGGCGGCGGCATTTTCTTTCCGATGATGATAGCCTTAATTTCCGATCGTTCCTCGCCCCAGGAACGCGGTCGAGTGTTTGCGCTCTGCGTGGGAGGATTTGATTTAGGGATGGCGATCGCAGGCCCAGTTTTCGGTTCTTTTGCCCAACAACTCGGCTACCAAGGTATCTTTACCCTCAGCACCGGCTTAGCTTTTCTAGCCCTTGTCATCTTCCTCACCCAGTGCAATAAAGATCTACCCCATTCGCTCAAGTTCGCCTTGGGTCGAGAAAAAGATACCTACGCCCTAGAAACATAAAACGGCTACCAACCTAAGATGGGACAGTTCGATATCCGGACAAGGGAGATCGGGGAGATAAAATCTTATCTGCTGGGTGTCCCGTTTTAGACTGGTAGCCCCTAAAACAAAACAGATTTTAGATGCCATCTGCAATCTAAAATCTGAAATCGAATCTTATTTGGACGGGCTTGGAGGGACTCGAACCCCCGACCTTGTGGTCCGTAGCCACACGCTCTAATCCACTAAGCTACAAGCCCTTGCCAGAAATTCATCATAACACAGGTTTTCTGAATCATGCAAAACTTTTCTGAAAATTCTTCCTTAACTCACCTCGACTCCAGCGGGGAAGCCCGCATGGTGGACGTTTCAGCCAAACAAACCACTGTACGGATTGCTGTGGCGGCAGGTCAGGTGCGGATGCTACCGGAAACCTTGGCTGCGATTCAAGCTGGGAATGCCCCCAAGGGCGATGTGTTGGCAACGGCAAGGTTAGCTGGAATTATGGCAGCGAAGCAGACATCCCAATTAATCCCCCTGTGCCATCCCTTGCCTTTGCAAAAGGTTGAAGTTCACATCGTCCCAGATTCCCAACTGCCGGGATATCAAATTCAGGCAGAAGTTAAAACCAAGGCCGAAACAGGGGTGGAAATGGAAGCGCTGACGGCGGTTTCCGTAGCGGCGCTGACGCTTTACGATATGGCGAAAGCCTTGGAAAAGTCGATGCAAATTGAAGCAATTCGCTTGGTGAGCAAAACCGGCGGGAAATCAGGGGATTATCGCGCTATTTAAGCAGGTGTGCTTCTTGTGCGGGGCAGACAAGGGGGAATTATTTAGCCAGCTTCAGTGTATTTCCTAGCTTTGGTATCTTTATAGCGGATTGCAGGCGCATCGGTTGTATATACCAAATCCGGTTGGATCGGCATCGCACTCCTTCGGGCGGGTTAATGAGATATCTCGTGGCTCCAATCAGGTTGGTAAAACCCGCCCCTACAAAACAATTAACTGTATAAGTCCGATGCTTAGGACAAGATATCAGATCTTCGTCTGCTTCTTCCTGTAATTTTTACCTGCTACTTTGGTAGGAAAAGTAGGGTGTTTAGGCATTTATTTTTGTAAAGATAGTCGGAAAAGTAGGAAACACAGAATCTTCATAAAACCGGGAAATCTTGGTCAAAAATTTACATACCAGTGTTGTAAATTAGGTAAACATAATTAGATAGATACAGTAAATACTCGGTTGTCAATTCACAGACTAACTGGGTGGATGCACAAGTTGGCAAGAGAAGGGCTAGAGCTGGTGACTAGCCGCACTAGAAAAACTTTGGAGGAAGACAATGAGCGATCGCACTTTGAATTCTCGCAATCAACTCAACAGTATGCTGACCAACGACCAATTAGAGCAGGTGATGGAAGCGATCCTAGCAGGTAAGTATTCTTGGGCTTGTTTTTTAATGTTGCGCTTTGTTGGGTACAATCCCTTAGATTACCTTCCCTACCGTACTTGCAATCGGTTGATTAAAGAAAACCGCACAGGTTGTCAACCCAGCAAACATCGCACTAAAATTGAGGATCTCGACTATTTAGAAGAAGGCGATAGGTTATGTACTGCCGCCAAAGGTGGCTTAACCTACTTCGATTTTGATGATTCATTTTTTTGCTCCGGCTTTTAATTTATTGGTTTTACGGTTACGCTCGGCAGATAAACAGTAAATTTAGTGTTTCCTGGTTGGCTTTCTACGGTGATTTTTCCCTGATGTTTTTCAACAATCTTTTTGACGATATTTAGTCCCATGCCGCTGCCTTCTCCTGGGGGTTTAGTTGTAAAGAATGGCTCAAATATTTTCGGCATCACCTCGCTTGGAATTCCCTTGCCGCTATCGGTGATGCCGATCTTTACCTGTTGGTTTTCCTGAGCGACATCAATCGTTAAAGTGCCTTGATTGTCCATTGCTTGGATGGCATTATGAATCAGATTTGTCCAAACTTGATTAAGTTCGTCAGGATAGCAAAATATTGCGGGAATATCGCTGTAGTTGCGAATCAATTCAACTGAGTGTTTGAGTTGGCTATAATACAGAGTTAAAACTGTTTCAATTCCCTCGGTTAACTGAGTTTTAACCATTGCACCAGAATGGTCGTAACGGGCATAGGTTTTCAAAGCAAACACAATTCTAGAAGCCCGTTCTATAGCGGTGTTGATGATTTGCGTACTGGCTTTGACGCTGGCTAGTTTATAGGCGGTTTGTAAAATATTTGCGCCTTTTGGATCTCTCAATAAAGGTAAAAATTGTTCTAGATTATCGAAAATACCAAGATCGGTTAAGGTATCGGCAATGAAGTCGGCATTGGCAATTTCCTCGGCTTCCAGTTGCTGTCGCAAGCGCCGTTTAAATTGGCGCTTCTCTTTAGTTGAGAAGTTTGTTTCTTGATTTGCATTTTGGATTAAAACGAAAACATCTGGATCTAGGAATAAGGTTTCTAAAGTTTTTCCTAAGAATTCGTCGATATTTCTCACAGAAGAACGAATGGCTCCCAAGGGAGTATTAATTTCATGGGCAATACCGGCGACTAGTTGCCCCAAGGCCGCCATTTTTTCCGATTGAATTAGTTCTTCTTGGGCGGTTTTGAGTTGCTGGAGGGCGTTGGTTAATTCTTCATTTTTTTGGCGCAGTGCTGACTCGGCGGATATACGTTCGCGCAGCGCAGCTTGCTGTTGACTGATATCCCGCGCCACTAAAATCGCGGTTTGCTCGGAAAGGGGAGAAATTGTTTCTGCTAGCCAAACCTCATTTCCTCGAATTGGTAAGCAATATTCAATCGCGACGGTTTGTTGATTGACTAATGCCTTTTTGATACTCTTAAGAATCAGATCGGCTTGTTGGCGAGGCAGGTCGTCGTGCAGTGTTCTGCCAATCATAGCTGCTGGCGGTTTATATAAATTGGTCGTATTGGTTGGGATGACATTAAGACACCGCCCGGAAAAGTCCCTAACTGTTACCAAATCTGTCATAGCAGCAAATAGTGCTTTCATTTCTGCTTGCACTTTCTTCTGTTGCAGTACGGTTCCCAACTGTGCAATAACGGCGCTGACTAACTCGCTCAATTGCTTATCTTCGGCACTAGCTTCTAGGGTAAAAAAGACGAGGACGGCTAAGACTGGAGATTGGGTAATTGGTCATTGGTAATTGGTAATTGGTAATTGGTAATTGGTAATTGGTAATTGCTCACCTGCTCCCCTGCTTCTCTGCTTTCCTGCTTCTCTACTCCAGTTTCCAGTTTCTAGTCCCCAGTCACCTGCTGCTATGATGGGTACGCCAAATCCTGCTTTTAAGCTGGCTTCTTTTGCTAGTTCCAATTGGGAGAAAGTATGTTCAAATGCGGTTAAATCTGCAAACCATTGGGATTGTTGGTTTAACCAAACTTGTCCGGGTATGCCTTCCCCTGGCAGGATAGTGAGAACGGCATTGTAGTTTCTCAAAGGGTCAATTTGTTTGGATTGAGAATACCAACAATAGCTGCTTTGGAGTGCCGATCCATCGGGGGTGGGTTCCCAAGCTTCGCCATATTTCCATTTTGTGGTTTCGCATATTTGCTGCAAAATTACTTGCAGTGCGCTATCAAAATCTGGAGCGGCGTTAATTGCTTGTGTCAGATTTAACACGAGTTGGTTTTGGGCTTCGGTTTGCTTGCGATCGCTTATATCCTGATGCGACCCCACCATCCGTACTGCTTTCCCATTTTCGTTTCTTTGCGCTTGTCCCCGCGCCAAAATCCACTTGTAACTGCCATCTTTGCAGCGCTGGCGATACTCGGCGATGTATTGCGGCGTTTTTCCCTCTAGATGCGCTTTCAGCTTTGCGACGGTCAAATCTAGATCTTCTGGATGCAGCGATTCATACCACTTGTTATAACCTGTGTCAATTTCCCCTTCTGCATAACCCAACATTTCGGTTAAACGAGGCGAAGTAAATGCTTCAGAGGTGATAATATTCCAGTCATAAATACCTTCCCCCGTAGCGCGTACAATTAGTTGCCAGCGTTCTTCACTTTGACGCAATGCGGCTTCTGTTTGTTTGCGTTCGGTGGCTTCAAATGCTAAAGATACTAAATCCGCCAGACTGCGGGCAAAATTTTGGTCTTCCGCCGTCCAATGACGCGGAACTCCGATATGTTCCAAACAGATAACACCCGCTGTTTGTCCCCTTAACCTAATCGGGATATCCAACATCGAGGCGATCCCCAAGGGAATCAAGTAAGATGGGGCAAATTCAACGGTTCTGGGATCGGTGCTAGCATTTTCTGCTGCGATCGCTTCATCTTGCTGCAATGCTTGAAAATAAGCCGGATAGTCTGCTGCTGCTATTTCTGCACCTTCGCTGTGTTGGTTGGAACTTTTCTCAAATAAATCAAGGCACTTAATTTTAGCCTTAGTTTCATCTAACAACCACACGCTGGCTCTTTCTACCCCAATGTTAACAGCGCTGGCTTCTGTAATCTCTTTTAAAGCTGCTTTTAAATCACCTTGATGCAAGGCTGGACTTTTAGCCAATTGGGTCAAAACTAAATTATGGTTGCGTAACTTTGTCGCGCTTTCCCGCAACGCTGCTTCTACCTGCTGCAATTCCCGCGACTGTTGCTCGCTCAGCCAATTTTGCTGAATTCCTTGGCTCACCTCAGCCAGCAGACTAACAATCAATTCCGATTTATCAAAATTCAATTCTTCTACCCCCATCCAAGGCAGGGGTTTAATTGCTTTTTCGCTGCTATGAACGATCTCAAATTGTTTGTTTGGTAAAATCTTTCCGATGCGACAGTGTTTTTGAATGTGGTGATTTGCTTCTATTTTTATCAATCCTCCTGGAGCCGCAAAACTTTGACCATAGGCTGCTTGGCGCACCCGATCCGTGTCAAAGGATTCGGCGGCTTCTACGGCTTGTTTCCACAGGTAAACTTGGCTATAAGCTGCCTCAATTGGGTCGGAGGTGACGCGAAGAGCGCCGTAACAAGTGCGAAAATTCTCGACGAATCTGTTATTTTCCGGTGTATCGATACTTTGAAAGTAACTCCAACTCGCGTAGTGACCAACTGCTGCATCTCCTATTTCCTGTAATTCGGCTTCTGCTACGCTGACAGCTAGGATGGGAATTTCACTAGCACTAATACCCGCCTCTCGGTACTGGCGATAAAAAGATTGGTTGCTATCGCCATTGAGGGTATTAAACGCAACATCGGGTCGCTCAGTGCGAATGCGAGCAATGATATCGTTAAAATTAGTTTCCCCGAGCTTGACGTATTCTTCCCCTACTACTTGACCGCCAAGTTGTTTTAGTTGCGCGGCGATCAGTTTGTTTGCCGTGCGGGGAAAAACATAGTCGGAACCAATTAAGTAAAATCTTTTACCTTTGTTTTCTACTAGCCAAGTCACTGCCGGTTCGACTTGTTGATTGGGACAAGACCCGGTATAAAAAATGTTTGGTGAGGTTTCCAGTCCTTCATACTGTACTGGATACCACAGCAGTGCGTTGAATTCTTCAAATATGGGTTTGACAGCTTTGCGGCTAGCGGAAGTCCAACAGCCGAAGGCGGTGGCTACTCGTTCGACTTGAAGCAGTCTTCGGGCTTGGCGTTCAAATTCTGCCGGATTGGATTTCCCATCTACGACAACGGGTTCTATTAGTTGACCTAAAACGCCGCCTGCTTGATTGATTTGAGCGCAAGCCATCAGTGCTGCATCGATCAACGGCTTCTCGCTCAGTGCCATTGTGCCGCTAGTGGAATGCATTATCCCAACTCGTACTCTCGCCCCAGAAGGTTGGTTCAAACACGACATAATTATAACCCAAGCTGATGCTTATTTTTGCTTAGATGTTTTTCTCAAATATTTTGCTGGCTGCCCATCTACATTAACAAAATTTAAATTTATTTGTCGATGTCAAAATTTGGCGATAACGGGACAGAAACCCGATAGGCTGCGAGATTGCTTTGTATAAAACAGTAGGAAAAGTAGGTTTTTTTGATTAGTTAGTAGGGGAAGAGCGCCAAAGCGCTGTTGATTTATCGGTTAAATCCAGAGTTTTTGCCAAGCTCAGATATTGCACTTGAAACAGGTGGGGCGGGCACCGACGCCCACCCCACAAGAGATATAGTGCCCGTCCAGTGCATTGGTGCAAGATCTGAGAAAGGTTTTGCGATCGCTCATATAATAGCCGCGTTCTGACACTAGAGGCACTCGCTCATGCCCAAATTCTCTCTTGGGGGTTCTCCTACGGAATACGCCCGTACTGCCATCGACCCAAACAAAAAAGTAGGAAAAGTAAGAAAAGTAGGAAAAGTAGGAAAAGTAGGAAAAGTAGGAAAAGTATGTCACATAAAAGTGCTGTAACGATAAAATAGGCCACATAGAATAGTGCCTGTGTAAACCTCCCTCTGTTACAAAATGAACATTGATCAAGCTTTGGAAACTGTGGAACAAGTTCTGTTATCCCGTTCGCTCAGCCCGATTGAACGATTAATTCTGCGTCAGTCTTGGGTTGGAAGAACTTACACCCAGATGTCAGAAGATTCCGGGTATGGAAGTACCTACATCAAAGAAATTGGTTCCCAGCTATGGACCGATCTTTCAACGGCTCTTGGGGCAAGAGTGACGAAAAAAAATTTACATTTAGTCTTAAGTCAGTATTCAGCAATAAAAGGAGTAAATTATTACAAAAATGAAGAAACAGTATACTTAGAAGAATGGGTGGGAGAGAGTAATTCTCCAGAGTTAGCCACTGGGATGGAGATTGAATATCCCAGTAGTCCTGTACCGCTAAATTCCGCGCTTTATATCAATCGCCCGCCGATTGAAGAACTGGCGTACAAGGAAATTACCAAACCTGGATGCGTTATCCGCATCAAAGCACCCAGCAAGATGGGAAAAAGCTCGCTCCTGAGTAGAATGCTGGCTGGCGCGACGACTCAAGGTTACAAAGTTGTCTCGATAGATTTTCAGGAAGCAGACGAAGCAGTTTTTTCAACCCTCGATAGATTTTTACGCTGGTTCTGCGTCAATGTCACCAGAAAATTGCAGCTTTCTCCCAAACTCGATGATTATTGGGACGAGGATATGGGCAGCAAGGTAAGCTGCAAGATTTATTTCGAGGGGTATTTGCTAGAGTCTCTGGCCTGTCCCTTGGTTTTATCATTGAATGAAGTCAATCGAGTTTTCGAGCATCCCAAGATTGCTCAAGACTTTCTGCCGATGTTGCGATTTTGGCACGAGTTGGCTCAGCAAGGTGAAACTTGGCAAAAACTGCGATTGGTACTGGTTCACTCGACGGAAGTCTATATTCAGCTAAAGTTGACCCAATCTCCGTTTAATGTGGGGTTATCCCTGAGATTGCCCCAGTTTACGAGCTTGCAGGTGCAGGATTTGGCAGAGCGCTATGGACTAGATTGGACAGAAGAGGAAACCGAACAACTGATGGCTATGGTGGGGGGACATCCTTATTTAGTCAGCCTCGCGTTTTATCACTTGAGGAGGGAAGAAGTAACTTTAGAAGAGTTATTGCGAAGCGCGCCCACGCAAGCGGGGATTTACAGTCACCATTTGCGGGGTCATTGGGCAATACTGCGAGAAGATGGGGAATTGGCAGAGGCGCTGCAACGGGCGATCGCTGCTGATGGGAGCGTACAATTAGATGCGATCGCTGCGTATAAGTTAGAAAGCATGGGGTTAGTCCAACTAGAAGGCAATCTCGCTCGCGTTAGCTGCGAGTTGTATCGTATTTATTTGCGCCAACAAATGGAAAAGGAAAATAAAATCGATTTTCCCCAATACCATCCTTGCTCTCACTCAGTTTGAAGGTGAACCCTACAATAAGGTAAGTACCCACGACGCTCACATTCAGTAGAGAGATTTCATGCCTCCTCGTTGGCCTCGCAAACCCGACCGTAACGACCCCGCTTTCCGCAAACTCGACGACCGGATGAACTTTGCCACCCATGTAGCAATTTTTGCCGCGTGTAATTCCGGCTTGTGGTTTTTCCACAACTTGCAAAAAGCTTCTTGGCCTTGGGCAATTTGGGTCACGGGCGGATGGTTAATGGTATTAGTTTCCCATGCTGTGTATATTTTTGCGATCGCAGACTACTCCGAAGCTGCAACTACATCCAAAGATGCATCTTCCTCTGGGTAGATTGTAGATTCCTGCCGATTGTGGAGGGCGCGATCGCTCCTGGTTTGATTGAATAGGATCGAAATAGATTTCCTATTGAGGGTATCAAAATAAGTCCTATGGCTAAGACAAACACCACCGAAACAATCGAAGCTCTCGCCGCCGAAATTGGCGAAAACGTTTATATGGACATCGCCAAGTGGCATCTCTATTTAAGAGAAGCCCACTTGCACACCCTCCTCGCCGAACGGATGTATCCCATGTTGTTGGATAACTCGCTATCCGAAGACAAGGTGATGCAGATTCTGCAAGACATCCCCGTGCGGCTAGGTGGCGGTCACCGGGAAGTACCCTTAGCAGATATGCTACCGATGCAAAGTCGGGTACATTTGATCGATGTTTTGGAAGAATTTCAACGCAAGATGTAACGTAAGTTGGTAATTGGTAATGGCTAATTGCTAATTGCTAATTGCTAATTGCTGATGCAGCGCGACGCAACGTTGTAGGGAACATCCGAAAAACTTAATGATGTTCCCTACTGCCGATTGATTTGACTGAAAATGGCTAGAAAACTCGTTTAAACGGGTTAAATCGTTGCCGGTGCATCGGAATTATATCATGTCCGTCCCAAGTGCTGCACGTCCGGGGCGGGTTTAGTGAGATATCTCGTGTTTCCACGAATTGATTGGTAAAACCCGCCGCTACAAGAGCAAAAATTATACACTACCATTGCTTGAGGACACGATATTAGTCAACCAGATCGGAACTATTAGCAATTAGCAATTAGCAATTACCCGTCGTTAAATATCGATCTACGTCGATTAAAATTTGCTTGCTCGGTTCGTAGGTGATGAGAGCGATCGCTGTTTCCCGATCCGCCCAAGTATAGCTTTGAATTTCTTCTACTTGACATTTTACCATGTCTGACTTTACCAATGCGGGAAAATAAGTCACGGTTTTATCAAAGGTTTTGTCTTTCTTAGTAAAGGTGTAATGTTCTACAAACTCAACGCCTTCTAATAGCGTGTAATCAGAAATTCCCGTTTCTTCTACCAATTCGCGACAGGCAGCTTGTAGGGGCGATTCGCCTGCGATCGCGTGTCCTTTAGGAAAGCCCCAATGTCCCGCCTGGTGTTGAATTAGCAAAAATAAGTAAGTATCCCCTTGACAAAATATCGGAATAATGCCAAAGGATTCATCTTTCAGAAAATTAGATTCAACCATCTTACAGCCGCTTTCAATTTATTGCATTCTATATTTTTTGTAGGGGCACGGCAGGTAATAAATTATGCAATAATCCCAAAGATTATGTCTTGCCGTGCCCCTAGAGGCGATGGGGGTGCAGGTTTTTTGTAGGGGCAAGCTAGCAATTAGCAATTAGCAATTAGCAATTAGTAATTAGCAATTAGCAATTAGCAATTAGCCACTAGCAAAATTATATTACCCCACCTTTTTTTTAACAAAGCGCTGACGTACCCGCGAGACAAAAATATCCATTTCTGGTAACTCCATTTTAATTGCCAAGAAAGCGAACAGGGATAAACCAACTAATCCAGAAATGCTGAGATCCAGAAGTTGAATTAACAAACCTTCACTGCCTAAAATTTGTTGCAAACCCTGACTTGTACCCCAACTGGCAAAACCCGTAAAAACGCTAGCGCCGACTAATCCGCCGAAGGGTAATAACCACTGATGTATCGGTAAACCATTCAGTTTTTGATTTAACTTCCACAACAGCAACACCATTGAAACAATATTGACGCCCATTGTGGCTAAAACTAAACCGGGTGCGCCGAAAGGTTGGATCAAAATCCAGTCGAGCAAGCCGTTAAGAAAAATATTCATAACGCTGATGCGAAATGGCGTTTCTCCATCTCCCAAGGCATAAAATACTCGCACCAATACATCGCGCCCCAAATAGAAAAACATGCCAATTCCGTAAGCAACTAATAAAGATGCGACTAACCCGGATGCTTGGCGATTAAATGCCCCGCGTTCGTAAACGACTCTGACAATTGGAACCGATAGGGATATCATAATTGCGCCCAATGGTAACATAGTCAGCGCGGTTAACATTAACCCTTGACGAATTCGCGTTTTGAGTTCGGGCCAATTTTCTGGGGCGGCGAGGCGGGAAAATACGGGTAAAAGGGGTACTAAAAGAACATTGGAAATAATTCCTAAAGGAGTTTGGACTAAAAGGCTGGCATAATTTAACGCAGCGGCTGCTCTGGGGATGTAGGAAGCGAAAAATAAATCGGTGTAGACGTTAATGTGCAGCATCCCGGAAGAAAAGGTTGCCGGTGCCATAATTTTAATCACTTCTTGGACGCCGGGATTTTGAAAGTCAAACCGCAGGCGCAGGGTTCCCAAACCGGATCGCCACTGGGCAATTAATTGGACGATCCATTGTAAAATTGCACCGGCAAGGGTTCCTACTGCTAGGACAATTCCCCCCAGCATGGCGTATTCGGGGTTGATAATTTTGCTGCCCAATTGTAGGGCTAAAATTCCCAGTCCTCCGATGACTAAAACGCTGGAAAATAAGGGACTAATCGAGGGTAGCCAATACATATCGGCGGCGTTGAGGGTGGCGAAGCCGATACCGATGAGTCCGGCAAGGACGGCGATGGGTGCCATAAT
>DNGJ01000358.1 GCA_003486305.1 Cyanobacteria bacterium UBA11371
CCGCTGGTTTTATAAACCCTCGGCGTATCGCGAAACTGAGATAAAATTAAATCGTCTAACCGCTGGCGCAACTGACTGTTGTACCAAGTTTCGTCAATCCGGTTGAAGACGTAAAACACGCGATCGCGTATTCCCAAATTTGCCCGCATTTTCTCTAACAATTCGGTTTCTTCTGTCGTCATATCCCCCGCCGAGGCAGGTTTTAAGACGCACACCACCGCCGAAGTTTCCGCATCTTCAATTTTGCGATAAGTTAATTCCGCATCTTTCTTTACCGGCGCATCAATTCCCGGCATATCTATTAGCACGTTTCCATCTTGCAATAAAGGATGGTGACAGTAATATTCAATTCGCTTTAACACCGCGCTATTGCTACCCCGACGCGCATAACTCGCTGCTTCTTTGAGATTGGAAAAGTCAAATTGTTCCATCGAATAGGTAGAATTATTGATCGTGTGGATGCGATCGCTATTTCCCACATACCCTTCCAGCAACAACAGTAACGCCTTTGCTTGTTTCCCCCGATCCGATTTACTTTCCCCACCTTCTTGTTGGATAATTGCGTCGCATCCCTGACACAGTAAATCGATTACTTCAGCTTGGTTAATATTTGCAGGCGCGGAAAATCCCAGACGCTTGCATAATGCTTGTGCTTGTTCTTGGATTTCTGCTTCACTTAAAAATGTCAGCACCACTTGCTCTTTTTCCGGTTCTGCATAAGCGATGTAACATTCCGTACCCGTGGCGTGTCCTTCGGCGCTGTAAAGCAATTCTCGTTCTAATAATGCGTTAATTAACATCGATTTCCCCGCACTAAACGCACCGGCAAAGACTATTTCAAATTTGGGGGAAATAGCTTTTCTCAGGGATGCTTGGACTGGGGAAGTGTCTTGCTGCGATCGCAAAGACACCTCCTGCTGCAACAATTGCAATATAGTTTCCACCTGCGCTTGCAAGTTCTGGCACTGGGGTAACATTTGAGACATAAAAACTTAGAAGTGAGAACAGCTATATTTCCTTTATAGACGATAAACAAACCGGATTTCTGTGGAGAAATCCAGTTTTTTTGATACCGTCCACCTTTGGGCGCAACGCAACATGGTAGGGGCACGGCAAGCGAAAAACTTTTATTTGGCGGCAAAACTTACTTATGCCGTGCCCCTACCCCCTGTTAATTCGACTAATTAACGCAAGTTGCTAGTTATAAACTTCGGTGTTGCTAATTGCTAATTGCTAATATAGTATTTTTACTGACATTAGCCATTAGCCATTAGCCATTAGCTGCTATTTATGAGATAACTAGCAACTTAAGTTAATTAGATTGCAATTGTGCGTTCAATGCTTTGGCGATGCGATCGCATGTTTCTTCCAAGTGTGCTTTTGTGTAAAGATCGAGGTTTTCTCCTGGTTTTTTCAAGCTAACTTGCAGGGTTTTTTGCAATTGGCGCAACTGATACCAGGCGAGAGTTCGACCATCTTCGGGGACATGGTTATTCCGCAATACCATTGCTAGCAAAATATTCAAATGTTCCCGTTGCAACGAACGGCGGATGCTGGAAATTTGCGTTAATTCTCGAGCGTTTAAAACTTCTGTCCAAATGCTATTTTGCAGCGTTTCAAACAATTCTGGAATAGTCAGGGACTGTCCTGGCGTTGTTTTTAATTCTATATCTAGCATCCGATATAAACGTGCGCCGTCTAGGAGCGATCGCAACACGCCACTTTGAAACAGCAAAATCCGCGAGTGAATCGGATAATCTAGGCGATATACAGGTATTGGATTCCCCCAATGATACCAGCGCGAGGGTGCTAACTGATTCAGCAATGAGGGTGAGAAATTAAACGCCTCATTAGCAAATACATAGTCTTGTAAATTCGTCAATGCTTGGCGTTGTTTTTCTAAACTAACGGGGACAAAAGCAAACTCCTCATCCCCATAATTGCGTTTAAAAGATTGTCCGCCGATGTATTGCGTCAGCAAGTTAGCGTTGAGGAAATAGTAGTTAAGAATTTGGTCGAATAAAACTCTTCTTTCCCCGTAATTCTCTTTGACTGGATAATCTTTTTCCAAACGCTGCAACATCAAGCGCGCATTATCCATTTGCCATTGGGAATAAACCAACACATCGCTACTCAAATCCCAGACATTGGCATCGGGATTAATATCCCTAATATCTTCATCAGTCGCATAGGCAAATTCTGGTTGTGGTAACCCCAGCGCAGTTTGTTCTATCTCCTGTTTTTCGGTTTGGGGAACGATCGTTTCAATCGCATCCTGGTTGGGTTTGTAACCGTATTTTATTGCCAATTCATCATAAGGCCCTACAATAGAAGGGAAATAATCTCCTTGTTCGATTCCAGGCGGGGCGAGGTTGACGGGAAGGTAATCCATCACCGAACTTACTAACCCTTTGCTGTGAGTTATTTCTGTGTCGTTTAATTCTGAGGGTGCTAACATCGTGCTGCCGTGGAAGTTGTGACGCAAACCCAACACATGCCCTACTTCGTGGGCGATGAGAGAACGTAAATATTGATCCAAATACTCCTTTTTAAGGTCATTATTTGGCGTCGCATTTGGCAAAATCGACAGCGCGATCGCTCCCATCGCTGCTTGTTTAGCAGATTCGATTCCGTAGCAGTAATGGTTGGATTCTAAAAGTTGCTGAAACCGGGATGCGACACCTGATTCCTGGATCTTTAAAGTATTTTCACACAGAGGATTATTCGTTTCCATCAGCGCGTGATATTCTTGCTGAATTATCCGCACCATGTTGCTATCGACGATAATATCCGCATCCAAAATTTCCCCCGTTAGCGGATTGACGCGAGACATTCCCCTGGCAAAATTCGCATCCATCGAATTGAACCAGCGGATGGTATTGTAACGCACGTCCGCTGGATGCCAATTAGCATTATCTGGCATTTGCCGTACTTCAATTGCATTTTGAAATCCAGCTTTCTCAAACGCTTTATTCCACATCAAAACACCCTCGCGAATCGCGGCGCGGTATTCCATCGGAACGGCATTTTCAATCCAAAATACAATCGGCTGTTTCGGGGGAGATAAAGCCGCGTCTGGATCTGAAGGTTCGAGACGCCAGCGATTGATATAACGGACAAAAGGTTCCGAACGAGTATCGTTAGAAAATTGCTGGTATGCTGTAATAAAATAGCCGATGCGGTCATCTGCCAATCTGGGAGTATAACCGTTATTTTCCGGCAATTGGGAAAAACTGTAATGCACTTTTAAACTGAGCGCCCTGCTATCGGGTAAGGTAACTAAATTCGCTCCATCTTCCGAATCAAAACCGTAAATCGAGTCAATTTCTAAATTCAAAGGAAAGCTTTGTACGTCGGCAAAATAGGATTTGTTGCTGTCGAGTCGATAATCGGCTTGCAAAAAGTATTTCAGTAAAGAAGTTAAGCCGGGAAAATCTTGCAACAACAAGTCATCTAGGTTGACGAGAATACCTTTAGTATGGGGATTGATGCTGACGATTTTAAGCGCATAAAGCACAGAATCGCTAAACGAACGAGAGAGCGATCGCATCTCCGGTTCTCCCGCTTCTGTCCTAAACTTAACGTTACGAATCGCAAAGTGCAAATTGTTATTCACGCGCCGGAAATAAAAGAGAAAATCTTGCAAAGAAAGCCCGCTATAAATCCCGCCTTCCCCAATCCCCGATTCTAAAGTAACCGTAGCCAGGTAATTTTTATTCAGTTGTTCCGGTTTAATTTCCAGATAGATTTTGCCATCGACCTCGCTGCGATAAAGCGTAAACAACCCATCTAACTTGCTGCTATCTTTAATCACCTCGTAAAATCGCCGAAAATCTTCGTTTCTTCTATCTAAAAAGAAACTATCTGCACTGGCTATGTTTTCAATAGCGGGTTGTGCGTTGAGTGAATGTGCGTAAAAACTGGTTTCGCCGCTGACTCCTAAGTAAGGACTGGCGAATAAAAAGTTGTACAGAAGCAAGGCATGGGTTGTTAAGTGTGCGATCCAATCGTTCATTCTCTAGGTTCCCTACGCAGCGGTGTCGCGGCAAACCGCATCTATCTTTAGATAGAATAACCGTTTTTGGGAAACTTGAGATGTACGCAATCTTACCGAATGCGACTTAACATAGCTTGCAAATCATCCCAACGCACACCTGAGAAACCGGGTAAGACAACGTGCGCCGCGCCTACCCGCGACTCTGGACCAATTCCCACCGCCAGCATCCCCGCCGCTAAAGCAGCTTCCACGCCTGCTGCGGCGTCTTCTACCACCACGCATTGCGCGGGTGGCAATCCTAGTAAGTTTGCTGCAAATAAAAATAAATCGGGGGCGGGTTTAGGACGATCTACACTGTAACCATCTGCGATCGCATCCACTTTATCCTCAATTCCCAGTTTCTGCACCACCGTGCGGGCATTTTTACTCGCCGATCCAATCGCAATTTTAATCCCCGCTTGTTTCAAATCGTCAAACAGTTGCAAAACACCTCCAAACAAATCCTTGGATGTAATATCTTCAATCGATTCTACATAATAGCGATTCTTGCGATCCATCATTTCCTGAATTTTGGCTTCCGAGTACTGTCTATTCCCAATGATGTGCATGAGGGATTCGCGTCTGGAAACTCCTCGAAGTGCTTCGTTTGCTTCTCGATTAAATGGAAGTCCTTCTTCATCTGCCAGTTTCTGCCATGCGCGATAGTGGTATTCGGCTGTATCTGTTAGGACGCCATCTAAGTCGAAAATAACTCCTCGGATTTCGGAGGAATTATTGGTAA
>DNGJ01000174.1:0-18320 GCA_003486305.1 Cyanobacteria bacterium UBA11371
GGACGGTTAGGTTTGTTGGTGGCGTAGCATGTCCAGAGCGTTTTAGGTTCTGCTCATTGCTGCCACTGCAACTACTGTAGGTAAATTCACGCGGTTGGGGTTGGGGGCGAACCGTATAAAATTGGGGGTGTTTGCCGTCTGGGGTGGAGTGCGATATTGCTCCGCAACGGTGGCGCGATCGCTGTTTATAGCGGGAAAGCAACTTGCTGAAATACAGCCCTTGTGGCGCAAGCAAGTTTGTGTAGCGGCAGCATTAATGCTGCCGCTACACAAACAAAGTCCGCCTACGCGGACTATTAACTCAAGCAAAATAAAGTGTATTCTATGAAGTCGCAAACTGCTATATATTGCTGAGGTTGCAATCAATGCTTTATATGGTGATTGAATATTTCAATGCAGGTGCCGCTGTTGATATTTATCGTCGCGCCCGCGATCGGGGTCGCCTATTACCACCCGGTCTTGAGTATGTGGACAGTTGGGTAGACCTTAACTATTTCAGATGCTTTCAACTCATGCGTACCGACGATCCTTCTTTGTTCGATATTTGGATTGCCGCCTGGAGCGATCTTGGTCATTTTGAAATCATCCCAGTGCGTACTTCGGCGGAGGCTGCACGCCACATTGCTGATAAGCTTTAGCACATACTGTCTAAAATTACTTATATTATGTTCGCTGGCATCGGCATCGCGCGGGGGCGGGTTTATAAATATAATTCGCTATCGATCAATGGAAACTTGTAAAACCCGCCCCTACAACACCATTAACCATACGAGTAGAAACGTTACATGTAACGTCTCTACTCCTCGTTGTAGGTTGTGTTAACCATAGGAAATCCAACATTATATGAGCGTTAAGAAAATCATTTATCTAACTCTAGCGATTCTGGGATTTGTAGCGCCTTGGTACTATAATCTCCAGTTTTTTGCCAATTCTGGCTTGCTCGACTTTGTTAACGAGAGTTCAGCCAATCTTGCTGCAAAATCTGTAAGCGCTAGGTTGCGTTGACCACAGGAAACCCAACCTTTTTATACAGCCATTGCAGGTCATTTGTTCAAAACATATTGACAATGTAAATACATTCTGCCTACACTATGAGGTATCGATGTGTATTTCGTGCTTAATGGTGTCACCTTCGTTTGGAATGAGGAGAAGGCTCGGATCAATCCGATCAAACATGAAGGTGTAACATTTCAGCAAGCCGCAGAAGCCTTCTTCGATCCATTTTTAGTAGTGGTGCAATGACGAAGCACGAGATGCCATTATTGGTTTAGATAGGCGATGGAATCTTTTGTATGTCGTCCATATTGAACGTGAGGATGACATGATTCGGATTATTTCGGCTCGTAAAGCGACGCGCCAGGAACGCGAACAATATGAAAGCTGAATCTTTGAAAAAACGACTAGATCGAAATCGTCCAATGACAACTATCACGATTCGGATTCCTGAAGATGTCATTGAGGATCTAAAGCGAGTAGCGCCATTACTGGGATTTTCTGGTTATCAGCCGTTAGTTCGTGCTTATATCGGACAAGGACTCCGCGCCGATCTTGAGCGATTGGAAGGTGACACCGTTTCTGCATTGATTGCTAGTCTCAAACGTCATGGTGTCAGCGATGAAGTGATTAATGAAGCACTCAGCGAAGTACGAGAACGATAGGTAAACTAAAATGTTACAATCACCCCCAAAATCTTTAACGCTAGAAGAGTTTCTCCAACTAAGAGAAACTAAACCTGCCAGCGAATATATTGATGGTGAAATTATCCAAAAACCAATGCCACAAGGAGAACATAGCACGATTCAGACTGAATTACCTACAGCAATTAATGTTGTTGTGAAGCCCAAAAAAATTGCCCGCGCCTTTACAGAATTGCGCTGTACTTTCGGCGGACGTTCAACGGTTCCAGATGTGTCGGTATTTATTTGGGAACGCATTCCCCGTCAAGAAAATGGAAGAATTGCAAATGTGTTTTCAATAGCACCCGATTGGACTATTGAAATTCTATCACCGGATCAAAGTCAAACTAAGGTAACGAAAAATATTTTACATTGCCTCAAACACGGAACTCAAATGGGTTGGCTAATTGACCCTGAAGAACAATCAGTTTTTGTATATTTACCAACTCAACCTACTGAGGTATTCGATCAAGCTGACCAGCAATTACCAGTTCCTGTATTTGCCAGTGAGTTTTGTCTCACAGTTGGGGATTTATTTGGTTGGTTGTTGGAGTGATTTGCAAGATACCTCCTGCGAGCGAGCGACATATTGAGAGCGAGGCCAATTATGAGCGTTAAGAAAATCGTTTATCTAACCCTAGCGATTCTGGGTCTTGTAGTGCCTTGGTAGTATAATTTACAGTTTTTTGCCAATGCAGGTTTGCTCGAATTTGCCAATCAGAGTTCGGCGAATCTTGCGGCAAAATCGATAGGTTTTGACCTATTTATTGCTACTGTTACAGGCTCTACATGGATGTACGTTGAGTCAAAACGAGTGGGTATAAGGTTTGGATGGCTGTATATACTGATTGGCATCCTAGTTGCTAACACATCACAATATAAGCGATCGCACAAATTTTTCCCCATAACTTTTATCGCGATTCTCGCCGTCTAGTTAAATTGAGAATCCTTTCGCTGGCTGTTCGCACAATTGTATTAATTTTGGTTTTTTGACTTTCGGAAAGACTTTCGATTGTATCCAAACTATCCAAGATATTATTTCCCGCTCGTCGCGCTTGTCGATATTGTATTTGCTGCTCAGAGGTTAGCAACTTTTCAATTTCAGCTTCGGCTTCAGATTGTATCTGTTCCACTTGCAATCTTTGCTGCTGAATTGGACTGGAGGGTTGAGGACGACGCTGGGGTGGCGGCACGGGGATGGGAATGTCTTGAGCTAAACTAAAAGAAGCAGTTGCTGTGAATGCGATCGCAACTAAAGAAACAGTATTTAGCTTCACCATTTTCTTAACCCAAAAAGCTAGTTCAGTCTGTTTAATAATAACTCAAATTGCTAATTATAGAGCTAATTGCTAATTGCTCATGGCTAAGGGCAATATTTCCGGAATTTACCCGGAATTACGCACGACGAGGACAGAAACCGGGTTTCTTCGTAGAGATCTAGTTTATTGGCGACGATTTTTCAGAGAAACCCGGTTTCTTTGCGTCAGGTTACCATTAACCATTAGCAATTAGCCATTAGCCATTAGCCATTAGCGTCGCTCCTGCGATGCTTTCGGGTTTAAAATAAAGAAAGCTACACTGTCTTGACGTTACTATGCTCACCCTCTCGGATACCCTCAAAACCAGACTAAGGACGCCGCTACGGATTGGGGGTTTTGAAGTCAAAAGCCGAGTCCTACAATCTCCCCTATCTGGGGTGACGGATTTGGTATTCCGTCGTCTGGTGCGCCGCTACGCGCCCGACTCGATGATGTATACCGAAATGGTTAACGCCACGGGGTTGCACTATGTCAAACAATTGCCCAAAATTATGGAGGTAGACCCGAACGAACGACCGATTAGTATCCAATTATTCGACTGTCGCCCCGATTTTCTCGCAGAAGCAGCAATCAAAGCCGTAGAAGAAGGCGCGGATACGGTTGATATTAATATGGGTTGTCCTGTAAATAAAATTACTAAAAACGGCGGCGGTTCTTCCTTGCTGCGTCAACCAGAAGTCGCCGAAGCAATTGTCAGAGAAGTCACTAAAGCGGTAAATGTGCCGGTGACGGTTAAAACTCGCATCGGTTGGTCGGATAAGGAAATTAATATCCTAGAATTTGCTAAGCGGATGGAAGATGCGGGGGCGCAAATGATTACCGTCCACGGTCGTACTCGCGCCCAAGGTTATAATGGCGCTGCGAAGTGGGAATGGATTCGCCGCGTTAAAGAAATTCTTTCGATTCCAGTGATTGGGAATGGGGATATTTTTTCGGTTGAGGCTGCTGTAAAGTGCTTAGAAGAAACAGGCGCTGATGGGGTAATGTGTTCGCGCGGAACTCTGGGTTATCCTTTCTTAGTTGGAGAAGTTGACTACTTTTTGAAGACAGGTATCGAAAAAGCACCACCGACGCCCGTACAAAGGTTGGAATGCGCTAAAGAACACTTGCAAGCATTGTACGAATACAAGGGAGTACGGGGTATCCGTCAGGCGCGCAAGCATATGACTTGGTATGCGAAAGGTTTTATGGGTGCAGCGGATTTGCGGGGCAAACTCAGCGTTATTGAAACTTTAGAACAGGGGGTAGAGGTGATAGATAATGCGATCGCTCACCTTCTCTCTGTTGACTATACCGCTTACACCAGCCAGGAAGATGAATCTGTCAACTCGCAAATCGTAGAAGTTTGAATCAACTACCCGCTCCTACTAAGTAAGGCAAGTTGCTAGTTAACGGCGTTGCTAATTGCTAATTGCTAATTGCTAATCTTGGATTTTTACTGATTGATATGATGTCAGGCTTTTCACCCATAATTAAAACTCAGAGCGTCAGAGTGTCCCCGCAAAGCGAGCGTCAGCCCTAACTATGGGTAATCAAACTGACATGATATGAACCATTAGCCATTAGCCATTAGCCGCTCTTCGAGAGATAACTAGCAACTTGAGTTAACTGGGGAATAGAGTATTAAGTTTCAAGTTTCTTTTTGGACAAGTCTTTTCTAAACAACCACAGATAAAAGCACAGCACCAGCACCAATGTCACCCAACTAATTAGCGTACCTATCCGTTCTACAACGGTACCTTTATACCAAATCCTGATGTCATAGGTTCCTGGTGATAATTTTAACTGCATACGCCCATCTTCAGCAGCCCGCAGCAGTGTCTCTTGACTCTGATTAGTTGGAGGCGGGGTAATCTCAATTCCCCATCCTGGATAATACAACGTTCCGATGTTCACCAATACTGCTGTGGTGGCATCGATCTTAAGCTGGCGTTGACCAGGATTCCAGTCTTTAATGGAAAATTTTCCATTTCCCTCAGCGAACTCAACCTGTTGATAGGTTTTTGGTGGTATTCTGGGAGCGAATCTCCGAGGAGCAAGCCAAGTCTTCGTTTGTAATTCTCTTGGTAAGTAATCCATTGCATCAGCTTGGAAAAACTGCAAGTCACGGTCAAGGTAGAGAAAGATTCTTTGACCTAACTCGAAGTAATGGTAATCTCCTACTTTTCTATTTTTAATTTGCTGTAAGGTTTCAGCGGGAATTGCTGCTCTGTTAGTGACCAGATAGTCGATTGCTTTTAGATTTGTATTTTTAAAATCGATCAGATATAGATTGGCGCTTTTGTATGTCAGATACAAAACTGCGACGAAAATAATAATTACACCAAATTGCTTCCTAGCTATCGATAACTTATCTTTTAAAAATTCCAGGGTGTAGCTCAAAATATATGGTGTCAGAGAAGAGGTCAGCATTAAGAATCTCCAGGGAAACTGGATTTTCTTAAAATTGGAGATATTTTCATAGATAAATAGGGACGCATCTGTCATCATAAAACTGGCAAATGCAACCATTATTATTTGTATAGTTGCCAAAATGTGCTTGGGTTCTTTTGATCGCCAATATCTTGTAAATAAGACAGCAACAATCAAAATTGCTAAATTCAGAAAGAATGTTTTAGAAAGGGTTTTTTCCCACTCTAGTTGCACCAGGCTGAACCGAAAATTTAAGATGCCATTGATAAAAAATTTATCGCTAATATTTTCTCTACCCGCTCCTTTTATCAGAGGGGTATCAAAAAGAACGGGCAAAACAAAAAAAGCATCCAGAGCTATGGCTAGAAACAGCGGCGAAAACAAAGACGTCAAAGCTCTTTGCCACTTAATTTGACCCAAGACTATTAAAATGCTGACAGATAGCAGAAAAGATGATACAAAAATCAGCGAGGAAGGAAGATGGGATAGAAATAAAGCAGCAAACCCTAACGTTAGTAGTATTAATTGTCTGAAATTAAAATTTATTAGCCCTTGATAAATGCCGATAGTTAGCCAAGGTACTAAAGCTATGGCAACAGTTTCAGGAAAAGCCCCGCGTTTGAAGATATCAATTATTAAATAAGGGTTAAATATTCCTAAAACTATTGATATGTAACTATAAAAAGATTGTTGACCAAAAAGCAGTCTAGATAATTTTATTACTCCAATAGCATTTAAAATTAAGACAATAACGATCGCACCTTTAATTTGTTGGCTTGGTGCTAGCTGCAAAATGGCAAATGGAAGGCTGAGCAATCTGAATAGCGGCGGATAAAACACAAATGTTGGCGTTCCCAATCCACCAAATGCTTCTTCAAACCATTTGGGATAAATCCACCCATCAAGGATTTGCTGATTCCAGTAATAACCCCAGGTCAGATGCCAAAATCCATCGTGATTCGATATTACGTTATAGTTGAGAACTGCGATCGCCAATCCTAAAGTAATGATACCTCCGACTGCAATATCTAAATATCGATTCAACTTGAATTGAGCATTTATATTCATATTTTCATATTCCTATAAAACAGAACAAGGCTTTGCTGTATGGCTTTTCCGTATCTATTGGCTGACAAATTACACCCTGAGTATTTTATCGCAATTAGTCAAATTCTCTTTTTCCGGCGTAAAGTGCGAGGTTAACCGAGTACGCAGGTTTTTGCTTGTCTCGAAGCCGTTCCAAGATCTCACCCTGTTTCACCTCTGGATTTGTCCCAAAATCCCGTGACGTGGGATGACTTTATAGTTATAACACACGATTAGCGATCGCGTCACTGCATTTCTTAACAATGCCATGCCCAGAAAAGCCAGTTCTGTTTTTACGCCTTCGCTCTGACTGTCAAATCGAATAAAATTTTACCTGAAAAGTTAAAATTTATTTATGATACAGTTAACGTAGAGAGATAAAATTTTAATTTTCAAAAGAAATACAAATGAGTAACGCTGACATATCCAAGAATCCAGGGACGACTTTAGCCTATAGCGGGTTGTTGCATCGGATCGTCAATCGCATCCGCCAATCCCTAGAGTTAAAGGAAATTTTATCGGCAACGGTGGCAGAAACCCGCTCGTTTTTGCAGACAGACCGAGTTAAAGTTTATCGCTTTCATCCGGATGGTAGCGGGCAAGTAATTGCCGAGTCTATTTATCAGAATCGCCTACCGAGTTTGTTGGATTTGAACTTTCCGGCAGGCGATATTCCGCCTTCTGCACGGGAAATGTTTATTAAAGCTGGTCAGCGCTCGATTGTGGATGTAGCAGCGCAACAAATCACCCTCAGCCGCCTGGAGCATCCAATTACGACGGGTGACCTTACCATTGCAGATGTGGCGAGACAACCGATTGCTGATATCCTCAAGCGTCCGGTAGACCCCTGCCACGTAGAATATTTAACCGCAATGGGGGTGCAGTCTTCTTTGGTGGTGCCAATTCTATACCAAAACAATCTTTGGGGTTTGCTGGTATCCCACCATTCTCAAGCGCAAGCTTTTTCAGAGGAAGATCTGCAAGTTGTCCAATTGGTGGCGGATCAATTAGCGATCGCGATCGCGCAATCCGAACTGCTGCATCAAACGCGCGAACAAGTGCGTCGAGAAGCGATTATCAATCAAATTTCCAGCCTGCTGCACTCGCCCCGCAATATTGACGAAATCCTGCAACTCGGACTGGAAAGAATTGTCAGAGCCGTTCAAGGTTCCGGTGGCAGATTATACCTGATGCCAAGCGAAAACACTGCACCCGTCCTCTATACCTGCGGTTCTCAAACTGCGGCTATCTTCAACGGCAACCAACCCAGGTTGCTGGAAGAAACTCCTTACTGGCAACAATTGATCGAAGGGACAAATCAATCTGGTCAAACGGGGAATATCAACAATCTGCAAGTTATTACCGACCTCTACCAAGAAGAAGAACTCAAATCTGTTAGTTGGATTTTCGGGCGCACCCGCATTCGCGGATTGCTCGTAATGCCTCTCCATTACAGTCAAGAATCTATCGGCTGCCTAACTATTTTCCGGGATGCAATTGATACTGAAATTAACTGGGGGGGTATTGGGAGAAGGACGAACGCCAACAGCTACCCCGGCAATCTTTCCAACTTTGGCGAGAGCAAAGAAAGAACCAACCCCCGAAATGGACTCGCGAAGACATCGATTTAGTTCAGTCCTTGGGAATTCATCTAGCGATGGCGCTGATGCAAAATCGCCTTTACCAAGCACAAAAGCGCAACTTGGAACTCAATGCCGCCCGCGCTGCGGCAGAAGAAGCAAGCCGACTAAAATCAAATTTTATCGCCACGACCAGCCATGAATTGCGGACGCCTCTGACTGCTGTGCTAAACTTTCTGCAACTGCTAAACGAAGGTTACTACGACAACGAAGAGCAGTTAAAAAAATACATCCAACTTGCCCATAAATCGGCTAACAATTTGGTCAATATCATCAACGATGTTTTAGACATTGCCAAAATAGAGGCAGGCCGCATGACGGTTGATTTAGAACCAGTCAGCCTTAGACCGTTGTTGGAAGAGCAGCGCAACATATTTAGTGTGGAAAGTCAGCGTCGGGGAATTAAACTGGCGATCGAGTGTGAATGCGATCGCGTCCTAGCCGATCAAGATAAACTCCGACAGGTTCTCACCAACCTACTTTCTAACGCCTTTAAGTTTACCGAAACAGGTGAAGTTCAAGTCAGCGCCATCAAACGAGCAAGGGAAGGGATAGTTGAAATTTCAGTAAGCGATACCGGCATCGGTATTACTACCAACGAACCCGAATCTTTATTTGAGCCTTTTGTTCAAGAAGATGGCACAATTAAACGGCATTACGGCGGTACTGGTCTTGGTTTAGCTATTTGTAAACGCTTGGTTGAACTGATGGGAGGTCAGATTTATCTTAAAAGTCCTGGCAAAGATCGGGGAACGACGGTAACATTCACGCTACCTGATGTTGAAGCGGAACTAACACCCTAGAAAGAGGTGGGATTTGAATATTCTGCTGGTGGAAGACGATATTATCCTGGCTGAGTCTACAGCTTGCTTGATTCAACGGATTGGCGGGCATCAAGTCTATATTACAGACGAGCCAACTGAAGTTTTTCGGTATTGCCAATCCGGAACAATAGACGTAGTGATGATGGATGTTAATTTGCCAGGAGCCGAGTGGCAAGGTGAATTTGTTAGCGGCGCAGAACTATCGCGATTGCTTAAAATTAAACCGGAAACAGCAGATATTCCGATTGTTTTAGTCACAGCCTACGCCCTAGCAAACGAACAGCAAAAACTTCTGGAAATATCTCAAGCAGATGGTTTATATGCCAAACCCATTACTGACTTTAAAGCCTTTTTAGACATGTTGGTTAAGTTGGGAACTCAGCGGTAATTGGTAATTGCTAATTGCTAATTGCTAATTGCCAACTTACTCAGGACTTACGCAAAGATTTTAAATGTAGGGTGCGTTACGCAACGCTTTCGCACCGCAACCAATTTATATGGCATTGCTGCGTAACACCTGGAGATGTTGTATAATATCATGTCCGTTAGCATTCGACTTATATAGTTAATTGTGTTGTAGGGGCGGGTAATACCTGCCCATTCAGTATCAATCACCTTTGTTTCTATAAAAAATCCTTGACCAAGGAAAGAGATCCACGAAGAAACCCGGTTTCTGGATTTCGTTAAACCCGCCCCAAGGAGTGCGATGCCGATGCAACCGGACATGATATAAGTCCTGCAATATAGCACAAAAGGTTGTTCCTAACGAAGACTTGCAATTAGCCATTAGCCATTAGCCATTAGCCATTACCAATTACCAATTACACAAACCCGGTTTCTCAAATAAACCGGGTTTGTGTAGATTTACTTTTCAGTCAAAGAGTAAACGCCATCCCAATCATCGGGTGGGGGATTTTTGAGATAATTCTGACAGCGTTCTAGATACAAAGATGCGGCTTTGTCTTGAGCAATATCTTCCAGAATCGTGCCAAACTCGCCCATCGCGCGGGTAAACTTGCGATTCAGGTAATATTCGCGTCCTCGATGGTAAAGTTCAATAATCTGTTGCTTATTCTCGTCCAAAGGTTCGGATTGTAACCCCACGAGTTCGTAAATTTTCACGGGTTGCGTTTTTCCTTTGACGCGAATTTGGTCAAGTTCTCTGTACCAAATCCGCTCCGCACAAGGTTGGAAAGTACTTTCGCTGATCACGATATCGCAGCCGTATTGTTTGCTAGCACCTTCCAAACGCGATCCAAGGTTAACGCCGTCGCCAATCGCGGTGAATTCCATGCGTTTGCTGGAGCCAATATTACCGCTGATCACGATATCGGAGTTAATACCAATTCCGATTTTAATTTCTTGCTTTTTGCTTTCTCGACGGCGGCGGTTAAATTCTGCCAGTCGATGGCGCATTTCGATCGAAGTTTGTACCGCCATCCAAGCATGATCTTCTAAGGGTAATGGCGAACCAAACACTGCCATGATGGCGTCGCCGATGTATTTATCGAGAGTGCCTTTGTGCTTGAATACGGCATCGACCATCGATTCAAAATATTCGTTGAGCATTTGCACCACTTCTTCGGCTTGCATACTTTCGGTTAAAGTGGTGTAGCTGCGAATATCTGAGAATAAAACGGTTACTTCTTTGCGATCGCCTCCCAGTTTAGCATCGCCGCTAGAAAGCAACTGTTCTGCCAATTCCTGAGTCATGTAGCGGTACATCGTACTCTTGAGGCGTTTTTCGTCGCTGATGTCATCCATCACCACCAAAGCGCCACTCACCTTACCAGGATCGCTGACATCCGCCATCGTATTGATTGACAAGTTAATGCTATGTTCTTCGACTCCGGTAGAAATTAAAGTGCGATCCGGGTAATACTGCTGGCGCGATCGTTCTTCTTCCGCTGATAAAGCGCAGCTGAACCATTTTTCAAAGTCACCTTCTTTGATTTTGATGATTTCCCGCACCGACATACCTTCGATGCGATCGCATTCCTCAATTCCCAGCAATTTTTTCGCACTTTCGTTTGCGGCGATAATATTTCCAGCTTTATCGGTGGAAATCACCCCATTAGTCAAGCTGCGAAGAATATCCCGCTGCATTTGTTCTTGTTGCTTGACTTTTTCAAACAACTTGGCATTTTGCAGCGCTACCCCGGCTTGAATATTAAAAGCTTCCATGAAAGCTTCATCGGTTTGATTAAAACTCGCCCGCCAACATTCTGGTGCATTAGGCCAATCATTTGGATCGTAAGCCGGATGGTCGCCTTGCTTTTTCTTATTCACCAATTGGGTGACGCCAATTAAGGTCCCATCTGAATTAAAAACCGGCATACAAAGCAAACTACAAGTCCGATATCCCGTCGCTTGATCGAATTTTTTAGAATTAGCCGAATCTGGATGAAGGTACAAATCAAACCCAATATTTAACGTCTGACTCGTTTCGGCTACTTTGCCTGCAAAACCGACTCCGACGGGAACGCGCATTTCTTTTAACGAGCCATCTGCTTGGGGAATTTTCGTCCACAAATCGTTGCGTTCTTCATCTAACAACCACAGCGTACTGCGGTCTGCATTCATTAGTTTTTTAGCTTCATCCATCACCCGTTTGAGGGTTTCTTCTAAGTCCAATCCGCATTTACTGAGCGACTCGGTTGCATTAATTAATGCCTCTGCCGCGCGCTGTTTTTGCGTCGCCATATAAAAGGCGCGAGAACTTTCTAAAATCAAGCGAATCGAAGGAGCAAATTCTTCAAAAACTCTTTGGTCTTCTTCGGTAAAACCTGTCAGGTCGATTTGATCTGCTAATGGCGATGCCGGATCGTTGGGAAACTTTAACTTATTGAGTAATTGAACTACCGCGACTAAATCTCCCGCTTCATTTAACAACGGCAATACCAGCATCGTGTAGGTGCGGTAGCCGGTTTCTTTGTCTTTTATCTGAGCAAAAGTCGATCGCGGGTCATCGTAAAAATCGTAGGGAATATTGACGACTTTTTTATAAGTTGCTACCTCCCCTGCAATCCCTTTGTCTGCCGGAATTCTCAGTTCCAGCGGTAGACCGCCTTCTCCTTCTGCTACAATTGACCAAAGTTGATTTTTTTCTTCATCCAGTAGGAAGATTGTCGAGCGGTCTGCACCTAGTAATTCCCTTGTTTTTAGGGTAATCGCGCTTAACATTTCCTGGAGGATATTATCAAACCCTGAGCTTCCTAGCAGCATCGACAGGGTTTGATTCACCACCTGTAGTCTTTGTTCAACGTCGGTGACTACCCTTTTGAAACTATCTTGGGTTAAGGGAGCCAGGAACGCGGAAAACGTTCCTTTCGGCGTTGTTACTAATGCTCCGCCTGCATTAGAACTTTGATGCAGGAGCCGATCTTTAGTATCATTTGGGGTAACATCAATTACCGTGACATTCGTTGCTACAGTGGTTCGATGCGAAGGTGAAGCAGTCATAGCTGTTTCCGTTACAAAATAATTTTGGCTATTTGAAAAAGACAGAAAGTTTAATTTACCGATTGAGCGAACTCGGTGGGCAAATTCATTACGACTCCTGTGGTTACTTTGTTAGTTAGAGTTGAGCATGGGAAAAATGCTGTAGCAAAAACTACCAAATGGCTTAATTTTATATTCTGGCATTTTAAGGTGAAATTTATGTAATTATGCCTACCAATTTGTAAAGTTGTCCGAACTAGGCGATCGCAAAAGCTTGGAAAAAACACTTGTAAACTCCATTAGGGTAAAAAGGATTAACTATTGTTTAAATTTTTACCATTGGTTGTCTCGGTTTGAAAGGGTTGACGCCGAGAAGCTGCTTGTGTCAAAAGTGACTCAGCGAAGGCGATCGCTTCGGCGGCATACTGTCCCCCAGCGAGTTGTGCCAGTTCCTGACGGCGGGTCAGAATATCTTCCAGGGCAGACACGCGGACAACGGTACGCACCGAGTCAGTTGTAACTGAATCGGTGGCGATCGCTTGTTTATCGACGCGGAAATGACAATCAGCCATAGCAGCAATCAATGGTTGGTGCGTGACGCATAGAACTTGATGGTGGTAACTAAGTTGGTGAAGTTTTTCAGCGATCGCGGCGGCGACGCGACCGGAAACGCCGACATCGATTTCATCAAAGATAAGTGTTCCCACAGAGTCCACCTGAGAGAAACAAGATTTGATCGCGAGTAAAAATCTGCTCATTTCACCCCCCGATGCGGTTTCCGTTAGTGGTTTTAACGGTTCGCCTGGATTAGGGGTAAATAAAAATGTTATGCGATCCCCACCAGAAGCACCAGGTGCGTGAGCAGCAATATCGACTTTAAACTGCACTTTTTCCATCGCCAAAGGCTTGAGTGCTTCTACCAAACGCGCTTCTAAGTGAGCCGCAGCAATTAGTCTTAACTGCGTTAACCTTTCGCAAAGTTGTAACAAAACCTGTTGTCGTTCGGCGTAGATTTGCTCTAGAACTTCGATCGACTGCTCGTTATCTTGGAGTTCTGCTAGTTCAGCTTGGATGCGTTCGCTGTATGCGATCGCATCCGATAAGCTCGGGCCATATTTACGACAAATCTGCTTTAATTCCTGCACGCGCTGCTCTACGGTTTCCAAGCGCTGGGGATCTGCTTCTAAACTTTCTCCATAAGCGTTTATTTGCCGTCCTGCTTCCTCTATCTGAGCCAAAGCCGTACTCACCATATCCAAGAGCGGTTGCAGGCTGGCGTCGTAGGCTACCATGTCGCTTAACAGCGCTTCTCCATGACCTAAAAGGTCGGCTGCGGCTTCGGCGTCCCCATCGTTTTGATAAAGCGTTTGATAAACTTGATAACTTTGCTGTTGCAGTTCTACCACGTGGGAGAGGCGCTGGCGTTCTTGTTCCAGCATTTCTAACTCATCGGGATCGGTCAAAGACGCTGCGGAAAGTTCCCGCACTTGGAATTCTAGTAAATCGATTTGTTGCAGCCGCTGGCGTTCCCCGATTCGCCGCTGTTCCAGGGTAGAAAGCGCCTGTTGACAAGCTTGATAAGCCGCGAATACTTCCCGCCGCTGATTGAGCAAATCTTCCCCGCCAAAACTGTCGAGCCAGTCGCGCTGAGTTGCAGGCTGTCCCAAAAGCACAGATTGACCTTGAGCGGTAATTTCCACCAAGCGATCGCGCAGCCGTTCCACGATTGGTCTAGTGACCAAAATCCCATTGATACGCGAGCGACTGCGAAGCGTTCCTTGATGCACCGCCAATTCCCGACAACAGACTAATTCTGTTTCATCAATTAAATCAATTTCCTGCTGCACTAACCACGCCGCTAATTCCGGAGACAGCCGAAACGTTGCTTCCACTACAGCACGTTGAGCGCCCGTGCGAATCAATCGACTCGTGACTTTGCCTCCCAAAGCAGCATCGATTGCATCGAGAATAATAGACTTACCCGCGCCCGTTTCGCCAGTTAAAACATTTAGACCCAATCCAAATGTCAACTCTAGGTGGTCGATCAGGGCAAAGTTTTCGATCCGCAGTCCGAGTAACATGGAGTCAATTTCGCCTTGAGGAAAGATGCCGATCCCCGTCATTCCAGTCGAAACTGGTAAGGGTTAAAGATCGTAACCCATTAACGGGCTTCCCTTGCGTTAGTCAAGGGGGGCTACCACCCTAAGTTTAGTGTGTGTTTACCAGTTCGCTACCAACTCAAGGCAGAATCCGCTCTGCTTCGTTGCAGTCGTTCAATTCCTCATTGTTACAATTATTAACATAGTCATCCCCGACTCAGTTTCACCATGAATGTAAAAACGCCAGATTCGATCAACGCTGCAACCTCAGTCGCCGTCGAGGATGCAGCAGTTTATGCGCCGAAGATAGCGATGAGTTCTGACTCCGCGCAGGAACTGGCGCGCCGAGAAGCGGGCGAGTTTGTCGCTTACGCTCCAGAAGCGATCGCGAAATTTTATCGCAACCGTCCGCTACAGGTATGGGGTAGATTTTTAGCCATATTGCTGCCTTTTCTCAAATTTGGCATCAGCCTGTGGAGCGATCGCCGTCAAGGTCGCATTGCCAAAAATGAGCAGAAACGCGCGGTACAATTGCGCCAAATCCTCACTAACCTGGGACCGGCATATATCAAGGTAGGACAAGCGCTTTCCACGCGCCCGGACTTGGTTCCCCCCTTGTATTTAGAAGAGTTAACGCGCCTGCAAGACGCCCTACCGCCGTTTCCCAACGAAGTCGCCTACCAATTTATTGAAGAAGAACTAGGCGCGACGCCAGATGAAATCTACGCCGAACTTTCACCCGAACCTTTAGCCGCCGCTTCTTTGGGACAAGTTTACAAAGGCAAGCTCAAAACCGGCGAAACTGTAGCTGTAAAAGTACAACGCCCCGATTTAGCGCAAAAAATTACTTTAGATTTGTATATTGCCCGTCGGTTAGCAGCCTGGGCGCAAAATACCTTTAAAGGGCGATTAAAAAGCGACCTAGTTGCCATTCTGGATGAATTTGGCAGCCGCATCTTTGAAGAGATGGACTACATCCACGAAGGAAAGAACGCAGAGCGCTTTGAGCTACTCTACGGCTCGCTCAAGGATATCTACGTTCCCAAAATTTACTGGGAATACACCAGGCGGCGCGTCTTGACAATGGAGTGGGTCACCGGGACTAAATTAACCAATCCAGAGGCGATACAGGCGCAAGGAATCGACGCTCGCTATCTGATTGAAGTCGGGGTGCAGTGTTCGTTACGTCAGTTGCTAGAACACGGCTTTTTCCATGCCGATCCCCATCCAGGTAACCTGCTAGCGAGTCCGGATGGCAAATTAGTCTACCTCGACTTTGGCATGATGAGCGAAGTCAAGCCTTATCAGCGGTATGGTTTAATCGAAGCCGTCGTCCACCTGGTAAACCGGGATTTTGAAGGATTGGCGAAAGATTACGTCAAGCTAGAGTTTTTGACCCCCGATGTTGACCTGACGCCGATTATCCCAGCATTCGCCGCCGTATTTAACGATGCCTTGGGCGCGAGCGTCGCCGAATTGAACTTTAAGAGCATTACGGATCAGCTATCGGCTTTGATGTACGAGTATCCGTTCCGAGTCCCTGCCTATTACGCTTTAATTATTCGCTCGTTGGTGACGTTAGAAGGAATTGCGATTCACGTCGATCCGGAATTTAAAGTCCTCAGCAAAGCTTATCCTTATATTTCCAAGCGCTTGTTAACAGATCCCGCGCCCCAATTGCGCGCATCTTTGCAGGATTTGCTGTTTAAAGACGGCAAGTTCCGCTGGAATCGCTTAGAAAATTTGTTGAAGAACGCCCGTAACTCTCAAGACTACGATTTGAATAAAGTTCTGGATCAGGCGAGCGAGTTTCTGTTTTCCGAACGGGGAGATTTTATTCGCCAGCGCCTGGTAAATGAAATTGTCAACAGCGTAGACTCCCTAACGCGCAATGCGTTTGAAAACCTCAAGTATCGGTTTAGCGAACGGCTGGGTTTAGCCACGGTCAACGAAGCGCCTGTAGCAAACGACACACCGCAAACTTGGGAGCATATCAAGCGAATCGGGCAAATTCTGCAAGAAACTCCCGGCTTTGACCCGATGACGGTGTTACCTTTGATACCGAAGTTGTTGGTGAAGCCGGAAACGCAACAATTTGGTCAGCAAGTGGCTAGTGGGTTAGCACAACGAGCGATCGCGCGCCTAATCCGCGAACTGCTGCTAGAAGAAGATCCTGACGCCGCCAATGCATCCCCCAAATTAGCCCTTCCTCCGACAAGGTGAGCAGGGGAGCGGGTGAGCAGGGGAGCGGGTGAGCAGGGGAGCGGGTGAGCAGGGGAGATGGGGAGAATATAGATTCAAATTCACCTCTGCACCTCTGCACCTTTTGCCCACCTGCACCTTTTGCCCACCTGCCCACCTGCCGAAGAAGCCCTACTGTTCCTTATCGTCCTTATGGCGCTGCTCTAGCTGGTCTCGCAAGCGTTGAATTTCTTGCTGAAGCGCTTCAAGTTCGTGATTTTTTTGCTCTAGTAAGCGTTGAATTTCTTCCCCGCGGGCTTCAACTTCTAGAGTTTTGCGGGCTAATTCCTGCTTTTCCAGGGTGACCGATTGTAGACCTTGTTCAATCCGTTCCTTTTCCTGGGCTAACAATGCCGGAGTAATACCACTGGTAAGGTAGTCGTTCACCAGGGAGACTAGCCATTTTGTCGCATCTTGAACGCTCAAAACCTCCTGGGTGGGAGAAAGATCTACCAACACCAACACACCATCATTCCAAGCAAGAGCCTCTGGTGATGGAATTACAGGGGTTTCAGCTATGACGACCCAAGCAGTTTCAAAGTCTTGGCGAGCCAGTAATCGTAGCTGCGGTTCACCGGAAGGTTCCTGCTTTTGTACTTGGGCCAAATGTAGCATTGCTTTATTTGTTACTATCTGACATCAATTGATAATATCCTTGTCGGTTCAAGGCAGATCGGCAAAATAGGTAGAATTTGAGTTACTACCATCGCGCCATGCTCGTACCGAGAAGCTGGGATCTGAGCAAAGGCGGCGTGCAATAGCCATAGGCGACGCCCCAACTCTAACAGCGAGATCTCGCCTACCGATGCGATCGCGTAGCGTGCCGGAAGCATATCGCAGAATTCCCCCACATGGCTAGTCCGCAAACATATCGATCGATCTTTTGGGCTAGCCCTCGACAATTTTATTCAAATTATGCCGAGGGTGAATCTGTCACCCGAGGTTCGATGGCTTTACGACCGATCCTACCTGGCGCTGCCTTGAGTTTAATCTTCAGTAACTTTTATTACAACAGTTTACTGACTTACCAACAAAGACAACGGGAACAGCGCTTAGGATATCACTGCTTGGCCCTCTGGGATCAACATTTCAGTTTAAATGCTTGTATTTTTTGGCTAATGCTGCTGGTGCGGCTGGGAGCGATGAAAATATTTACTATAAAACACTAATTTTGTCAATGATTTTTTGGGTGAAAAAACCCGGTAACTTCTGCGAAACCGGGTTTCTGATGCTAACCAGCTATTGCTCTGGAGTGAAGGTTACTTCTCTGACAGCACCAAGTTTTCCTAAAGGTTGCGCTTCCTTTTGATTAACAGAAACCAATACAGCACCTGCATTACCGGATCGTATAGTCAACTCCTTTTGGGCTGAAAAGCTTTGCTGCATTCCCTTTTGTAAAATGCCCTCAAATAAAGTTTTGCCATCGGCGGTTACTCTCACCCAAGATTCGTCTTGAAGATTTAGAGTCGCTTGAATCGGTAAACTCCCCGAAGTGTTAATCGCAGATGTATCTGTGGGACTCGGTTGAATTGCCAGTTCGTTGGGACTAACTGTGGGGATCGGAGTGTCTGTGGGACTCGGT
>DNGJ01000174.1:18745-22393 GCA_003486305.1 Cyanobacteria bacterium UBA11371
CGTTAGGACTAACTGTGGGACTCTGGGAAATACTTGTGGATTCGATTGAATTTGGGGTAGATGTTACTGGTGACGCCGAGACGGATTGGGTAACAGGTTGCTGTTTTTGAGCAGCAGATTCTAGCGTGGGTGCTTTCTTGATTGCATAGATAAGTGCAATCAGTGCCGCTACCCCTAATGTAATGTAGGCCAAATAGGGAGGGATGGTTTTGGCGGGGGGTGGTGAAGCAGGGGTATCGATTTCTGGTGGTTCTGACGGCTCTTCAACCATATTGGGCTCAAAAATTTCAGCCTCTAGTTTTTTTGTAGTATTTCCTAATATTGCTTGGGCATCAAATTCTACAGGTGGGTAATCGGTAGAAAATGTTTTTGCTAAAGCATTCCCATCGAGTCCTAAAAAATCACCATAGCGACGGATAAATCCTTGAATATAAATTGGCTCCGGTAAATCATCTAATTTACCTTCTTCTAAAGCTTTTAACATTCTTAATCGAATGCAGGTTTTAGCCGCTACTTCTTCTATAGATATAGACTGCTGTTGTCGTAATTTTTGCAGATGAGTTCCAATTTCCCTGATTTGCTCTTCTTGAGCATTATTTAAAACAGCCACAATATTGCTCCTTTTATTGACTTTCGTTTTTATTTAAGAAGAAAGTTACCATACCATAGGGTTTAAGTATAGACAAATCGTTAAATAGATTTTGAGCGGGTGGGGTTTGCCCACCCGAAGTATTTTAGCCAAGTTGGTTGAGGCGCGATCGCAATATTTCCGCTTGTTTTTCCACCTCAGCTAAATTATCTCGCACCCCCTGCACCACTTCCGGCGTGGCTTTCTCCACAAACGCCTGATTGTTAAGACGCCCTGACAGAGATTTTATTTCCCCTTCCAGCTTGCTTAACTTTTTCTGAAGTTTAGCGCGGAATGCCGCCACGTCAATGACCCCAGCGAGGGGAATAAGCACTTGCACCGTACCCACCACGCCAGCGATCGTTTGACCTATTTCAGTTTCTAAAGCTGAGGTTATGGTGAGACCATCCACCTTAGCTAAGTCTTGAATATAAGACTGTCCTGCCGATAAAATTTGGCGTTCCTTGTCGCTTTCGCTTTGCAAGATTGCCGCCACTTTTACCCCAGGTTTAATATCCGCCTCAGCGCGTAAATTGCGGATTGTTCGGATTGTACCAAACAGCAGTTCAAATTGTTGCTCTAATTCGGGATTAATTAGATCTGTATCTGCTGTGGGATAAGATTGCAAAGCCAAGGTTTGCTCGTCCCCGGTTTGGGTCAGCGTGTGCCAAATTTCCTCCGTAATGTGAGGCATAAAGGGATGCAGCAACTTCAAAATCCCTTCCAGCACGTAGGCGATAGTTGCTCTTGCTACTTTTCTCGATGTAGCAAAAGCATCCTTCTGCAAGCGGGATTTAACTAATTCGATATACCAGTCGCATAAATCGCCCCAGATAAATTCGTAAAGACCCTTCGCCGCTTCGCCCAAACCGTAATTTTCGATGTAGTTACAAGTTTGCTGCACCACTTGATGATAGCGGGAGAGAATCCAGCGATCGCACAACTCCAACTCATCCGCCCCTGGGTTCCCCAACTGCTGCGGTGTCTGTCCGCCCAAATTCATCATCGCAAACCGGGATGCATTCCACAGCTTATTGGTAAAATTGCGCGACGCCTGTACCGTAGGCGACTCATCCTTTTCCCGGTCATACTGAAAGCGGATATCTTGACCCGCCCCAGCGACTTCCTTCACCAGCGTGTACCGCAGCGCATCCGTACCGTACTTATCAATCATCAACAGCGGATCGATGCCATTACCTTTAGTCTTAGACATCTTTTCGCCATTTTCATCCAGCACCAAGCCGTGGATATAAACATCCTCAAACGGCATCTTATCCGTAAAGTATCCCGCCATCATCGTCATCCGGGCGACCCAGAAAAAGATAATGTCAAACCCCGTCACCAGCGTCGTAGTCGGGTAGTAAAATTCTAAATCGCTTGTTTTTTCAGGCCAACCCAACGTAGAAAAAGGCCACAAACCCGAAGAAAACCAAGTATCCAACACATCTGGGTCTTGAATTAACTTGACATTTTCGCCAAATTGTGTTGCAGCCTTCTCTTTTGCTTCAGCTTCAGTCCGCGCCACGACAAACGGCGTCGAGTCGGTAATCTCGCCCTTCGTTTCGCTAACGGCGTACCAGGCGGGAATTTGATGACCCCACCACAATTGGCGGGAAATGCACCAATCCTTTAACTTTACCAACCAATCGCGGTAAACCTTAGTCCAGCGATGAGGGACAAACTGGGGTGAATTTTCCTCATCGAGGCATTTTAAAGCTTTCTGACCTAGCGGGGTAATCTTAACAAACCACTGAGTCGAGAGAAGAGGTTCGATGGGGACCTTACCGCGATCGCTATAAGGCACAGTATGCTTATAGTCCTCAATTTTCACCAAAAACCCATCCTCATCCAACCGTTTGACCACATTTTTCCGCGCCACAAAACGGTCTTGACCTTGGAGGGGCCCCGCATTTTCATTCAGCGTGCCGTCCTTATTCATAATATTGATCGTGGGTAAATTGTGCCGATTACCCATCTCAAAATCATTGGGATCGTGCGCTGGCGTCACCTTCACGCACCCCGTCCCAAAACTTGGGTCAACCAACTCATCAGCAATAATCGGAATTTCCCGCTGCATAATTGGCAACATTAAAGTCTTGCCAATCAAATGCTGATAGCGTTCATCATTCGGATTCACCGCTACCCCTGTATCGCCCAACATCGTCTCAGGGCGAGTCGTCGCCACCTCCAAATAGCCGGAATTATCCGATAAAGGATAGCGGAAGTGCCATAAATTGCCATCGACTTCCTTATTATCCACCTCCAGATCCGACACCGCCGATTGAGTTGCCGGACACCAATTCACCAAATAATTACCGCGATAAATCAGTCCTGCCTCATAGAGGGTGACAAAAGCTTCCACCACAGCCTTAGACAAGCCCTCATCCATCGTAAAGCGTTCCCGCGACCAATCCACCGACAGGCCCAAACGCCGGATCTGGTTTACAATAGATCCCCCAGAATTTTCCTTCCACTGCCAAGCGCGTTCAAGGAATTGTTCGCGCCCCAACTCATAGCGAGTTTTGCCCTCTTTTTGCAATTGTTGTTCCAACATCACGTGTACAGCAATACTCGCATGGTCAGTTCCAGGTAACCATAAAGTATTGCGTCCCTTCATCCGGTGGTAGCGGACGAGGATATCCATAATAGTTTGTCCCAAAGCATGACCCATGTGCAAACTACCCGTCACATTAGGCGGCGGAATCATCAGACAATAGGGATCGCCGCCCAAAGAGGGGTCAGCCTTAAAGAATTGACCTGCTTCCCAAAACTGTTGCCACTTCGCTTCAGTGGCAAACGCATCGTATTGACTTGGCAGGGAGGGAATATTTTCAGTCATGGAAAAACGAAATGCTGGAATTCTCTATAGATCTTGCCACAGGCAGGGTAGCTTAGACTTTAGGCAAAGGCGTCACGAGTTTAACATCAGCATTGAGCGAGACAAAATAGAGTTCAATGTTGAGATCCGGGTAGACTTCGCGAATAGCCCAATAAGCCCGACTTAAATATTCTGCATGAAC
>DNGJ01000108.1 GCA_003486305.1 Cyanobacteria bacterium UBA11371
TCAATTCCCGCTTCAACTGTGCCAACACCTTCGTAAACTAGATTAGTATTTCCAATAGGTAATCGACTAATTTTTCGATCTTGACTGACATGAATTGTAGCCTTAGTAGACATAGTAGCCGTGGTCAGTTCATTTTTGTCTTGGTTTCCACCAATGATAATGTTCCTGATTTCTACAGAAGTTTGACTTGGGGGATATAACCAAGACCAAATATCAGCTACGCTGGCGCTCATTACTGTCTTAACTTGCAAAATAGCCAGAGCAACCACTAAGATGAATAATGCTCCCTGAACAAAAGGCTTTTTAAATGACTCTCCAAGAGTTCTTATCCAAGTAATACCCATACCGACTCATTCCTCCTGATTAGAATTTAATCAAATAAAGTTCGCTATTTTAAATGTAACTTAAAATTTTTCATTAAAGTTCAGTAAAAATGCGTTATTATTAATTTTATGTATCCGTATAATTACTAAATAATGTTAAGCTGATACGCAGATGTTTTTAAGTGAATATACTGTTAAATATGTTATCTGCGATCGCTTCGTTTCCCTCCGACAGCACTCAAGTGCTTACTACAAACGGTGCGATTCCACAACCAAACCTTAACCACCCAGCCTTAACATGTAGAGTAGGCGTCGCTTACAGATTCACTCCCCATGTCAACATCCCCGCAACTACAACGAGAATTGGGTGTATTAGGCGCAACGATGATGGGACTCGGTTCCATTATCGGTACGGGAGTATTTGTCAGTATCGGTATCGCGGCGGGTATTGCAGGTTCTGGAGCGATCCTAGCCGTAGCAATTGGTGCTATTGTAGCTATCTGTAACGGTCTAAATAGCGCTCAACTTGCTGCTAGTCATCCCGTCAGCGGCGGTACTTACGAATATGGTTATAAATATCTGACGCCTTGGTTGGGTTTTACCGCCGGGTGGATGTTTTTACTCGCTAAAACTGCTTCCGCTGCGACGGCGGCGTTGGGTTTTGCGGGTTATTTGCAAAGGTTTTTTGGATTATCTGGACAGGGATTGCTGGTAGCGATCGCTCTCTTTTCCGTCCTCATCCTCACTATAATCGTTTGGACTGGCATTCGTCGCTCGAATCTCGCCAATATCACAATCGTTTCAGTTACCCTACTATCTTTATGTTTTTTTATTCTTGCCGGTTTACCCACCGCAGCAACATCGGGAATTGATAATTTAACTCCATTTTTCCCTAATTCTATCGGCGATTTACTCCACGCCAGCGCTTTAATGTTTGTCGCTTATACAGGTTATGGACGCATCGCCACAATGGGAGAAGAAGCGAGAAATCCCCGCCGCACAATTCCCACAGCGATTATTACGGCGATGGTACTGACGATGCTACTTTATATTGCTGTAGCATTTGTTGCCGTTGGCGCAGTTGGTGCGGATGTCTTGGGTAAAGCAACTGCTGCACCTTTGGAAGTGGTAATGAGTCGCTTAAGCATTCCTGGGGGGACGCAAATTCTCGCGATTGGGGCGATGACGGCGATGCTGGGGGTATTGCTGAATTTAATTTTAGGATTATCTCGCGTCTTGCTGGCAATGGGAAGAAGGCGAGATATGCCGCGAATTGTGGCGAGGTTAAACCAGGCAGGAACGACGCCGGATGTAGCGGTGTGGGTGATGGGAATTGCGATCGCTTCCCTAGTTTTAATCGGTAACGTCAAAACCACTTGGTCTTTCAGTGCTTTTACCGTTTTAATTTACTACGCTATAACAAATCTGGCAGCTTTGCAGCTGCCAGAGAGCGATCGCTTATATCCTAAATGGTTAGCTTGGTTGGGTTTAGCCGCTTGTTTGTTCCTAGCTTTCTGGGTAGAACAACAAATCTGGCTGACAGGTTTAAGCTTAATTATTGCCGGTCTAATCTGGCATTTTGTGGTACAACGGGTAATTGGCGATCGCTAACCAATTACCAATTACCCATTACCAATTACCAAATTAATGTCCAATCCCAACGTAACGGAAACCAGCGTTTTCTAATTCCTTACGATCCAGGAAATTGCGACCATCAATCACCACGGGGTTGTTCATCAACTTCGCCATTTTGACATAATCTAAAGTTTGGAATTGTCCCCACTCGGTGACTACTACCAAAGCATCGCAGCCATCTGCTAAACGTTCGGGATCTGTTTCCACAAATACGCCAGATAAAGCGTGCGCCATGCCACTTTGAGACACAATTGGGTCGTAGGCTTTTACTTTAGTTCCCAAGCGGTTAAGCTGTTCGATTAAATTCAAAGCTGGGGCGTCGCGCATGTCATCGGTATCTGGTTTGAAGGTTAAACCTAACAAACCAACGGTTTTACCCTTGAGGATTTTCAGTTCTTGCTGTAATTTTTCTACAGCGATTAAGCGCTGGCGTTGGTTGACGCTGACGGCGGCTTTGAGTAATTGAGCTTCGTAACCGTAGTCATCGGCGGTGTGAATTAACGCGGAAACATCTTTGGGGAAACAAGAACCACCCCAGCCAATACCGGCGTTTAAGAATTTGCTACCGATGCGGGAGTCTAAACCGATTCCTTTGGCGACTTGAGTTACGTCTGCACCGACGCGATCGCAAATATTGGCAACTTCGTTGATAAAGCTAATTTTAGTCGCCAGGAACGCATTTGCGGCATATTTAATCATTTCTGCCGAACTCAGATCTGTCACTACTACGGGTACGGGTGGTAAAGACTTGTCTTCGGCGAATTTGCGCTCGACAATGGGGGCATAGAGTTCTTGCATCATGGCGATCGCTTTTGGATTGTTGCTGCCCAAAACGATCCGATCCGGGTTAAAGGTATCCAATATTGCCGAACCTTCCCGTAAAAACTCTGGGTTGCTCACCACATCAAACTCGGCGGCAATTTTTTCAACGGTTTCCTCGCTGACAACGCCACCCGCACCTACCAATACTTTTTGACGTTCGGCGATACCATCCATTACAATCATCCGCACCCAGTCGCCAGAACCGATTGGCACGGTAGATTTATTAACGATTACTTTATAACCATCGTTCAGATTGGCACCGATTCCCCGCGCCACAGCTTCCACATAGCGGGTATCGCTTTCACCCGTAGGTAAAGGCGGAGTGCCTACAGCGATAAACAAAATCTCTCCGTGTTTTACACCTTCGGCAATGTCGGAACTAAACTCTAGCAATCCCGCCGCCGTGCTAGACTGCATCAGTTCAGACAATCCCGGCTCAAAAATCGGGGATTGTCCGGATTTCATTAACTTTACTTTTTCTTCATTGTTATCTATGCAGATGACGTGATGTCCGATATGTGCCAGACATACGCCAGTTACTAAGCCTACATATCCGGTACCGATGACACAAACACGCATGTTCAAATCCTCAATCTGATTAGTTTTGGTCTAGTTTCTCAGCTATTGCAAAGGTTTGCGGTTAAAGAATGAGCAACCATTAGTAGTAGTACCCAAATTCCACCGTGGAATTACCATGTCCGCAAACCCGATTTCCAACACCCTGAAAAAGCTTGTACTTTAGGGCTGCGGGTTATTCATGCGAGATCGAAAATCCTCTATCGTCAACTTTAGCCCTTCTCGCAGAGGAACCGTAGGTTCCCACCCCAGCCAGTTTTTAGCCTTTGTAATATCCGGCTGTCGTTGTTTGGGGTCATCTTGCGGCAAAGGTTCGTACTTTAATTGTGCGTCTGGATTTACCATTTCCTGAATAATTTGCGCCAGTTCTAAGATCGTATATTCACCGGGATTACCCAAATTGATCGGGCCGACATGTTCTCCATTCATCAACCGCATCAGTCCTTCTACGAGGTCGGATACGTAGCAAAAACTACGAGTTTGCGACCCATCTCCGTACACGGTTAGCGGTATTCCTCGCAAAGCTTGCACTATAAAATTACTGACAACGCGCCCATCATTTTCTAACATTCGAGCGCCGTATGTATTGTGGCAAAATATACAATACGTACCGCCTACAAAGTTTTCGTACTCTGGTACGGAAAAGTCGTACACGTAGTCGTCTATCTCGAATGCTTTGATGTTTTTGACTTTCGCCCAAGCAATATGTTCGGTAGTTTTAGCTTGCAGAGTTTGTTTAGCATTACCCAATTCTAAAATCGAGTAATTGTCCAATCCTTGTACTGTAATGCGGTAGGATTGGTCTTGTTGCTCTTCTACGCTGCCAATGATGCCAAATTTTGCCAGAATCAATGTCAGTTTTTCGATTATGTTTTGGCTGGAACTGTTGAAAATCAGTTGCGAACCAGTTGTTTTGGCATCGTGGTTTCCGTCGCCTTCCCAAAATCCTTGTAAGAAATGGACTAACTGTTCTTTGGGCAATTGTACGATCCAATCTGGGATATCTTTTTGGGTACTGAGATTCTTACCGAATCCAAAGACGTTCACAACTAGATCGACAATAATTCTAGAGCGGATGTGAACGGCGGGCGCTCTTTTTCCTGTTTTGTCAAATTGAATCTCGCTCTTGCAGCCAAATAAATCTTCAGCGACTTGAATCAACTTCTCCAGATATTTGACGTTTGAGCTAAACAGAAGTTGATAATCGGCTGGTTTATCCCTGTAAATTAGGCAACCTTCTGCGAGGTAAAAGCCTAAAAACCATAGCAGGTTGTTGATATCCTCGATGTAGTTGTTTACCTGCTTATTTGAGTAAGCGATCGCAATCTTATCTTTCGCAGATCTTGGCAGTCCTAAATGTTTCCAAATATCCAGCGGTATGCGGTTCATTGCCTCATACCTTCTCAGCTTACTGAAATGTTGCCGACAACTGATTCCTTTTTGCGTTAGATAGTTGCGAATCTCACGATTATAATTTTCCAGGTGAGAAACTACATCTTCATTAGCAACGGATAAACCTTTGATTGTCGTTACATCCGAAATGTAGAAAGGTTCCAGCGCCTTGTCTACGAAGGGTAAATAGTTAGGAACTGCAATGTCATCCCCTACCTTTAAGTCTTTGCCAAATACTGCCTTGGGCAATCCTTTTTCATCGCGAGTAAATAAGCTGTGATCTTCTGTCACTTTTACTCGTTTGCCCCAAGTTGTAGTAATTTCATACCCTGTTTTGGTGACGTGATGCTTCCAAATGGCTGAAATTGGGCGGATAGCGGCAGTGCCATTCTTTTGATCGAAACAAGGAACCGATACATCTGATATATCTTCATGAATGCGGTTATAGCATTCTGCAAATGTTTCGTAGTAAAGTTTATCTCCCTTGTAATAAACTACTTTTTGGTCGCCTGTTAAACTATTAAATATCCGAGCAACGCGGATATCTACATGATTTTCTCTGTGGTAATCAAAACTTAAAGTTTCTGCAATTCGCTTCCCTTCATCGTAACAGGACCGAATCCCAATTGTATTAACATTTCCCCTATATTCTTCTGGCTGGGGATGCACTTCTGGATCGCCATAAACTTCTGATGTAGAAGCAAGTAAAAACCTGGCTTTTACCCGCTTTGCTAATCCCAACATGTTGATCGTTCCCATCACATTGGTTTTAACAGTCTTGATGGGGTTGTACTGATAGTGAACTGGAGAAGCAGGACAAGCCAGGTGATAAATTTGATCTACTTCTAATCTGATTGGTTCGGTGATGTCGTGGCGGATAAATTCAAAATAGGGATGGTCTAACCATTTGAGGATATTTCGCTTGTGTCCTGTATAAAAGTTATCCAAACAAATTACTTCATGTCCTTGTTCCATCAAGCGATCGATCAGATGGGAACCAATAAATCCAGCACCACCAGTGACCAAAATTCTCATAGGTTTTATGCGAGCGACACGTTATTTTAATCTGGCACGTTTGCCTTTAACAACTATATCCTTTCAATGTTCTGTTGTCAGTTGATATCCGATAGGGATTTAGCGGTTAGACAATTTACCGACTACTCAATTAGCAAGTTAGCAAAGAATGCTCCCAAATGAAACTTCGATGCGTAGAATTCATCAAATCTTTATCCTCAAGCGATCGCTTCTATACACTTTCTTGACATTTCTTGATAAAAATTCACGGTAAGCGAGTACTCCATTCGATCCTGGCTTTACGATAGCTTGACAAAGGCGTTGGCTTTAACCGCAAATTCACGGAAAAGCAGTTAAAAAGAAATGGTAGCGATCGCCGCCACCATTTCACTTACGCAGAATCAGGCAATCCTTATTCCTTATCCAAGCGTAAAACAGCCATAAACGCTTCTTGCGGCACATCCACCGTCCCGATAGCTTTCATGCGCTTCTTGCCTTTTGCTTGCTTTTGCAATAGCTTTTTCTTCCGGGAGATGTCACCGCCGTAGCATTTCGCCAATACGTCCTTCCGCATTGCTGGAATATGTTCGCTGGCAATAATTTTGCTGCCAATCGCCGCTTGAATGGGAACCTTGAATTGGTGGCGGGGGATTAGTTCCTTGAGTTTTTCCGCCAGAGAGCGCCCGACGTAGTAAGCTTTATCGCGGTGGACGATCATCGCCAGGGAATCCACCGGATCGCCGTTAATCATAATATCCAGGCGTACCAGGGGATTTTCGCGGTAGCCAATCAGATGGTACTCCATACTGGCGTAACCGCGCGATCGCGACTTCATCTGGTCGAAAAAGTCGGTGACGACTTCTGCTAAGGGTAACTCGTAAGTCAAGTTAGTCCGTCCCACCGTCAGGTACTTCATATCTTTGAACGTACCGCGGCGATTTTGGCACAACTCCATCAACGTCCCGACGTATTCTTCTGGGGTAATCAAGTCTACCTGTACGTAGGGTTCTTCGATTTTTTCCCGCAGTTGCGGATCGGGCAAGGTGCTGGGATTATCGATGTAGAGAACTTCTCCCTTATTCGTCGTCACGCGGTAAACTACCGAAGGCGCTGTAATCACCAAATCCAGGTCGTATTCTCGTTCTAAACGTTCCTGGACGATTTCCATGTGCAGCAGGCCCAAGAAACCGCAGCGGAAACCAAAACCCATAGCGCTGGAAGTTTCTGGTTCGTAATTTAAAGCAGCGTCGTTGAGCTTGAGTTTTTCTAGCGCTTCCTTTAAATCTGGATATTGGTCGGCATCGGTGGGAAACATGCCGCAAAAAACCATTGGTTTGGCTTCGGTATAACCGGGTAACGGTTCGGCGGCGGGTGCGCTAGCTATAGTAATCGTATCGCCAACGCGGGCATCGGATACAGCTTTAATCGATGCCGCTAGATAACCGACTTCACCGGCGTGGAGTGAATCTACTTGGACTTGATTGGGAGAAAGTACGCCCAACTCGTCGATCTCGTATTCTTTCCCAGTCGCCATCAAGCGGATGCGATCGCCCTTTTTCACCGTACCATCCACCACCCGGAAATAGACGATCACGCCCCGGTAGCTGTCGTAATAGCTGTCAAAAATCAACGCCCGCAGCCTTTGGTCTACCGTATCCTTGGGCGGGGGAATCAGGTGAACGATCGATTCTAAGATTTCAGCCACGCCGATGCCTTCTTTAGCCGATGCTAAAATCGCACCGCTGCAATCTAAACCGATAATTTCTTCGATTTCCCGCTTTACCCGGTCTGGTTCGGCACCGGGCAAGTCTATTTTATTCAAAACCGGGATAATTTCTAGATTATGCTCTAGGGCTAAGTACACATTCGCTAAAGTTTGCGCTTCTACACCTTGGGAGGCATCCACCACCAAAAGCGCCCCCTCGCAGGCGACCAGACTGCGCGACACTTCATAGGAAAAGTCCACGTGTCCGGGAGTGTCGATCAAGTTCAGTACGTACTGCTGACCATCTTTAGCCTGATAGTTCATCCGGGCCGCTTGCAGCTTAATTGTAATGCCGCGTTCCCTTTCTAACTCCATGTTGTCTAAAAACTGTTCTTTCATCTCCCTTGCCGCCACCGTCCCGGTCGTCTGCAACAAACGGTCAGCCAGGGTTGACTTCCCGTGGTCGATGTGGGCAATGATAGAAAAGTTGCGAATGCGAGATACGGGCGCGTCAGTCATAAATTTTTGCTTATAGATCGAGCAGCGAATCCATCTGAAACAGAAAATACACCTTGCTTAAAATATTGTAATGTTTCGTGCTTCGCAGATCGCGTTTGTCAGGTTTGCCAACGGCATCACAGATAAAATAAGCAAGGGCGATCGCGCGCTATAATCAAGGCTCGATTTGATTATTCATCAGAGTAGCATCGGATCGTAGTATAAGGGCAAGCAAAATCATCCAAAAAACGTCTACATTAGCTAACGGTAGTAGCAATTACCTAAAAAATCGGGACGCTTTCATCCATGTCAATTTATTAGGCGGATGAAAGCCGACAATTGGTAATAAATTCGCCGTCCGGGCGGGCGCTAAAGTCAGTTTAAGGGTAGTATTTAATATAGAGGTTAGGGTATTGAACCTCTTTAAACACCCAGTAGCCCAAGGGGAACGCACCTTGAAAAGTGAGCTTAGGGAGTTCCAGGCAGAAATGCTTGCCTGGGTAAAAGGCTTAAGCATCAAGCAGAGAAACCAAAGTTTTAGGGGTCTCTCTCAGTACCGTCGGGCAGCCGGAAACTCGCTTCTGAAAAGGAGCAAAAAGCTTTTGGAGAGATGCGCCTCTGGTATGGAATGGGCAACTGTTTCATAGTAAGAGCGATCGCTCGGTGAATTAAGAATCTGCGCGGCACATATCCCGCAGAGTGTCAAAGACAGCTTTGCCTGCAATACTGGTCAGTTTAAACTGAGGATGCCTCTACAGTTAACGGTATCAGCCCAAAAACCAGCGGATTTTTAACGGTCTATGAACGAATCAGCAATTGAAACCCAGCGTGCAGCCGATCAGGTGGAAGTTTCTATCCAGATCGACGCAGAATTATTTGAGCAACTGCGGCATTTGACCAATGACCCCAGTAAAATTGTGGAAGTCGCCATTCGGCAATGGCTTAAAGGTGGCTCTCAAAGAGATGATGAATTAACTCGTACCATGCAGCGAACGCCAGTACCTCCCCGTGGCGAGTGGAACGATTGACTGTGTTGGTATTATAATCATTGGATTATAGAGCCGGGGAGCATCAGAAGTGGCGTTTGTGTCTAATTGTCTCAGGCGCTACTACCATTAATAATCATACCTGTTGCAAATGAGAAGCTCATGACCGTGCCCACCCACCTCCAACGTCCGCTTCCAGAAGCTAACAATAAATTGGAATCTGCTTTGAGAGCAAGTCATCTTGCCAGCCTCCAGGATCTAGGATCGGAACTGGTATATACCCAAGAGGTGTCGGGACGGTACCTGTCATTTTATTGGCAGGAAGCAGAACGGTACGGGATATCCGCAGGCGAGAGCGGGATCGAGACGATAGAACCAGCAGATGCGGCGGCTTATCAACAACGGGTGCGGAAAATTATAGAGAGTCGGGTTCCAGAACGGTTCAGTTGTAAATTTAGATACGAAGAACGTTATTTTTGCTTCGATTTAGTCGTTAGCCCAATTTTGAGGCCAGATGGCACGGCAACAACGGTACTGGTGATGGGAAGCCAGTTGCACCAGTCAGAGGGAAATGATTTAGGGTGTGAGGCAGTCAAAGCAATAGAAAATGGTGCGCTCAACTGCAATTCACAAGACTACCAGAAACTGCTGACCAAAATAGCCAGAAATATTCGTCGCACGCTCGATCTCGATACGATCAGGCAACAAACGGTGGATGGACTGGGAAAAGCGTTGTGCGTCAGTCGCTGCATCATCAGTCTTTATAAAAAGAGCGATCCGGAAGTACGAGTAGTGGCGGAGTATCGCCAAGAACAATGTCCGTCGCTGTTGGGAAAAAAATTATTAATTAAAGACGATGCTTGTCTAGAGCGGGCATTAGCGACTCTGGGAACAGTAGTAGAAGAACCCCAGGAAGAATGCCAGCAACAATCAAGGCTGGTGGTGGCAACATATTATAAAAACGAACCGAACGGGCTGATTAGCTTGTATCAGTGCGGACGCAGTGGATGGGAAGCAGCGGAGATCGAACTGGTGCGGGAAATCGCAGAACAAGTGGGGACGGCGATCGCTCACGCCACCCTCTACGAAGAATTAAAAGAAGCGCGTCAGCAAGCAGAAGAATCTTCTCGCCTCAAAAGCGAATTTCTCGCCAATACCTCCCACGAACTGCGTACCCCCCTCAACGGGATGATCGGATTCCTCAAACTGATCCTAGAGGGAATGGCAGAAGACCCAGAAGAACAGCAAGAATTCATTCAAGAAGCTTACCGTTCGGCGCTGCACCTGCTCAACATCATTAACGATATCTTAGATATCGCCAAAATCGAAGCCGGCAAAATGGAGCTAGAATTAGGCTCGGTCAAGTTAAAAGAATTGTTCGATCGAGTCGATGACTTCGCCAGAACTCAAGCACAGCAAAAAAATTTAAGCCTGCGCTTTCAGCTACCATCTGCCCACGATGACGTGATCGTCTACGGCAACTACCAACGGCTGTTGCAAGTAATGTTAAATCTGGTGGGCAATGCGATCAAATTTACCCATGAAGGCGGAGTGACAATTACCGCCGAAGTTCAGAAAAAGAAAGTATTATTTAAAGACCAAGAATTACCTGGAATGGTAGTAGTCCGCGTCGCAGATACGGGAATTGGGGTATCCTTAGAAAAACAAGACAGGCTGTTTCAAAAATTCACTCAAGTCGATGGCGGCCTCAACCGCAAGTACGGCGGCACGGGTTTGGGATTGACCATTTCTCAAAAATTAGTCGAAACAATGGGCGGTCAAGTAAACTTTTACAGCATGGGCGAAGGACTGGGATCGACAGTTACTTTCACCGTCCCGCTGTACCAAGAACCATTGATAGTTTCATCGAAATAATGGCTAATGGTTAATGGCTAATGGCTAATGGCTAATCGCTAATGGCTAATGGTTAATGGCTAATGGCTAATCGCTAATCGCTAATCGCTAATGGCTAATCGCTAATCGCTAATGTAAGGAAAAATGGTATACGAACTTTTCTAGCAATTAGCAATTAGCAATTAACAATTAACAATTAGCAATTAGCAACTCCAAATGTCAAACTAGATAAAGGTGATTTTTGGAGAATTCTGTGACTGAGCAAACGAACGCTCGCGAATTGTTCAAAGCGGCTTATGAAAACCGCTATACCTGGGATGCTAACTTTCCGGGTTACAGTGCAGATGTTGAACTCAAGCAAGGTGATGAAGTCTACACTGGCAAAATTCGCATTAACGGCGACCTCAGCGTAGAAGTTACCGGCATCGAGGACGAAGAGGTCAAGCAAAGCATCTACACTCAGTTGCGGGATGTGGTGACCCACCGCAAGCGGTCTAGTTTTGAGCAGTCCCACGGGAAAAACCAGTTTAACCTGGGAGAACAAGACTCGACGGGTGCGTTGGATATTCTGGTCAAAGGCGATGCGATGGGGTCTAATTATAAGATCCGAGGCACGGAAATTTGCCAGGTCAGCCGCGTGATGGGAAGGATGGCGTTCGTTATCGATACCCACGAAAGTTTAGATACTGGAGAGGGCTACGTATCAAAACGCTACGACGCGGTTTTCCGCAACGCCCAGACGAATGAAATTACCAGAGAACTGGAATTTGAGGATACCTACGAGAAAGTTGGCGATTATTACGTGATGACTCGCCAAGTAGTGCGATCGCGCGAAAACGGTCAAGTTATCACCACCGAATTTAATTTCGCCAACGTGAAACTGCTGGAAGTAGCAGCAGTTTAAGGAAAAAACCACAAGTGCTATTTTCCCTAACTCGGCTCGCGGTTTTTTCCCGCAGAAGATCTACGATAAACTTAGCTGCGATTTAACGAGGTTTCACATCATGGAACTGACAGTGGAAAATGTCGAAACTGTTTTGGATGAACTGCGGCCTTATTTGATGTCCGATGGCGGTAACGTGGAATTAGTCGATATCGACGGCCCCATCGTCAAACTGCGCTTGCAAGGTGCTTGCGGTTCTTGCCCCAGCTCGACGATGACCTTAAGAATGGGAATTGAACGCAGACTGCGCGAATCCATCCCGGAAATCGCCGAAGTGGAGCAAGTAATTTAAGGAATGGTAATGGGTAATTGGTAATTGGTCATTGGCTTGTTTACTACCGATTACCCATTACCGATTACCCATTACCCATTACCGATTACCCATGACCCATCCTCTATACGTCGCTTTTATTTGGCATCAGCACCAGCCTTTGTATAAAAGTCGCAGCAATACTCCGCTGTCTGATGGCGATGCCGATGTGCTGGCTACAAGTGAGTACCGCTTACCTTGGGTACGACTGCACGGAACAAAAGATTACCTGGATTTGGTGCTGCTGTTGGAACGGTATCCCAAGTTGCATCAAACCGTAAATTTAGTGCCATCGCTAATTCTGCAACTGGAAGATTATATCGCTGGAACGGCGGTAGACCCTTATTTGGCAGTGGCTTTAACTCCAGCGGAAAAGCTTAACGACAAACAGCGTCGATTTATTATCGAGCATTTTTTTGATGCCAACCACCACACGCTGATCGACCCAAATCCGCGCTACGCCGAATTGTACCAACAACGGCAGGGAAATGGACGCTCCTGGTGTCTGGAAAATTGGCAGCCGGGAGATTACGGCGATGTGATGGCTTGGCATAATCTAGCTTGGATCGATCCGCTATTTTGGGACGACCCGGAAATTGCGGCTTGGATCGAACGGGGGAAGGATTTTAATTTAAGCGATCGCCGCAAAATCTACGCCAAACAGCAAGAAATTCTGGGCCGCATCGTTCCTCAGCATCGCCAAATGCAGGAAGCTGGGCAGTTAGAAGTGACAACTTCGCCCTACACCCACCCAATCTTGCCCTTGCTGGCAGATACAAACGTCGGGCGGGTAGCGGTGCCGAATATGAATTTACCCCACCACCGCTTTCAGTGGGAACAAGATATTAAGAGCCACTTGCAAAAAGCGCGGGATATGTACGAAGAGCGATTCGGCTGTGCGCCTCGCGGCTTGTGGCCTTCGGAACAGGCTGTAAGTCCGGCTATTTTACCATACATTGTCAAACAGGGGTTTAACTGGATTTGCTCAGATGAAGCGGTTTTAGGTTGGACGCTGAAGCACTTCTTCCACCGCGATGCTTCTGGGAATGTAGAAGAGCCGGAAATGCTGTATCGTCCTTATCGGTTAGAAACGCCAGCGGGTGACTTAGCGATTGTGTTTCGCGACCATAGATTGTCCGATTTGATTGGATTTACTTA
>DNGJ01000442.1:0-8671 GCA_003486305.1 Cyanobacteria bacterium UBA11371
GTAAACCGGGTTGACAGCGGGTTGCAACCGCGTGAGGGAAAGCGAAATCGCTGCGTTTGTGTAGCTGCAGTATTAACGCTGCCGCTACACTTGCCTTGTGCGAAAACGCTGTACCTCACGCGGCTGCAAGCCGCTGTATTTCAGTTAGCAGAATTAGTTGATAAAACTCACCTTTCCCTTGCTGCTCAAAAGTTGCTCGATCTAACTTATGTTTATTCACCTAGAGATTTAGCTGAGATAATCCCTAATTTTTTAGCACAATTACCAGGTGGAGAAGATTGGAAAGCAGGGAGACGGTGAGTTGCGATCGCTTCCCCACTCCCCTTGTAGCGAGGAATTAGGTTTTCTGGGGCTAAATCGATAGCCTAGTTAGTTTTTGACTAAAACGGGGAATTCTATGGAACGAGCGCGAATATAGAGGTTCGCAGCCGTTGATGGTACACCGAAAGTTTGTGTAGCGGGTGCGTTAACGCACCCGCTACACAAACGAAGCCAAAAGGCTGTACTTCACTCGCTGGTAATCCTCTATAACATCGTGCTGTGTCCGATTTTACCAGAAACCCCGTATCTATGAAAAAACAACAAAATAAATTCAGCCACCTGACTGCAAAAGAAAGAGTTTACCTGTCATTTCCAGCACAGTTTTTGTTAGATAAAAACTTGCTTCAAGGTAAGGTTCTAGACTTTGGTTGTGGATTTGGTAATGATGTTAAAATATTGCAACAAAAAGGATTTGATATCACAGGGTATGACCCTTATTATTTCCCGCAATACCCAAATGAAAAATTCGACACCATCATTTGCTTTTACGTTCTAAACGTTTTGTTCCCTGAAGAACAAGCGAATGTTATCATGCAAATTGCACATCTGTTGAAACCGGGAGGCAAAGCCTATTATGCAGTCAGAAGGGACATAAAAAAAGAAGGTTTTAGAGAACATTATATTCACAAAAAGCCTACCTATCAGTGTATTGTAAAACTTCCTTTTAAGTCAATTTATTTAAATGAAATGTGTGAAGTATACGAATACATGCATTATAACCATCAAAGAAATTCAACTAATAATTGTATATTTTGTAATCCTTATAAAAATCTAACCATATTAACAGAGTCAGCGACAGCTTATGCGATGTTGGATGGTTATCCTGTGAGTAAAGGACATGTCTTAATCGTACCGAAACGTCACGTCGCTAATTATTTTGACTTACCATTTAAAGAACAATCAGCTTGCTGGTATATGGCGAACAAAGTGCAAGAGATTTTAAAAAAAGAATTTCAGCCTGATGGTTTTAATGTGGGAATGAACGTTAATAAAGATGCAGGTCAAACAAGGCAGCACGCAACTATTCATATTATCCCGCGTTACCAAGGTGATGCGGAGGGTAATAAAGGTGGAATCAGATGTGTGATTCCTAAAAGATAGAATTAAAGAAAATATCGATGATAAAATGTAAGAAATATGAGTGCGATCGCTCTCTAAAATTGCGCGAGGGTTCATAATGAATATAGGTAGAGGAACCCGCGATGATTGCAACCCCGCAACCCCCGCAAAACATGACGGTTGACGAATACCTGGAATGGGAAGCCAGACAAGAAATGCGTCACGAATATGTCAACGGCGAAATCTTCGCCATGACTGGAGGGAGTATTGCCCATAACGACATTGCCCTCAACTTATACAGAGCCTTGTATCCCCATCTGCGTCCAAGAGGCTGTCGAGTCAACGTTTCCGATGTTAAACTCCAACTGAGCAGCAGTAGCGCATACTTCTATCCCGATGTGATTGTAAGCTGCGACCCTCAAGACCTCAACTCGCGCAAATTTATTCAATATCCCAAACTGATTGTAGAAGTTGTATCTCCAAGTACAGCAGCAAGCGATCGCAGCGATAAATTTACCCACTATCGCACCATCCCCACCCTGCAAGAATATGTCTTAATTGAATCAGAAAAAATTGCAGTAGAACGCTACTGTCGGGGAGAAGGAAGAATGTGGATTTACTATCCCTACACAGTTGGAGATATTATCGCCCTAGAAAGTATTGAATTTGAATGTCCGATTGAACTGCTGTACGAAGGTGTTGTATTTGAAAGTGATGAGTGAGGTAACACTCTTAGTCAGCAATTTTTTAAAACAATCGCTACAATCGGTGTTTCCAACCCAGAGATAGCTATGTACGCCGTAATTTCACCAGACAAAATTCAACTCCCCCCCGGAACCGTGGTACGAATGCCTGGAACCTGGCAAGACTACTGTGCCTTGCGCGATAGCCGGAGGGATGGCTCGATTCCCCGCATCAAGTATCGCGATGGAGAAATTTTACTCATGAGTCCCCTTCCCAGACATGGACGCGAAGCCAATATTTTGGCGGATATTGTTAAGGCTTTGCTTGACAGTAAAAACCGTAACTACGAAGCCTTTACCCCCATTACAATGGACATTCCTGAAGAAGGAGGCATTGAGCCAGATTACTGCTTTTACATTGACAACTGGGAGGCAGCCGTAGGTAAAGATCGGATTGATTGGCAAACCGATCTTCCCCCCGATTTGGTGATAGAAATTGATGTCACTACTTACACCGCCGCCGCAGACTATCTGCCCTATAAAGTCCCGGAAGTTTGGTTGTTTAAAAAAAGCGGTCTAAAAATTTACAATCTGGAAGGAGAAACTTATCAACTGCAACCATTCAGCCGCTATTTCCCAGAAATTGATTTGCCAACAGCGATCGCACAAGTGCTGCAAGTAGCATCCCAACAGGGAACCGGAGTTGCCCTGCGAGAATTCCGCCAGGGGTTAACTGATTGATGATCTGTTGCATAATTGCTCTGGTTGGAGATTCGCGATCGCTTTCATGAAAATAGCTCTATCAACAATTCTTCCCTCGTCAAACCAGCATGTTCTGCAACATCTCGCAGGATTGCATTCAAGGTTCCTACTTTGATAGGATCGTGGGCTGGAACTGTGACATGATGTTCGCCACTGCGCTGAGTAGTCAGCCGAATGTGACTACCCGTTTGATGACTCACCTCGTATCCAAGAACGGCAAGTGCTTTAACTAAATCTGCACCAGATAAGTCTCGCGGGAGTTTCACGAAGCAATTACCTCATCGCGGACTATATGCAAACGAATTACTTTAGGACGGTTTTGTTCGTTGGGAAAATGGCAACGAACGGCATCGCGAACCATTGCTTTTAATGTTTCTATGTCATCAGCTTGAGTGAAAATTGATTCACCTAATGCTCTGGCAGTATAACCGCCGTCTAGATCGTTTTCAACCAGAAAGACAATTTCAGTCATAGCTAATCTTGCTTGAGTTTGTCCTTTATACTAATTATGACTTAAGAGCGATACGCCAGAGGCATCTCTCTTAACTCGTTTCCAAGCTCTAATCAGATCGCTTTGCACCTGCTAAAATAAATGCGATCGCTTCCTCTATATGTTCTTCAATTCTTTCTGGACTTAAGCGATCTATATCTGGCGTTAAATGCTTCCAGTTTTCATGCACTGTGAAGTAAAACAGGCAAACACTTAAGATATAAGTCAGCGCTAAAAATGGTTCTATCTGACGAAAACATCCTTCTGCCATACCTTTTTCTAGCACCTTGAGCAGATGTTCGTGCAGGCTTAAAACGTTGCACTCTTTGAAATAAATTCCTTGATTTTGGCTTGCTTCTTGAAACCACAGCATTTGACGTTGAGGATTTTGCGCTTCGTTGGCAATTGCAAGGCGAACGATCTGCTTCAGCGCTTCTTCCGGAGACAATCCCTCCAAATTCAACTCCCCAAGCTTCGTCTGGACTTCATCTACTGGACGTTGTAAAACTGCCCGATACAAGCTTTCTTTGTTCTCAAAATAGTAGTGAAGCGTCGCCGTTGTTACCTTAGCACGAGTTGCGATCGCACTCATTCGCGCACCGTTTAAGCCATGCCGTGAAAATTCCTGCTCTGCGGCATCCAAAATTTGCTGCTGCGTCTTCTCGGCATCTCGGAATGGGCGGACTGATTTCGCAACTCTTTTACTGGGTCGAACCACGGCATCTTAACTCATTGTTTGCCTTCCTATCCTACCAAAAAGCTACTGAATCTGAAGATATTCAATCAATTATATTGACAGAGCGAAACTGAATTGATAAACTTACTGATTAATTAGTAAGTTATTTTTCGCGGTTATGAAGCAATTGCAAGGCGCACCGTGGCTCTTGGCACATCGTTCCATGCTGAAGCCGAATCAGCCGATGAAAGTTTCGCTATTGGGTAACGATTATGTGCTTTGGCAAGACAGTCATGGCACGATTAGCGCCTTGCCGAATGCTTGTCCTCATATGGGGGCAATGCTGTCGGAGGGTTGGTGTGTGAAGAAACCCGATGGCAGTAGTGCGATCTCCTGTCCGTTTCATGCGTTAGAATTCGCTCGTTCGGGTTGCACAGTTCTACCCGGTTCCAATAAACAAACCAAATCGCTTTTGCAACCATTAGAGTTGATCGTTCAGGGAGATTTTATTTGGTCTTATGGTGGATATGAAGCGAAAATTCCTATTCCCTCGATTATGAATGAAATTGCGGCAGAGTATGAATTTATTGGAGTAACGGGAGAACGCAGCCTGCCAACAGATATTCTAAGTTTACTGTTGAATATGCACGATTACAACCATCAAAACGGCACTCATCGAGAATTATTTGAAATCGAAGAGGTGCAGGTGAAACAGTTTATCGACGAAGGGTTACATTCTCATGCTTACTTGTCGCAACCTAGGAAGCAACCTAAGTGGCGCGACATTCTGAAAAACCCCGGTCAACTGGCGATGCCAAAAGTGCTGGAAGCACACCTAGAAAACTTTTTCCCGTTCATGGGATTGCTGCATGGTGAAGATAAATTGTTGAGCTTGAAGGAATGCCATTTCTACCTGCCAGAAGCCGAGGATCGATCTCGCGTATTTGTGTTGATGTATATGAAGGCGCATTCTGCGATCGCACACTTAATCAAACGCAATTTGCTGAAGTTGATTGATGTGGTCGTAGAGCAAGACGCAAAGATTTTGAGTAATATTTACGCCAATACACCACAGCGGATAAAGTTGAACAATGAAGTGGGAATGGATTGGGTAAGGCGTAATTTTGATAATTTTCCCACAGTAGTCGAACCAAATTTATCATTGCGCGATCGCCGCAAAGAGGAGTGAGGCAGATTTACCATTAAGTAATCAACCAAACTTATAAAGAGTGGACATGGCGATGCAAATTCAACCGTACAATACTAACCACCTCGATGCAGTCATTCGCCTGTCGCTGCGCGCGTGGGCGCCCGTCTTTGATTCGATTCAAAGCATCATGAATCCCGATGTCTATCGCGAATTCTATCCCGATGATTGGCGCGTCAACCAACAAAAGGCGGTTGAGGACGTGTGCGCTGACGAAGACACACACGTTTGGGTGGCGATAGAAGATGCCTCAACAGTTGGCTTTGTAGCGGTAAGACTTCATCCTGATAGTAAGATGGGCGAAATCTACATGATTGCCGTCGATCCAGATTATCAACGTCGTGGCATCGGAACTGCTTTGATAAATTTCGCGTTTGACTGGATGAAAGATGCCGGGATGTCTGTTGCTATGGTCGAGACAGGTGGAGATCCCGGTCACTCTCCGGCACGTCGTACTTATGAAAAGGCGGGTTTTGATTTACTACCCATTGCCAGATACTTCAAAAAGCTATAGACACAAAGAAGATGAAAGATGGTTAAGTCAGTTCTTTTCGATTTAGATGGAACGCTGCTCGATCGCGACGCATCAGTTGAACAGTTCATCGCAGGCCAGTATGACAGGCTCATCGCTGACTTAAACCACATTCCTAAAACGGATTATGTGACCAGATTCATCGAATTAGACTGTCGTGGTCATGTTTGGAAAGATAAGGTTTATCAAGCTCTGGTTGCAGAATTTGAAATTGGGGGAATGAGTTGGCAGGCATTGCTTGAGGATTACGAGACACAGTTTCAGTTTCATTGTGTTCCGTTTCCTTTTCTCTTGGAGATGTTGAGCGTGTTGAAACAGCAAGGCTACTTGTTAGGCATTGTGAGTAATGGTTTAGGGCAGTTTCAAAACCGTTCGATTCAAGGGTTAGGGATTCGAGAATACTTTGATGTCATCCTGATTTCTGAAGTTGAGCAAATCAGAAAACCGGAATCAGAAATTTTTCACAGAGCCGCGAATCGATTGGGAGTCACAGTCCAGGAGAGCGTGTTTATTGGGGATCATCCCGAAGTGGATATCCTGGGAGCTAAGAGTGCAAAAATGAAGGCAATTTGGAAACGAAGTTCGCACTGGCTGGAGGCTATAGAGGCAGATGCAATCATCGACAACCTCAATGAAATTCCTTCCATTCTTGAGCATTTCGAGAGTGCAGCGGCGTAAGTTTAGGGATTGAAACCTGGCATTTTTATCCGCTTTGATACTCCCACAGATCTTAGCATCTCCGCTTTCTGGTTTAATTTGGCTAATTTTCCGTAAACAGGTGTTGATGATGTGAGTCCTTAATGAGAGCGACAATTTATCGACTGTTTTCTGGAGAAGTCATGAGCTTGATGACAAAGTTTGCGGTGGGGTTGTTGAGTTTTGCAGCTTTGATGGCTTACGCATTACCTGCGATCGCTCGTCCAGCGACATTGATCAACGATAGCAATCTGCGAACGGGTCCATCTTTGACAGACAGCATACAGCGGCTTGCAGCCGCTTGAGGTACAGCGTTTTCGCGCAAGTTTGTGTAGAGGCACCCTTAAGGGTGCCTCTACACAAACGAAGGTGTACCTCACTCACTTGCAATCCGCTGTATCGAGAGTATTACCTCGCAACTCCAATGTGGAGGTTTTGAATATTAGGCTAGCGAATGATGGCTATTGGTACTATGTGCGATCGCGAAGCGCTGGCGTTAGCCAATCGCAGGTACAAGGCAGAGCAGAAGGCTGGGTAGTCAGCAATTTAGCCAGATTTGAGCCAAGCCAGAACCGTTATGCAACGTTGGTAGGCGATATGCCTCCGGCACGCTTCGCGAACGCGGCGATACAATTAACGTGCGCTCAGCTCCTGGCTTAGACAGAAACATTTTACACTACGGAGTTCCGGGCGATTTGGTTACAGTAGAGGAGTCGTCCCAAGAGTTCCAAGGATATCGTTGGCACCGCGTCAAATTCCCCAGTAATGCAACAGGTTGGGTGCGAGAAGATTTACTATCAATATGGCCCCAAGGATGCATTATCACTTGCCCACACAATTAGGCGCAGCGATTGTCGTTACTAAAGGTTTGTATGATTATGATGTCAAAAAACTGGGGATTTGGTTCGTCTAGAATTACAACAGTTATTCTCGCAGGTTTAGTTGGGATAATCGCACCTGGATGTACAAGCCTTGCGACTTCTAACGTGCAGCAAGGTAAAAACAGTCAAAGTATCAATACTCCCAGTCTAACTGTTCAATTCAAGCAACAACAAAACAGTTCAACTATCAATGTCCAGAATAACAATTCTCCCAATCCTGCCGATCGGTTTGGTCTTGAAGAAGGAATGGAATATCTAGAAGCCAGAAAACTTCTGATCCAACAAGGTTGGCAACCCCACTTACTCGGCGAACCACCTGACCTTAGAGATCCTTCTGTCAAAGAGTTATTTGATTTTGGGTATTACGAAGTTAAATCTTGTTCTGGAACCGGATTAGGGCCTTGTCGGTTTGAGTTTACCAATCAAGCAGGAGAACTCCTCGTTGTCTCAGCTATTACAGGTGGATATGAAAATATAAAACGAGTAGTTTGGCGTTGGTTTATTGAGGAAAAAATCGATGATAATCAACAAAAAAATTTTTTCTCTGGCAATAAATATAGCCTGACATTCGTAGGAACGAGGGGGTTTAATAACTAGGAGTATGCTCTGAAAATGGATGGAATTCAGTCAGATGAATAATTACCGCGCAATACTAAAAAAAGCCGGGGCAGTTTTAGTTGCAGTGGGTGCGATCGACATTGCTTTGTGGGTATATTGCACGATCAACAACCTTAACTACTCATCCAACTTCAACATCCTCACTGTCGTAATAGGCATCTTACTAATACGCGGTAATCTCAAAGTAGCGCATTATATAACTGGTTTCTCTGCTTTTATGCTTAGCTTCATAGGAGCTAACTTACTGCTGCTTCCCTTCGTGAATCCACCTGGGTTGTGGGTTGCGGAGTTCAAATTTAGGCTAGTTGATACAGTTATATCATTGGCGATCGCTGTCGTGTCCACTGTACTTCTTGCCTGGATTTACCGTCAACTACGCTCCCCATCAGTTGTTGCGGCTCTCCAGAGCGCTGGCTACCCCACCTCCCCGCCTAAGTTTGCTTTCGGTATCGGAATTGCTGTTGTCATTTTCTTCACCGTTACCTGGCACTTTACCCTCAACGGCGATGCAGCCGCTAAAGCAATTGAGCTAGCTAGAGCCAAGTATGGAGAGCAATATCAGTATCATCTCATTGGCATTCGTTGGTCTGGTAACCACACCTCAGCCACACTTGCTGCATATAGCGATCGCGAAATCAAATCTGTGATGGTTGAATGGGAACGGTGAGGAATTGTATATAATTTTTGATAATGTAGGGGCGGGTTTTACGAGATATCTTTGATCGCAGCGCCAAGGATAAATAAAC
>DNGJ01000442.1:8890-15533 GCA_003486305.1 Cyanobacteria bacterium UBA11371
CCGCCCCGGCTTACGCTACCGATGAAACCTGACATGATATCAGAAGATTATGAATTGAGTAACCTAGATTTTTACAGAAAAAATCATGGGTCACAGCTTTATTACAATTGGTCGGGCGAAGTTTGGTGGCAAGAATCACCAGACAAGCCCAAGGAGAAATTATTCTCGATTATTGGCATGAACGCAACCAAAGTATTGCTCAAATCCGATCCCGAATCCGGCGAAGTGGGGTATCGGATCAATCGAGAAATCGGTTTATTTTGCGACACGAGGACGCAAGAAATTCTGCATTATTGGCAGCCGCCTCAAGCAAGTCAAACCGTACCTGTCGTTCATATTGCTAACCGAATTGTACAAGGTGCTGTTAAAGAAAAGAAATTTATTATTCCTGCGGGTCAAGCATATCTCACCTCTGTGCTAGAAATTCCCTTGGAATATCCGCATCCTTTAGCCGGAAATCCTCAATACTTGGACTATTGCCCTGGCGAAAAATTCCAGGGAGTTGAGTATTTTACTTCCCATATTAGCCGACCCGGTGTTGCAGATATTCCACCCGCTAAATGGGCGAGAGATTGTCCCTGGATGCCTTGGATGAAGTTAGGATATGGTCATCCAGCACGATTGAGGTTTGAAACAACTATATCGAGGGTAGAATTATTCGAGCAGTTGCATCCAAAGTTGGTCAATCTTGTGAGGGAAAAACTACCGATTTATGAATTCGCTCCTTCAGAAAGCGATGAACCAAACATGACGAGTACGCTGTATTTTAAGAAACATTTTGATTCGTATTTGAGGGGAGATGTTTTCCCAATAGAAGAAACTTGTTGATTTTAGCGCGAGTTGCTAGTTATAAACTAGGGTGTTGCTAATTGCTAATTGCTAATTGCTAATTGCTAATTTGAGCATTTTTCCTGACAGCTTGCAGTTAGCCATTAGCCATTAGCAGCCTGTTTGAGATAACTAGCAACTTACGTTAACCTATATAATAAATGCAGTTGGAAAAACGACTAAAATGCTGACCAATTACATCCATACAGCAATGCAGAAAGCAACCTACGAGTTGCTTGAAGATGGTACTTTTTATGGCGAAATTCCTGAGTGTCAAGGTGTTTGGGCAAATGCTGCAACACTGGAAACTTGCCGCGAGGACTTGCAAGATGCTCTAGAAGGATGGATTATTTTAGGGCTGCGCTTAGGTCATACTCTACCCATTCTTGACGGAATCGATCTGAATTTCACAAAAGAGGTTGCCTGATGCCACAATTCGGAGCAATTAATCGGTGGGATTTAGTTCGTTACTTAAAAGAGGCGGGTTTTGAAGGCCCTTACCCTGGCGGTAAGCATCAGTACATGGTAAAAGCAGAATTGAAGTTAACAATCCCCAATCCACATCAGGGAGATATTAGCAAAGGTTTATTGGCTAGGATCTTACGTCAAGCCAACATCAGTATAGATCAGTGGGAGGGGTTATGAGTTTAGATAGAGGTTGCGATCGCTTAGGCGCGAATCAGTATCATAGATGGCTACTTCATCGGGCAATGGGAAGGTGTATAATGCTTTCACGGTGGTTGTGAAGAGATTTTTAAAGCTCTGGGTAACTTCCACCTGCGATATGTTCCCCGAAATCCTTGCTTGTACCTGGGTGTGCTTGAGGGTAAAGGAGATTTTCTATAGCTTAGGGGTTTGAACGTACAAACCACTGCCCTGGAGATAGAGAGTCTGAGTCATAGGGGCAATCTCCATATCCTTTTCTGTCCCTGGCATAGGCGCGCCCCTTGAGCAAAAGTCCTCAGCCTTGTGTTCAACCACTGCTTAGCCGATACCTAATTGATTTAAGTGTATAGAAAAACATCATGACTAAAGTTAATCTAGATGCTCTGATTCAGCGAGAAGATTTTGAAGTAGAAGAAAATCTAAATCCAGGTAAGAAAAAAGAAACAATTTCTATTGAAGATCTTAAAAAAGATTCATTTTTTTTACTCAAATATCAGAAAACCAGATTTCCAAAGAGAAACTAATGAATGGGATAGCCAAAGAATTTGCGAATTAATCAAAAGTTTTATCGAAGGTGATTTGATACCTGCAATCATTTTGTGGCGAAATACAAGTGGATACTTATTCGTGATTGATGGAAGTCATCGATTGAGTGCATTGTTTGCTTGGGTCAACGATGATTACGGTGATGGACAAATATCAAAACATTTTTATGACGGTGTAATTCCTGATGAACAACTAGAGATTGCTGAAGAAACACGAAAACTGATAAACAGAAAAGTTGGCTCATATGAGGATTTTAGATTAGCTCTCACACACCCTGATAAAGTTAAACCAGAAATTGTAAAATATGCAAAAAGTTTAGCAGCATTAGCCATTCAGCTTCAATGGGTTGAAGGTGATGCAAGTAAAGCAGAAAATTCATTTTTCAAAATAAATCAACAAGCTGCCCCAATTGACAAAACTGAGCTAAAACTTCTTGAATCAAGGAAAAAACCTAATAGCATTGCAGCACGCGCAATAATAAGAAGCGGCAAAGGACATAAATATTGGTCATTGTTTTCAAAGGAAATACAAGCTCAAATTCAAGAAATAGCTAAAGAAATTAATGATATACTTTTTGAACCAAAGTTGCAGACTCCAATCAAAACTCTAGACCTACCAGTGGGGGGAAAATTGTATTCTGCTCAAACTTTACCATTAATATTAGATTTTGTAAATATTGTTAACAAAATAGATTTTAACAATAGGGGAGTTGATGACGATCTTACAGGTGAAACAACAATAAAATTTTTAAAAAATGTTAGAAAAATTGCCTATAAATTAAATAGCAATCAACCATCGTCTTTAGGCTTACATCCGATTGTATATTTCTATTCACAAGATGGACGACACAGAACAGTCTCTTTCTTTGCTGTTGTTGATTTTGTCATGAAACTAGATGAAAGAAAAAAGTTTAATGATTTCATAGAGGTTAGAGAAAAATTTGAATATTTTCTTCAAAATTACGATTATTTAATTAAGCAGATTTATGAAAAACATAGGGATGTTCAGAAAAGTTACAAACACATATCGAAGTTTTTCGAGCAATTTTTGATTCATTTAAAAGCAGGAAAAACTATTGATGACACTATAAACGAAATTATATCTAGCCATGATTTTAATTATTTAACTGTTCGTAATAAAGAGCAGTCAATTATTTCATCTACAAAAGAATTCAAAACAAATAAAAAGAGTGAGATTTATATAAAAGAGGCTTTGCTGAGTGTACCACGCTGTAAAATATGCAACGGATTAATTCATAGAAACTCAATTTCTATCGATCATATACAGCGGAAAGAAGATGGTGGATTGGGAACTTTAGATAATGGACAGATAACGCATCCATACTGCAATACAGGATATAAAAATTAAGCTTTGAGCGATCGCCCCCCTATCTAATTCACAGCCAACAACCCCCACCTATTCATCACTTTGTTTTGAAAAACATCTTTTTAAGATGCTTTACTTGCCTTTTTCATTCTTTGTTCATGCAATTTTTTTGCACTTTCCTTCAGTTCATATTTTGCTTTTTGGGCATTCCGGTCATAATGATTGAACAATCGAGGAGCATTAACTCTCAAATTATCCATGTCTACAGTTTCGCGATCGTAACAAGCATCAAAATCGTTAGGGTTTGGTTCAATTGTAACAAAACTACCATTAATATAAATAGTCCTACAACCTGCTGCTTTTAACTGAGATATTGCCAGTTATAACCCATTTATCATCCTCTGTCTTCTAAGATTAGTATTAAATCTCTCCTTAAACTCCTCCCATTCGCAAAAATGAACTCCTGGTGGTAAATTGCCATTTTCATCAAATTCTGGAATCACTTCCTCTCACTCATGTTATAAATTAATTTTTATTTATTAATCATACCATAGCGCGATCGCGATAGCGATGGGTCGCATTATCGCCTTTCTCCCGTAGGTTGGGTTGAGGGAGGGACGAAACCCAACATTCATCGGCGTTTGGTAAGGCTTTGGGAAAGAGCGATAATGCTACGCATCGCTATCGCGATCGCACAAGGCAGCATATACCAAGCGAGGAGATAATTGCATGGATAGCGATATGCCTACGGCACGACTTCGGCGAGCGCTCAGCCGAGCCGCTACGCGATCGCATTTCTCTTTTACAAATCTTGATTGCCAATACTTAGGTAAAATAACGATAAAATTCCCGACGGTGTAAAACGCGCATCACTTCTATAACATCTCCGTTAACCTCTATTCCAATACGGTAATCGCCGATGCGGATGCGATACCGACCAGCGTAAGCTTTCATGGCTTTAATATCAGGAATCTCCTCCAAGCTGTTGATTGCTTCTAAAGTTATAAACGCAAGTTCGTAGATGCGTTGGTATGATGTGGAACTCTTGAGTTGCTTCAGGTCTTTTAAAAAAGTCTGACGGTATTGAACTTCCAAGATAATTATTCCTCAAGATAAGCTAAGGCTTCCGAGCGAGTTAACAAGGGACTATTAACAGCTTCATCCATTGCTTTGTTCAGGCAATAGTCTTCGACCGCTTCTTGAAGTTCTTCCAAGGATGCATCTTCAGTAGGTATAGGTAGCAGTTGTCGCCACAGGTCAATCGGAATAACTACTGCGATCGCATCTCCATCTTTATTCGTAAGATATTCAATATTTAGCATTGTTTCTATGTCAGACAAAATAAACTTCAATCAATTCTAGCGAACCATCGAGCAGTCTTATCCTGACGCCCTTTATGGGCGCAGAGGAAGTGGCAAGCACGCACCTTATATTCAGTCCGCGCAGGCGGACTTCGTTTGTATAGCCCCAGGTTTCAACCTGGGGGCATCTGGGCAATCGGGTTTCAACCTGGGGGCATCTGGGCGATGGGCGATCGGGTTTCAACCTGGGGATTAGGTTGGGTTGTCTGCCTCGTCTTACAATAGAGAAAAAGATTGTATAGATTTGTATCGCAACCTCAACCATAACAAAATCATGGCTGCTGCCGTATTAATCGAAAAACTCCAAAAACGCTACGGCAACGTCGAAGCCGTCAAAGACGTATCCTTCCAAGTAGAAGCGGGGGAAATTTTCGGCTTGCTTGGCCCCAACGGCGCTGGTAAAACTACCACTATCCGCTGTCTCTGCACCCTCGCCGCCCCAGATGCTGGCAAACTCGAAGTCTCCGGTATCTCCGTCACCGCCAATCCGAAAGCAGTGCGTCAGCGTCTCGGTTACGTCGCCCAAGAAGTCGCCATCGATAAAATACTCACCGGGCGAGAACTTTTGCAACTGCAAGCCGCACTCTACCACCTTAAAGGCGCTGTGGCGAAAGACCGGATTAACGCGATGCTGAAATTGCTGGGATTAGAAGAATGGGCGGATAAAAAAACGGGTACTTATTCCGGTGGCATCCGCCGCAGGATAGATTTAGCCGCAGGATTGTTGCACAAACCCGATGTGCTGGTTTTGGACGAACCGACGGTAGGGTTAGATATCGAAAGCCGCGTGGTGATGTGGAATGTCTTGCGTCAATTGCGGGATTCTGGTATTACCGTTTTGATGACGAGCCATTATTTAGAGGAAATCGACGCTTTGGCGAATCGGGTGGCAATTATTGACAAAGGCGTGGTTATTGCTTCTGGGACGCCTTCTGAGTTAAAGGATCGGGTGGGAGGCGATCGCATCACTCTCCGCATCCGCGAATTCACCCCAGAGGAAGAAGCCGCAAAAGCCAAAGAAATGCTGCAAGCGTTACCTTTCGTGCAAGAAGTTATCCTCAACACCGCCCAAGGTAACTCGCTAAACTTAGTCGTAAAACCTCAAAGCGACGCGCTTTTAACTATCCAGCAATCTCTCCGCGATGCTGGATTACCTACTTTCGGCATTGCTCAATCTCGCCCTAGTTTAGATGATGTCTACCTGGCAGCAACGGGTAGAACTCTAATGGATGCTGAACTTGCCGCCGTGGGTACTCGCGATCCAAAGGCTGAAAAGAAACAAAATATGAGATAGCCTGCTCAATTGTGGGGTAGGCATCTTGCCTGCCCTAGATCTCTTAGACCTCTCCAGAAAAGCGGGCTAATCAAGTCTAAGGCGGGCGAGACGCCCACCCCACAAGAGTTTTTGGAGAGATCTATTTTGAACCGCTATCGACGCGAAGGACGCGAAGGATAAGAAAGATGACTACTACGAATTCTTCTCCATCTGAGATTAATTGGCAGCCAGAGTCGGCGACTCAATCTAATTTGGCTGCATCTAGTTTTTTTGGGGAGTTGGTGCAAGAAACTTTGGCTTTAACTCGTCGCTTGTTTATTCAACTACAGCGACGACCTTCAACTTTAATTGCTGGGGTGATTCAACCTCTGATTTGGTTAGTCTTGTTCGGGGCGCTGTTTCAGAATGCTCCTAAAGGGATGTTCGGTAATAGTGTCGATTACGGACAATTTTTGATAGCTGGGATAATTGTTTTTACCGCTTTTAGCGGGGCGCTGAATGCTGGGTTGCCGGTGATGTTTGACCGGGAATTTGGCTTTCTCAATCGCTTGTTGGTTGCGCCTCTAGCGTCGCGGTAGTCTATTGTAATAGCGTCGGCTATTTTTATTGTTACCCTCAGTGGACTTCAAACGGCAGCACT
>DNGJ01000441.1:0-3073 GCA_003486305.1 Cyanobacteria bacterium UBA11371
GCTGCGACGCCTTCCCCTTCCCTGATCAGGCCCAAAAGCAGGTGTTCTGTGCCAATGTAGTTATGACCTAGTTGGCGAGCTTCTTCCAAGGACAGCTCCAGAACTCTTTTGGCCCGTGGGGTAAAAGGAATTTCAACCGCTACGAACCCCGAACCCCGACCGATTATTTTTTCTACTTCAATCCGGGCGTCTTTAAGGTTTACGCCCATAGATTTCAGCACTTTGGCGGCGACGCCGGTCCCTTCTCCAATCAGACCCAATAAGATCTGTTCTGTGCCTACGAAGTTGTGTCCCAGGCGACGAGCTTCTTCCTGGGCCAACATGATCACTTTAATGGCTTTTTCTGTAAACCTTTCAAACATGGCGTTCCATCACCTGCTCAGTGCCGGTAAGCTTGATTTTAGCATAGGGAATTTCGCCACCTATCGTCCACAAGCGATAGACGGTTGTACTGATTCCCCCATAGGGAATAGATCGGTTTTTACTGAGAGCGGGTAAGTGGGCGCAAAAGATCTACACTCCTAGAGGCGAGGATTGATTTTCTTGCCGTGGTTAGGAATGCGATCGCTGGTATTTTTCCACCAAGTGGAGATTGTCGGTACAGAGTGACCTCACCGTCAAGCGGTTGGGTCAAGATAAATTCCATCCAAAAGAACTCAGGCGCGAACTTATTTCCCCGTACCAGGAAGACAAGGTTTCCTCAAACTGAGGATGTAAAAGCCCGCTGCGCCATAAAATTAAAGCATCTTCATTATTGTCTTGGTAGTATCTTCGCCGTCGCCCAGCGGTCTGGAAGCCAAACTTCTGGTAAAGCGACAGTGCTGCTTGATTGGATTCTCGGACTTCGAGGGTGGCTCGCTCCATCCCGCGCGCCCTTGCCGATTTTAGCAGACCAAAGAGCAATGCTCGACCAAAACCTTGTCCTCGGTAGTTGGGATGCACTGCCACCATCGTAATGTGAGCTTCATCGACAATTGCCCACTGACAACCTACTCCCAAAATAGGAAATTTCTTGTCTGCTTCTGGGATCGACAATCCCAATAAATCGCTGTTGGGACTTTCTAGCTCTCTTTGGTATGCTTCTTGAGTCCAAAGTCCGTTAAAACAAAGCTTATCTAGTTCTACAACAGCCGGTAGCTGTTCGATTGTTATCGGTTTGAGTTCTAAGGGAGTCAGACCCATAAAATGTAAACTGGAAAGGTAATAAGATCGCGCCCCTGACTCAAGCAAGGACTATCACCGCATCATGGTATCGATTCAAGCTCCAGAGGTTCGCAATTCTGGCAGTCAGTATTTGCGGAGTAACGCTGGGAAGCAAGAAACTGTTTCTCCGAACCTTGAACTTTTCCCTCTCACAGCCAAGGTCAATAGCCGAGATTGCTTAGAAATTGGCGGCTGTGACGTGACAACTTTGGTTGAGCAATTCGGTTCCCCACTTTATATTTTGGATGAAGAAACGCTGCGAACTGCTTGCCGTCAGTACCGAGGTGGCTTTAAACGCTACTACGGGGGCGAGTTTGAGGTCGTTTATGCCTCCAAAGCTTGGAATTGTATGGCAGTTTGCGCGATCGTAGCCTCTGAAGGTTTAGCCATCGATGTGGTATCGGGTGGCGAACTCTACACTGCTAGCGTTGCCGGGGTTCCTGGTGAAAAACTCTATTTCCACGGTAACAACAAATCCCGCGACGAACTCGAGTTAGCGATCGCAACCAACTGCACGATTATGGTCGATAATTGGCTCGAACTTAAAACCCTCGTCGAACTTAGCCAACTGTCTGACTCACCATCCAAAACTCGCATCATGTTGCGGGTAACACCTGGTATAGATTGTCACACGCACGAATATATTCGCACGGGACACTTAGATAACAAATTCGGCTTCGATCCGGATCAAATGGATGAGGTGCTAGCATTTCTCACGGAGCAACCAACGCTTTCTTGCATCGGATTGCACGCCCACATCGGTTCTCAGATTTTTGAATTGCAAGCGCATCGGGATCTACCAGAGGTAATGGTTCAGTGGTTTAAGAAAGCCGCTGCAATGGGTTTGCCGGTGGAATGTATAAATGTTGGCGGAGGGTTAGGTATTTGCTATACAGAATCCGACGATCCCCCCAGCATCGACGAGTGGGTGAAAACGGTCAGCGAAGCAATCAAGGCAGCTTGCGCCAGCCAGCAAGTACCCTTACCTAAACTAATGTGCGAACCAGGCCGGTCTTTAATTGGCCCTGCCTGCGTTACGGCTTATACTTTGGGCAGTCGCAAAGAAGTTCCGGGAATCCGGACTTATCTAGCAGTGGATGGCGGCATGTCTGACAATCCCCGTCCGATTACGTATCAATCGGTATACCGATGTGTAGTAGCAAACCGGATGTCCGATCCCCTGACGGAAACGGTAACAATTGCTGGGAAACATTGCGAATCGGGCGATGTTTTAATTAAAGATGCCTTATTGCCGAAAACCGAAACCGGAGACATTCTCGTGGTGATGGCAACGGGAGCCTACAATTACAGCATGGCTTCCAATTACAATCGCGTCGGGCGTCCGGCGGCGGTATTGGTGAAAGATGGGGAAGCAAATATTATTTTGCAGAGGGAAAGTTATAAGGATATTATTGGCAGCGATCGCTTACCCGAACGCCTGCGACCAGACGCAGCACCTGTAGATTGAGGAGCGAGCAGTAGTAAGGGCGAGTTCACCAACGCGCCCTTACCAAGCAGGTATTGTAGTTGGTGAAACTCGGCTTCGCGATCGCCAACAACAGAAATTGCAGAAATATAGCAACCGAATCGGCGTAATCAACCTTCTTAATTGGTGAAACCCAAGATGAGACACCCTTCCCTCATCCCTAGCCCCTAGCCGAAACAAAAATATCCAATTAACCAGAGATGATATGAGAGACTCGCCCCAAGCTAGAGTTTGGGTAGGGTAGTTTATTCCAGATGCGATGGCAGATGCGTTAAGGCAATGGCTGACCAACCACGACTGGACTAAGTCCTTGCTTGATTTTGGCAGCTGGACTAAGTCGTTGCTCGATGTCGGTTTGGTGCTGGCGCTCACTTATATGGTGTT
>DNGJ01000441.1:3256-4134 GCA_003486305.1 Cyanobacteria bacterium UBA11371
CTGGCGCTCACTTATATGGTGTTAGTGATTATTAGCGAGCGTCGCACGCTTTGGGTAGTGCGAGGATTTATTGTCCTGATGCTGGCGACAGTTGTAAGCAATAGTTTAGAACTTAAACTGTTGAGTTTTGTGCTGGAAAAGTTGGTTGTCGGATCTGCCGTAGCTATGGCTGTAATCTTCCAGTCAGAGTTTCGCCGCTTTCTGGAACAATTAGGTCGGGGCGAAATTCGCCAGCTGTTTCAACAGTCTGGTTTAGCCGTCCCGAAGCCCGACAGCGTGATCGATGAAATTGTGGTTGCAGTCAAAGATCTATCTCAAAAGCGCATCGGTGCTTTACTAATTCTAGAAACCAGCAGCCCTATTGATGAGCGAGATTTTTCCGTACCTGGGGTAAAACTGAATGCAGAAGTTTCTAAGGAACTATTGCAGACTATTTTCCAGCCAACTACTCTATTGCATGATGGGGCTGTGTTGATTCGGGGGTCGCGTATTGTGGCTGCTGGGGTGATTTTGCCGCTTTCGGAACGCACGGCGTCGCGACAGTTGGGAACGCGCCATCGCGCTGCTATGGGAATTACTGAGCGAGTCGAAAATTGCTTGTGTGTAGTTGTATCTGAAGAAACAGGATCGATTTCATTAGCGGAAAAGGGAATCCTAAATAGGCCCTTGACCAGCAGTAAACTGAAGGAACTGCTGGAGGCGAGATTCTCCCCATCGGTAGAGCGGGATGTTTCCCCGGCTTTACGCAGTTGGGGGCGCCAGATCGAGTCCAAGGGGTTAGCATTGGTTTCGCGTTTACTCCGTCGTCCATCATCGGCTTCACGGGAAAGAAAATGACTGCAAAGCAAATTATTTTACAACAGTTGCCTGCTGACCTG
>DNGJ01000018.1 GCA_003486305.1 Cyanobacteria bacterium UBA11371
GTCTAATTTGCAGTCAACAGACATAAATCATGGTTGAGGATGGGGGAACACCCAAAGGCAATCGAATGGTAAAAGTGCTACCTTTGCCCAATTCGCTTTGCACCTGTAAGCTACCCCCATGTGCCTGAACAATTGCTTGGGCGATCGCTAACCCCAATCCCGATCCGCCAGTGTCGCGAGAGCGATCGCTACTAACTCGATAGAAACGCTCAAAAATCCGTTTCATATCCTCCGGTGCAATCCCAATCCCTGTATCTCGAACTTCAATCGCACCATCACCGTTGCTGCGGTCTAAAACAACAGTTATTTTACCCCCGGCTGGGGTGTATTTAATCGCATTCACAATTAAGTTAGAAACCAAGCGATAAAGTTGATCTTCGTTCCCTACGACATACAGCAACTGACGTACTCGCACCTCACAAGTCAGCGTCACTTTAGCAGCAAACGCTAAATCTATAAACTCTTCTACCAGGTCGCTCGCTAAATCATTGAGACAGCAAGATACGCCCTGGATCATAATTTTTTGCTCCTCCAATCGCGACAAAAGTAACATATCCTCAATCATTTCTGCAAGTCGATGATTCTGACTCACCACGTTTTTTAGAGCATCTCGCGCTTCTGATTCCGATAAATGAGGCATCCTCAGTACAGATTCCACCGCCGCACGAATTGCTGCCACAGGAGTACGCAATTCGTGGGCAGCATTGGCTGTAAATTGTTCCATTTGTTGATAGGAATGGTTAATCGGTTGCATCGCCAATCCTGCTAGCCACCAACTAGAACCCCCAACCAAAAGAACTGTAATTGGCAATCCCACTGCTAAAACGAATGTGAGGGCAGCCAGACGATTATCAAGGTCTTTAAGACTTCGCCCAATCTGCATATACCCCCAAAGCCGATTATCTTGGGTATGCAGCGGTATAGACATTTGATGGTAACGATTGCCTTGTCGATCTTCGAGAGTTTGCCAAACTTTTGTTCCTACAGTCAAGGGTATCCCATCTGAGTGAATCCCTGCTATAGCAATCAACTGTCCCGCATCATCTACAAATCGGATGTAGTAGTAACCTTGGTAAATCGCACTAAAGATGTGGCGTTGAGTCGAGTTATGGTTTTTTTGTGCGTATATTTGTTGTGTAGAACAGCTAGATTTTACCTCGCAAATATCGGGTAAAATCTGCTGGAAAATTGGCTCTAAGCGACGGGGCTGTTTCAAATTCGGTTCAAGGCTGTCATGCACCGTTCCCGTTACAGTCTCTAACTCTCGGTCAATTGAGATTAAATGGGCGTAGATGATTATTTCATAAACCGCAAAACCGCATAAGCTGAGAATGAAACCCATGATGGTTGCATACCAGAAAGCCAGCCGCGATCGCGTTTGACGAAATGGTCTAGTTTGCATCATTGAGATTGAACCGATAGCCCATGCCAGGAACAGTTTCAATTAAATTATCACAGCCATATTCTGAAAGTTTGCGTCGCACCAATCGAATTTGAGCCGCTACCACATTGCTAATGCGTTCGGCACTCATTTCATAAAGATAGTTCAAAAGTTGGTCGCGGGTAACATATTGATTGGGGTGTTTCATAAAGTATTCCAGGACTTGAAATTCTTTTCTTGTTAAAGAAATCACTTGTGGAGCGCCATTGGCTTGCTGAAGACAAACCGTACAAGTGCTGTAATCTAAAATGAAGCGACCGACTTGCAGTTGCTCGGGTTGGATCTGGGGCGATCGCCTCTGCAATGCTCGCAGTCGCGCTAACAATTCCTCCGTGCCAAACGGCTTTACCAGGTAATCATCCGCCCCAGCATCCAGTCCCATTACTTTATCTTCCAGGCGGTCTTTTGCTGTCAGCATCAGTACAGGCAACGGGTTTTTGCGAGTCCGCAGCCGACGCAGCAATTCTAAACCCGATATTCCTGGTACTAACCAGTCGAAGATTGCCAGCGTATATTGTGTTTTCTGGTGTTCCAGACAGTCCCAAGCCTGAGCGCCATTTAAAACCCAATCAACAATATATTTTTCCTGTTTCAAGGTTTGCTTAATCGCCGCACCCAGGACTGGCTCATCTTCAACTAGCAGAACTTTCATCAAAATTCACCCTGTCTATCTACCAGATGTTTGAATCCTTACTGTACCGAGCGGTATTTCTGCATTGATACCAACCATTTTGCCATATATTTGGTACAACCAAATGTGGTCATAGCCTGGAGTAGTAACTTCTTGCAGATTAATTGCTAGCTTTGTTTGAGGAGGCACTGGCTGGGAGAAAACGACTGTAGCTTTTCTATTATTGATAGAAACATCAGCTTTGAGTTTCTGACCCGACTGATTCTTTACCTCAATCCCGTTGCGGATGCTAATCCCTTGCGGCAAATCAATTGAAAGTTCTGTAAGGGCTTTCCCCTGGACATAAACTTCTAACTTGTGGGTAGCTCCCTGGAAATGAGCGTTATTAGGAATCGCAGCACCGTCGCCCAGATGGGTTACGTTAAAGTCCTTGAGGTTTCGCGCCTCAGCAGTAGGAACTAAGGATACAATAAACAGGGTAATTGCTGCGGCGTAAATTAACTTTTTCATGGCTGTTTTGATGGGAAAATTAACTGAATGGTAGATGTATTTTAATAGGTGGACATAATTAAACGTAGGATGCCATCTTGAAGACACCGGTGCATTGTTAACCCAGAATTCGCCCGATAATCTTAATGTCAAAATGGTTGTTTAACTGGCATCCACCTATTTATTCAGTTGACAGTTTGGAATTGTTTATCTGTAAGTCCAAATCTCAGCTACACCAAGAGCAATTTGTTCGCTCATGCCCACTTTTTTACCGAAAACTCGGTACTGCCAAACTTGGTCGTAGCCAGGAGTGTTAACGCCTCGCATAGAAACTGTTATCGTTGTCTCAGGCGCTATTGGTTGGGAGAAAACTATGGTAGCCTTTTTATCGTTATTAGAAACTGTTGCCGCAATTTTTTTACCTGCTCGATCCGTTACTTCAATGCCTTGATTGATGCTTACTTCCTCTGGCAAATCAATTGAAAGTTCAGAAAGAGCTTTTCCCTGGACATGCACCTCAAATTGATGCTCTGCTTGTTGAAATGTAGCGTTTTGAGGATAGGCAATACCGTCGAATACATGGGTGAATTTAGCATTTTGTTCTGCTCGTACAGATGAAGTAGAAGACGCGAACAACAGCGCGATTGTAGCAGAAAAGATTAATTTTTTCATCACGGTACTCCCTGATAGACAAACTGAATGAAATCGTTATTTATTAGTTTGGCAGCTTCAAATGAAACCTGAGTGAAATTTTTCTAGTCTTCCATTAAGAATTGAGGGATATATTTATTGAGAATCGTCAATCAGATTGAAATTCTTGTTGTGCATGGAGGTGTCACCTCAAAAATTCATAGGAAGCTAGAAACTGTATCCTATGGGATGTAAAATTGGATACCAAAAAAGTGCTATTGTTGCCAAAATTAAGCCTGCGAATGCCAAGAGAACGGGCATAATAGGCAAATCCCGCTGTTTCCAAAACTGATGTAGAATAAACCAACTGATGAGCCAAACTAGCAGACCTATAGCTTTTTCACCAGCATAGGCACCGAGCTTAATAAAGTCGGGTATCCAATTTCCCAAAATAGTAGAGACTTCTGAGAATACTTTCGATTGAATAGCAGCTTGGTGAGCGACCATCATTGTAAAACATCCCAAAGCCGCAGAAATTAAAGCGGCTGCGGCTGGATCTAAAGGAATCTTTTCCGAATCATGGGGGTTAAATTCGTCAGTCATTAGTTACCTTCTGCAAGCAGATCTAGATGAATTTTGTTTTTGTACAGTTTTAGAGTTAAACTTGTCAGTCGATCAAATAACTTTAAAATTAAGCTAAGAACAACGACAAGAATAACTGTGTAAAAAATTTTTACATTAGTAGACGCGAAGCTGGGCTATCCCGATAGGGATATGTATATTATTGCCAACAAACTTAGTGGAAACCCGGTATAGCCAAGCGTTGGAAACTCCTGTTCTTATTACATCGTTTAGGTCAATTTCGAGTTGCGATTCAGGAGAAACTGGTTGAGTAAAATCAATGATTACTTTGTTACCATTGATAGAAACATTAGCGTTAATTTCACGTCCAGAATTGTGTGTTACGGTGATATTGTTCCTGACCGTTAACCCTGTTGGAAC
>DNGJ01000180.1 GCA_003486305.1 Cyanobacteria bacterium UBA11371
TCTACGTAATTCGGATCTATCAGCACTGATAAATACGAGTGCTTGGTATCGTCGTGGTAGGCTTTCCCGGCTATCTTAGCTTGCAGCATTTTTTAGCACCTTGAATACTTCTTTGGTACTGGCGAAATCGAGGGCGCTAAAGTCGTCTAAGTTTTTCAATTTTAGGTTTGGTTGGTATTGCAAAAGCAATTTGACGACTTCGGTTTTTCCGGCTGAGGCGGCGTACATTAAAACTGTGGCGCCGTTATCGTTTTGATTGTCGATATTGATGTTTGATGCGATTAAAAGTTTGATTAAGTCGCTGTGGTTTTTGTAGCAAGCAAACCATAAGGCATTGTTGCCATCGTTGTTTTTGATGTTGATGTCTGCGCCTGCGTTAATTAGGTCTTGGACTATTGCGATCGCTCCCTCTATTGTAGCTTTCATCAATCCGGTATCGCCGTTTTCCCCTCGCTGGTTTATGTTGGCTGGATTGTAGCCTTTTTCTATCAGCCACTGGTTGGTTGTTTCGCTTATTTGTTGCATCATGTTAATTCCTGGTTTCTAGGATTATTGTCCCAAAATGGAGGGGGAAATAAAGTATTGTTTGTTACTTTATTTCGCTTGGCATTTTAAGATAATTAAACGAACCACAGAGGCACAGAGGGCGCAGAGGAAGAGAAAAGAAGAGGAGAGAAGAGTTTAGCAAATTCTTGGGAGTTGATCGCCTACTAGCATGTCTATTATTCGTTCTGCGCCGAAGGTTGTTTTTAAGAGGACAGCGCCTGAAGGTGAGGGGATTGCTTCGCCGATTATGCTGGCATTTTTTCCGGCGGGATGGGTTTTCATTGCTGATAATACTGTTTGGGCATGTTCTGGTTTTACTACTAGGACTAATTTGCCTTCGTTGGCTAGATATAAGGGATCTAATCCTAAGATTTCGCAAATTCCTTTGACTTCTTCGCGTATGGGGATAGCTTGTTCGTTGAGACGAATTCCTATGTTAGAACTTTGGGCAAATTCGTTTAAAACGGTGGCTAATCCGCCTCGCGTTGCATCTCGCATGGCGCGAATTTCGGGACAAACTTTGAGGATGGTTTCTACTAATCCGTTTAAGGGTTGACAGTCGCTTTCTATTTCGGTTTCGAGGGCTAATTCTCCACGGGCAATTAATATCGCCGCGCCGTGATTTCCTAGTTCGCCGTTGAGAATTATTACGTCTCCTGGTTGAATGTTATGGGCGGAACAATTAATGCCGGATCTAATTATTCCTATGCCTGTGGTGTTGATAAATAATTTATCGGCAGAACCTCGATTTACGACTTTTGTGTCGCCTGTAACGATTTGGACTTGGGCAGCGATCGCAGCTTTTTTCATGCTTTCTACTACGCGCCGCAGGGTTTCGATTGGTAGTCCTTCTTCTAATATGAAGCTACAGGAAAGGTAGAGTGGTTTGGCACCGCTTACTGCTAAATCGTTGACTGTGCCGTTAATTGCTAATTCGCCGATGTCGCTGCCTGGAAAAAATAGCGGATCGACGACATAAGAGTCGGTGGTGAATGCGAGTCTGTCTCCTTGCGCGATTAAGGATGTTAGGTCAAAACTCGCCCAATCTTCGAGTTGGGAAAGGATGGGATTATCTAAACTGTTGACAAATACATCGTCGATTAAATCGCGCATGGCTTTACCGCCGCTTCCGTGGGCGAGGGTAATATGGGTATCGCGCACTTTGTTACGTCGTTTTTTGGTTTTTTCGACTTTTTGAAACAGGGGATTTTGTGCTGGCTTGCTAGAATAAATGTTCATATTAAAATCGGGGAACTAACTGTTAACGCAAGTTGCTAATTGGTCATTGCTAATTGCTAATTGCTAATTGCTAATATAGAATTTTTACTGACATTAGCCATTAGCCATTAGCAGCCTGTTTGAGATAACTAGCCACTTGAGATATTATAGGGACTGCCGTCTTTGTGGGTGAATACCCAACTGCCACAATCATCTTTGGCGATTAGGTCATTGTCGGGATAGGTTACTGAGTCGTTAGGCGTGCGATCGCCTACCTCCAAATACTCTACAATTCCATTCGATCGATTGATTAAGTGATGTCCATCTGCCTCTCCTGCGGGAAATCCTGCTGCCATTCCTGGTTTTAAAATTTGCTCTCCGGCGTTGGTGACTAAGGTAACTTCTCCTGATAAAATGTAGATAAATTCATCTTGGTTATTATGCCAATGACGCAGCGCCGAACAACTTCCCGGTTCGAGTTTGACGAGATTGACGCCGAAGTTTTTTAACCCTGCTGCATCTCCCAATCTTTTTTTAATTCTGCCTGCAACTAATGGTTTAAATTGGTCGGGATAATTTGAAGTTTTTCTATCTGGTATTTTTTCGGGTTCTATTAACATGGCGCAACTCTTTGTTTTTGGTAAGATGCGATCGCCTGCTGGATAAATTTTTGCCAATTTTCATTGGGTATCCAAATTTGATGTAAATCTTGCGTCGCTTGTTCGTTACTTATCTGTTCGCGAATCAGGCGATATAGATACATAAAAGCCGAAACTCTCATATTTGCCGCACAGTGGACAAATATAGATTTATCGGCGTTTGCTTCGACAATATTAAAAAAGCGGGCAAGATCGTCAAGGGTAGGGTTTTCCCAAACTACGGGAATATGAACGTACTCCATCCCCAATGATTCCACAATTTCTTGCTCATTAGGCAAGGCATTTGAAGATTCCGGAAGTGCCAGATTTACGACGACTTGGTAACCCGATTCTTTAATCGCAGCAAATTGAGATTCAGTGGGTTGCCCAGATGTTGCCACTGAATCTGATAATTTAAGAAAGTTGTAAATCTCTTCGATTTTCATTCAGTTTACTGGTTCGTAAAAGGTAATGCAGACACCTACCGGATCTAAAACTACAAATTCTTTCACCCCCCAAGGTTTTGCTTCTAACTTGCCATTCGGATGAATTATCTCTTCTCCCTTGCTTTGAAACTCTTGATAAAGTTGTTCGATGTTGGTGACGTAGATGCGAAGGCTGGTTGATTCTGCGAGTTGTTTGTAATCGTTTTTGACTAGAAAGATTTCTGCCGTGTCGCGCTTGACAATTGCCATCCGGATTGGGTTTCCTTCTTTATGGATGGTGCTAAAGCCAAGCTTTTCGTAGAATGCGATCGCTACCTCAACATCGCTACCAGCAGGAATCAGCGGACTTATATTACCTAAAATTGGTTGTTGGTTCATAATTGTTGCTCTCGCATTACTATCAACGCCCGCCAGGGATTTAAATCCCTGGCTAATAGCTGAAGTCCTCTGAAAGAGGACTGGGAAAATTTTAGTCCATTTTAATGGACTTTTGCTATTAGCCCGGAAATTTATTTCCGGGCGGGCTTTGGGGCTTGTCTCAACAATTTACCCAACTAGCTGGCAAGTTTTTCACCATGTCTACCGCTATGTTTATCTGAGTGCAATTCACCTCCCACTGCCCAATTTTCTCGCTCGAATTCATCTATGTGAATCGTCACCCACTCTGGCTTTGTTCCCAATGTAGAAACTAGCGTTTCGGTGATGGCTTTAGCTAGTTCTCTTTTCTTTTCGATCGAATGACCTTTGGCTATTTGGACTGTTACGAAAGGCATAATTTACCTGCTGAAATTGTCCTTGTGATTGATAGATAGCACCCTGTGATTTGCTCACCTTTAAACCGTTACTTTTTCTTTTTCCGCTATCGGTTGTTTGGCAAATTTAGAGAGTCGTCCGTATTTATAATAGGCTGCACAAGCTCCTTCAGAGGAAACCATACAAGTTCCAATCGGAGTTTCGGGGGTGCAAGCTGTACCGAAGACTTTACACTGCCAAGGTTTTAACACTCCTTTGAGGATTTCTCCACACTTACAAGCTTTATGATCGGCGACTTTGACACCGGGAATTGTAAATTTAACTTCGGCGTCGAATTGGGCATATTCTGCCCGCATTTTTAACCCGGAATTGGGAATATCTCCCAAGCCGCGCCACTCGAAGGTTTCTCGCACTTCAAATACTTTATTCATTGCTTCGAGGGCATTAATATTTCCCCGTTCTTGCACGAGTCGATTGTATTGGTTTTCGACTTCGCAACGTCCTTCTACGAGTTGCTGCAATAGCATCCAAACCGATTGCAAAATATCTAACGGTTCAAATCCAGAAACTACAATTGGTTTATGATATTCTTGGGCGATAAACTGATAGGGTTCGCTGCCAATTACCATGCTAACGTGACCGGGGCCGATAAATCCATCGAGTTGCAAATCGGGATTATCTAGCAAGGCTTGGAGGGCGGGAATTACCAGGACGTGATTGCTAAATAAGCTGAAGTTTTTAATATTTTCTGCTGCTGCTTGTAGGACTGTAAAAGCGGTGCTGGGGGCGGTGGTTTCAAACCCAATCGCAAAGAACACAACTTCTTTATCGGGGTTTTCTTTAGCAATTTTGAGACTATCTAAAGGCGAGTAAACCATGCGGATATCTGCGCCTTGTGCTTTGGCTTGCAACAGGCTATATTTTGAACCTGGAACCCGCATGGCGTCGCCGAATGTGGTGAAGATAACGTTGGGGTTTTGGGAGAGTGCGATCGCATCATCTAATCTCCCTTTTGGCATTACGCATACCGGACATCCAGGGCCATGAATAAACTCTATATTATCCGGCAGCATGTCTTCGATGCCATACTTAAATATCGAATGAGTATGACCGCCGCATATCTCCATTATTTTGAGCGGCTTTTCTAATTGTTGGCCTAATTTTTTGATTTCCCAAAGTAAGGCTTCGGCTTTTTTTGGATCGCGGAATTCATCGACGTATTTCATAGGTAATTGGTAATTGCTAATTGCTAATTGTTAATTGCTGAGGGTGGCTTGGGCTGCTGCTAATTCTTGTAATAATTGCAAGGTTTCGGCGGCTTCTTGTTCGTCGATGCGGTTCATGGCAAAACCGACGTGAACTAGCACCCAGTCGCCGATACAAGACGCGGGGGGATGTTGTTCGTCAACGATGCAGGCGATATTTACTTGCCGCTTGACTCCGCCTACGTTAACGATGGCTAATTTTTGATTGGCGTCGCTTATTTCTACTATTTGACCGGGAATTCCTAAACACATTTTTAATTTTCCTTTGGCTGTTTATTCTTGTCACGTGTTAAAATATCTATTACAATTGATGAGCCAAATTCCGATTCAGGTTTTTTATGTCATACTTTTATAGTATCACCAATACTTCTGCGAACTCTGAATTTTTCTTTTCCTTAATATTTGTCAAGTTCTAATTGAGGTTAATAATCAATTAAAAATGGCGGCTGCGATCGCAGCTTGTCCCAGCGATAAACCGCCATCATTGGGCGGTACGATGCTATGAGTGAGTACGGTGATTCCTTTTACTTGCAAGCGCTTGCTAATTAAGTCTAACAGGGCGCTATTTTGCCAAACGCCGCCGGATAGGACAACTTGATTAATGAAATAGCGATCGCATAAACGGGTAACCATGTCTGCGATCGCATTAGCCAAACCTTGATGGAATTTTGTAGCGATAACAGATTGAGAAATCTGCTGCTGCAAATCGTCCAACAAAGCTTGCCACATTGGACGCGGTTCCAGGTAGGGGATACTATTTAAAATCCCCATCTCAAAGGGATAACCTGGAGTATCATTTAAGCTATTGATATCAATTAATGCTTCCATTTCAATTGCCGCTTGCCCTTCATAGCTGCACTCTTCTCGACAGATACCAATCGCCGCAGCTACGGCATCAAATAAGCGCCCGCAAGACGAAGCCAGGGGAGAGTTAATCCTTTTTTCTACCATCTGATTTAGCAGGTTAAGAGGCTTTTGTGCGAGAAAAGTCAATAGGTCTAAATCGCTATACTTTTGGTTTAAATCCTGCCAATTGAAAGCTGCTGTCAAGTGAGCGTAAGTATTGCGCCAAGGTTGATAAATCGCTTGTTCGCCGCCAATCATCGCCACTGGTTTAAAGGTTCCCAAGCGTTTGTAACTGCGATAATCTGCTAAGAGGAATTCTCCACCCCAAAGCGTGCCATCTTCGCCGTAGCCCAATCCATCTAAAGCAATTCCTAACACGGGTTGTGTATCGAGAGGAAGGTGATTTTCTGCCATGCAAGCGGCGATATGGGCGTGGTGATGTTGGATTTGGTAGAGTTTTAAATTGTTCGCGGCGGCGAGTTCTCGACCTAGTTTGGTGGAGAGGTATTCGGGGTGTTGGTCGATTGCGATCGCCTCCGGTTTATGCTCGAATAAATTCAAATACAAATTCAGCGTATCCTGATAAGCATTAAACGCCGCAGCATTTTCCAAATCCCCCAAATGTTGCGATAAAATCGCCTCCCCATCCCGCAACAAACAGAAAGTATTCTTCAACTCGCTACCCATTGCCAAAATATGGGGTGCAGCTTTAAATCCATCGGGTAAGGTAATCGTAGAAGGCGCATATCCTCTAGCGCGGCGGATTGTTTGCAACTTGTCCCCAACTACCCGCACGACAGAATCATCAATGCGGTTAACAATATCGCGATTGTGGAGTAAGAAATAATCGGCGATTTTACCCAACTTCTCCCGCGCTTCATCGTTATTTATACATTGCGGTTCATCGGAAAGATTGCCGCTGGTTAATACAATTGGACGTTCCATCCGCTTTAAAATTAGATGATGCAGGGGGGTGTAAGGAAGCATAAATCCAAGGGTATTTTGCCCAGGCGCAACTGAAGCAGCAATCAAGGGAAGCGAGGCGGAGCCTCGAGGCTCTCGTACCCAGGCTGAGCCTGGGTACGAGTCGGGGAGGCTCTGCCTCCTGTCTCCGGCTTCTGAGCT
>DNGJ01000279.1 GCA_003486305.1 Cyanobacteria bacterium UBA11371
AGGGTGCCGCTACACAAACAAAACCGTACCTCATACGGCTGCAATCGGCTATAACGCTAACTGTCTATTTTCCACAGGGGTAGATTTTCGCAGCCAGAGCGAGCGATCGCTGGTTTATTTTCCTTTTCTAACCCCAGGCGATATTGGATACAAGGCAACAGTTTTTTCCATTCATCTTCTGCGAGCTTTCCTAACAATGAAATTTCTATTTCTTCGTTCACTTCTTCTTGCATGTATAAATTCATCATTACCGCTGACAAAATTAGCTCGGCGTCTTCATTTGCAATATTGCTATTGTCTATCAAGACGAGGCATTTAGTATTTCTAGAAATACTTGCGATCGCTTTTGACAACTGTTCTAATAATTCTGCTTCTGGTTGTTCCCAATCCGGAAACATAATCAAGTTTATTTCCTTAAATTTTATACCTCCAACCTTGGATTCTTTCACCTTTTTCAAAAATCCATTGGTACACCAAGTCAGATTATGTCCAAAAAAGTCACAAAAATTGCTATCAATTTCATAAACCCCTTCAAAGTCTGATAAAAATTCTTCTAAAGCCTTCAATGGGCCGCCGTTATACAGATCGCTTTCTCCCAAATCCGCAATAATTCCATCTTCGACTACAATATATTCCCCTTCGCGCAAATAGGGATGAAAGAATTCTAAAACCCGAATAGTAGTTTCATAGAAATGATCTGCATCTTCTATAACCAACAAAGGTCGGGGTAATGAATTGATAAAATCGGGTTTTAAAACATCCTCCAAAGCCCTACCGCTTCCTTCTAAAAAAGTCACGCGGCGATGGGATACTGCCGTCACTTTTCTGATATCAATCGAATAGATATGACCATCAATGCCAAAATTATCCAACAAATCCCCAAACCATACCGCACTTCCCCCACAGTAAGAACCAATTTCAATAATTGTTCTGGGTTTTAAATTCCAAAGCAATAAAGGATACAGTGCGAAGTCAAAAGGATTTTTCACCATCGGAATGCCTCGGTAAGAATAGTTAAGCGAGGCATTTTGAATTGACCGCAATGTCCCATCGTCAAGCGCTGTATTCCAATTTCTTTGTTGTGCTGTCATGTCTGAAATACCGCTGACTGAATACTTTTGTAAGTGTTGTGGTAACGACCAAGAAATTTTAGGATCTGGCTGATGGATAACAGGTTCGACGTTACCTCGCCACGCCACTCCCATAATTTGCATGGTTTGATAAACCATTGTATTCCATCCCTTTTGCTTCAGGTAATCTAACCCTGCTGCTACATCGGGGGAAACTAGGTCGTGAAACAAAATTAAAGCATCTTCTTCAGCAAATTCTTCGCAGATAATCGCATCGTTTAAAGGCCCTGGTGCTTCGTGATCTCCATCAATAAAAATTAACGACCATTTGCGTTTAAATTGAGTGGCGATTTCCTCTACTTTTTCAGGACTATAACCAGGAATCAATTTAACCGAATCAAGCACGCCCGCTGCTTGCAGTGAGTTTTTAACGCTTTCGTAGAATTCGGGTTTTTCTAAGATCGGATCGATGATGTCTAGTTCAACACCTGCCAAGGCTAAATGACAAGCTGACCACCCCATCCAACAGCCTATTTCTAAAGCTTTTTTGCCTTTAAAAAGGATCGCAGTATTATAAAGGATATGCGCTTCATCCCGGCTGACAAATCCCACTAATGGATAGCGCCGATCCGCATACCAGTTATGGGGAATTTCCCGCCGCAGATAAGGCCAAGGACAACCGCTGGTATCGCCGATAATCATATTAGGAAAGCAGCGATCCGGTTGGATAATTTTCAATCCCGGCGAAACATAATCCCCAACGATACTTATTTGGTTTTCTCTATTAATTGGGTCGCTTATTTCCCCAGCACTCTCCTGGGATTTCTGGGTATAGTGTAGGCTGACTTCAACTAAATCTTTGTCGGTTGTTTTCAGTTCTATCTGGTTATCTTTTACGACGCCAGTCAGGTGCAAAACGCCGATTGGTGCGTGTGGTAAGTAGGGTTCTACAAAACAGGATTTCTCTCTATCCCAAGCAGGAAAGCCAAAATGGCAAGTCCAGTTACACCAAGCGGGCAGCATCTCGGTTTGGTCGAATAATCCACAGTTATAAACGGCTAAATTAAGTGCAAACTGGTCTGTCATTAAAGACAGAGATTGCTGCAATCCCCGCTCGACACATTGACTCCAAACTTGCCAGTGCGGTGCGTCTTTATGAAGCGCAAAAATTCCTGCATTTAATAATGGATAGCTGTATAAATTCTCTGCTATTTCTTTGCCAAAAGCCATTTCGTATTGGTGATAAACCCACTGCCACCAAAATTCACTCAGTCCCCCATACTGGATCTGGCTACCCCGGTCAATTTCCGGAACAATTGCTAATCCGCCGCGTTTTGCTCCTTGAATGAATAAATCAATTGCTTTCCAGTCTTGTACCCATGCGTCGGCATCTATCCATAGGTAGATGTCAAAATCGGGAAAGTACTCTCGCAATAACGGACGTGCTAACAAACCTTTGAGATAATGGGGTGCTTCATTTTGGTTTGGAAAGTTAAATTCCCAATTGGGTTGCTTAATTATATTGACTTGTTTTTGTAGCCATTGAAGTTGTTCTGTTGTACAACCTAGATCGAAGAATCCAACGATCGCATTTCGCCCCTGTGGTTTTTCCCGTATAGATAAAATAGTGCCTTGAACCAGTTCAAAGTACTCCGCATTCGCCGCTGTGATGATAATCGAGTTCACGGTTATTTTTAGCAGATTTGTGCCACAGGCTGACTTTGGTTGTTTTTATTTTACCACGCTTGAGGTACTATAGAGCCACACCCGGCGGGGGTTTATTAGTTTATGGGATTTGGGTGTCAAATGGATATTCAACTAACCGCATATCTGGAACGAGGTTTGTACGATGAAGCGATCGCTCTCTGCGAAGAATGCATCAATCATAACCCAACTTTAACTTTCAGCTATTGGTATTTAGGACTGGCGTGGCTTTTACAAGGGGAAGAATCAGAAGCTCAAGCTATCTGGTTATCTGCGATCGCACAAACATCCCCAGACGAAATGCATGCGCGTACTCTAGAACTATTGCAAGTATTGGAAACCGAAGCAATTCGATATTTGCATCGTCGCATTTTCCCAGCATCCGAGTTAATTTTATGGCAAATTATAGAAATTGATTCCCATCATCCTACCGCTTATTACAATTTAGGACATGTCTTAGCGCAGCAGGGGAATTACGATGCAGCAATAGACTGTTGGCAAAAAGCAATTAACCTCAATCCCTTATGGGCTGAAGCATATGAAGATCGAGGAATTGTGCAGCAAAAATTAGAAGAGTATGACCAAGCGATCGCCAGTTATTTAAAAGCTTTAGAAATCAAACCCGATAATTACCAAACAGCTTACAATCTCGGGCTTTGTTTTTCTGAAATAGGACAGTTAGAGCAAGCGATCGCTTATTTTCAAACCGCCCGACAACTGCAACCCAATTTCACCCAAGCATCCGGCGATTTAGGATACGCTTTCCTAAAAACTGGACAACTAGATCGAGCGATTTCATCTTTCCATCAAGCCATTCCAGCAAGTTTCATATATTCCTACATTCATTGGATAGATACCCTAGTCAATTTAAATCAAAATATCAACGACAATGCTAAATTTTTAGAAAATTTAACCTCTCGAAATTTAGCTAAAATACTTAGCAGAAGCGAGGGTTTTTTAGAAATAGCAATTGACGCTTACAGAAAAGCATTATCTTGTCAGGAAGATGACTATGAAGCCTACTTAGAAATGGGAAAAGCTTTAGCAAAGAAAGGAGATTTAGACGCAGCGATCGCAGCTTATGAAAAAGCATCAAACTTTTATGAAAGCCACAGGGAACTCGGGAAAGCTTTAGGAGAAAAAGGAGATTGGGAACTCGCGATCGCAGCTTACCAAAAAGCCCTAGAAATTAACCCAGACAACCCAGAAATTTACTTTTATTTAGGCAATGCCCTATTAAATAATGGTCACTGGGATCGAGCGCTTGGTTGTTACCAAAAAAAGCTGGAAATGCAACCAGATTCTGTAGATGCTTGGTGGGATTCAGGAATTGCTTTTGCTCAACTAAATAAACCAGAAGCAGCTTTTCGCTGTTTCCAAACATCTCTGCAAATCTACCCAGAACTGGCTCAGAGAACTTATGATATGCTCGGCTATCTTTGCAAAGAAGGAAAGCTAAAAGAAGAAGCGATCGCTTTCCAACAAATCCTACCAATTGAACCTCCAAAGGAATTTTACGAATCCGCTTGGGATTGGGCAATAATTTCTAATTTAGCCAGCAGCAATTATATTAATATATATCCCCAAAACTCGATTAACTTAACTCCCCCTAAAACCCCCGAAACCAGTATCCATTTTAGCTTTAGATTTGGCAGTCAAGTACAATTACCAGCTTCCTTCGTAGCCCTAGTACCAGACGGACGTTTCTGGTTAAATAAAAATCAAGATAAAAGTGCCATCATCACCTCAGATAATAAAATTTTAGGCGATATTTCCCCAGACTTTCCAGTTTTAAGTCCAGGACATCCAGATAAACATCCCAGCAAACATTCTATTTTTTCCGTAGGTAAATTACCGCCAATTCACAGAATCGATGGAACCGTAGCCGTTTTAGCAGGACTCTTAAATGACGTATACTTTCATTGGATGTTTGATATCCTGCCCCGGATAGAATTACTAAATAAAAGCGGCTTAAATATAGCTGAAATAGATAAGTTTTTAGTCAGCAGCAGTCAAGCTTTCCAAAAAGAAACCCTGGAAGCTTTAGGAATTCCAGAAACAAAAATATTAGAAACAGATAACTATCATCACCTCGAAGCAAAAACATTAATTGTACCGTCTTTCCCAGGTACCATAGCCTGGATGCCAAAATGGGCTGTTGATTTTCTCAGAAGTGTATTTTTAGGAGAAAAATCAGCAAAAACAGAGCGCATTTATATCAGTCGTAAAGAAACAGCGAATCGCCGAATTATCAACGAAGATGAAATTATAAACTTGTTAAATCAATTTGGATTTAAAAGCGTCACATTAGAATCCATGACAGTAGCAGAGCAAGCCGCCTTATTAGCTAATGCTCAAGTGGTAATAGCACCCCACGGCGGTGGCTTGACTAATACTGTATTCTGCAATCCTGGAACGAAAGTAATAGAGATTTTTGCACCGAATTATGTATATCCCTGTTACTGGTTAATTAGCAATCTAGTCAATTTGGAATATTACTATTTACTGGGCGAAAATCCCGAAGGGTTCTACTTGCATAAACTTTTATATCCAGATGCGCGGATTGAAGATATTTTTGTCAACCCCGATGAATTGATAAATATTCTGCGGTTTGCTCAAGTAATCTAGCCAAATGCAGAAACCGGGTTTCTCTAATTTCTGAAACGCCCACATACTAAAGCATCTTGCTCACAGAAAAAGCCTGCCACAGCAGGCTAAACATCTTACATGCTGCGGATTATTACAGGCTGCTCTGGCAGCCTTTGTTTGTATAGCGGCACCCTTAAGGGTGCCGCTATACAAACAAAGCAACGCCTACGCGGGCTATAAAGTTATCAAACCGGATTTCGTATTAACGCAAGTTGCTAGTTATAAGTTGTGAGGGTGGTAATTGGTAATTGGTAATTGGTAATTGGGAAAAAGGTAATATTTCCATTACCCATTACCCATTACCCATTACCAGTGTCTTTTGAGCAACTTGAGTTATTAGAGATTTTGCTCGATTAGCTGGCGATATTGACTCTTTTGCTTGACGCCTTTAACTTCAGTCAACAACTCTTTATTCTTAAAGAACTGAATCGTAGGTGTCCCCGTAATGCCAGCATTTTCGGCAATATCTGTGTCTTTTGCAATGTCGATGGTGACGAAATGGATTTTGCCCTCAAATTCGTCCACCACTTTGTCTAAAATTGGTTTGAGCGTATGGCAAGGGCCGCAACTGGGCGAAACGTACTTGACTACGAGTAAGCGATCGCTCTCGTGAAACAGCTTCCGCAGCGCATAACCCCCGCTGTGGCGCGTATCTGCAATATCAAACTCTGCTGGCTCGAGAGTTTCGCTTTTCTTCACATCTGCTGGCGTATCTGGCTTTTCCGCCTCAGTCGTTTGATGAAATTCTTGCAGCAACCCATTGACTGAAAGCCACCTTTCTGCTAACATCGCCGCCATACAGCCAGTACCCGCAGCCGTAATTGCCTGACGATATTCGTGGTCTTGTACGTCTCCCGCAGCATACACCCCTTCGACGCTGGTTTCTACCGAACCAGGCTTGGTGACGATATAACCCACTTCGTCTAATTCTAGTTGTCCTTCAAATAAAGAAGTGTTGGGCTTGTGACCGATGGCGTAAAATAACCCCTTAACGGCTAAGACACTTTGCTCGCCAGTTTTAGTATTGCGGATGTGAATCCCGTTCATGCGATCGCCTTCCCCAATTACATCCACCGCCTCGCTATTCCAGTGAACCGTAATCTTGGGATTGTTCAACACCCGATCCTGCATCGCTTTCGACGCCCGCATCTTCTCGCTGCGTACCAACATGTGAACGCGAGAACCATACTTAGTCAGGTAAATCGACTCTTCCGCCGCCGAGTCCCCCGCCCCGATCACCGCCAGCTCCGCTCCGTGGAAAATCGGAGTAGCACCGTCGCAAATCGCACAAGCGGAAATCCCTCGACTCCAAAAGTCGTGTTCGCTGGGCAGTCCCAACCGTTTCGCCGTCGCGCCCGTAGCGATGATGATGCTGTTGGCTTTAACTTCCCGTTCCTCAGAACGCACCGTAAACGGACGCTGACTCAAATCCACCGATATGACATCTTCCGTGTATAATTCAGCACCCCAGCGTTCCGCTTGCGCCTTCATCCGATCCATTAATTCCGGCCCCATAATCCCTTCGGGAAAGCCGGGGAAATTCTCTACTTCCGTCGTCGTCATCAGCTGCCCACCGGGCAACCCCCCAGCTTGGAAGCCTTCAAACACAAAGGGTTTCAGATTGGCACGCGCCGCATAAATCGCCGCAGTATAACCGGCAGGGCCAGAGCCAATAATAACCAAATTCTCTACTGTTGGGTTAGCCATCGCTTAAATATAAACTCATAACGACTACGACTAATATAGCATAACTGGGGAATGGGGCAGTGCAATCCGAGGCGAAAACAGGGAATACTTAAATTTAGGCGATCGCATCACCGAAAACTAATAACGTAAGTGGGGGCGGGTTTAACTTGCATATTTCTCGGTGCCACGCAATGGATGGGTTATCCCGCCCCTACCAGTTACATCGAGAGGTACTGGTAATGGGTAATGGGTAATGGGTAATGGGTAATGGAGAGTGAAGAAGTGTTGAGTGTTGAGGAATGAATTTAAGATTTCAATACTCATTCCTCATTCCTCATTCCTCAAAACTTAAAATGCCAATTACCAATTACCAATTACCAATTACCAATTACCAATTACCAATATCTCAAACATTCCCATCAGGAGAAGTTCAAAATGGACAATCAAGCCGCCGATATCAGAGAGAAAGTGCGCCAACAATTTGAAACCGGCCCCTACCCCAGAACCCCCTTAGAAAAATCGCCCAAAAATGACTATGATTTTCTGTTTATACATAACCTAGTCACTCCTTACTATCTGAGGAATCAGAAAGTTAAAGAACCCGAAGGAAAGTTAATATTAGACGCAGGCTGCGGCAGCGGCTATAAAACCTTAGTCCTAGCCGAAGCCAACCCAAAAGCCAAAATAATCGGCATAGATTTTTCCGCAGAATCGGTCAAACTGGCGCGGCAACGCCTGGAATACCACGGATATGAAAACGCGGAATTCCATACACTTTCTATAGAAGATTTACCCAGCCTGGGGATGGAATTTGACTACATCAATAACGATGAAGTCCTTTATCTGCTCCCCGATCCAGCCGCCGGACTGCGGGCAATGAAATCAGTTTTAAAACCCGATGGCATTATCCGTACCAATCTCCATAGTGCGCTACAGCGAGCGAACTACTACCAAGTCCAGGAACTGTTCAAAATGATGAATTTAATGGAACAAGCCCCTGGACCAATGGAGATCGAATTAGCGCGAGAAACCATCAAAGCCTTAAAAGACCAGACCTTTCTCAAGGCAACAGTTTGGAAACCAGAATTTGACACAGATGATGAGAGGGTTTTAGCTAATTATTTACTCCAAGGTGATAAAGGCTTTACCATCCCGGAAATGTTCGCAGCCCTCAAAGCCGCCGACCTAGAGTTTGTCAGCATGGTGCATTGGTGGAAATGGGACTTAATGGATTTATTCAAACAGCCAGATAATTTACCTGCATTTCTGGCAATCAGCCTGCCCAATCTTTCCACCGAAGAGCGGCTGCGGATGTTTGAACTATTGCAACCTGTATACCGCCTATTTGACTTTTGGTGCGCTCATCCCAACGCAGCACAGTCCTTCGTGCCCGTGGGCGAGTGGACTGCATCAGACTGGCAGGAAGTGCGGGTATACCTGCATCCCCAGTTGAGAACGCCTCAAGTCAAAGAATACTTAATCGACAGCATCCAAAACCAGCAACCCTGGCAAGTAAACCGCTATCTCACCACCGCCACCCAAGGCCCATTCTTTGTAGATAGCAGCATAGCAGCTTGCCTGCTACCCCTGTGGCAAGAAGGACAACCAATCCAAGCCCTCGTGCAACGCTGGCTGGGAATCAGATCCGTAGACCCCGTCACCCTGGAACCCGTCAGCCAACAAACCGCCTTCGAGCAAGTCAAAGAATTTCTCAAAACCCTAGAAGCCTTTTTATACGTGCTTTTGGAGCGATCTGCCTAACTCTTGCCAGCCCCTACCAGCAAAATTTTTTGCAGTGGGTGATATGTTATCTGGTCAAAGTGGGTAAGTTCTATTTAGGAGTTAGACAGCAACTTTCACAAACACCTCAAGGAGAGACATCAATGAAAACCGAACTAAAGTACAAGCTACTGCTGCACTTCAACCAAAAAAGAGGACAAGAAGGTTTCACCCTAATTGAACTGCTAGTTGTTATCATCATCATCGGTATTCTGGCTGCTATTGCATTGCCCTCCTTCCTCAACCAAGCTGCCAAAGCCCGTCAATCTGAAGCTAGAAACTACGTCGGTTCTATAGTACGCGCCCAGCAAGCTTATCGACTCGACAACCCACAATTTGCATCGACAATTGACCTGCTGGGTGTAGGCTTAAGAACGCAAACCAAGTTCTACAAATACACCGTCAGCACTGGCGAAAATAAGAGCGGTACTTTTGTAGGTGGTGAAAGTCTAGATACAGCCCTCAAGAGCTATGCCGGAGGCGTACAGATGGTGCAAAAATCGGGCGCACCAGAAGCTTCAGCCCAGGGTGTTGTCTGCGAAGCTAAAACAGCTGGAGCCACTGCACCTCAACCCAGCTGGATTACGACCATCAACGCAAACGCCACCGTTAACGATGATATTAAATGTGATGGAAACAACTCCGTTCCACTAGGCTAAAATTTCGCGGGCTAGTCTTAAATATGCCGCATGTATTGAGCAGGGGAGAATTACACTCCCCTGTTTTATTTATAGAGCAATGCGCGAAAACCCCGTGTCTTCAGACCGGGGTGACCGCGCGAGACTTAAGTCTCGCGAATATTGTCTTGAATGACAAAATTAAAGCTTAGATTATACTAATTGAAAACCAACAAAAAACAAGGTATTATTGTTAGATAATTTGTCTAATCCCTGGCGTAAATTGCTAACAAACTACGTTTACAAGTTGAGGCCAAACATTGTCCAAAGCTCGAAGATGGAGCAATGGATAATTATGCTCAGATTGCACTACAATTGGTGCCTCTTTGACAGGATTAGTCAATATAGTCAACAATTCATAAAACACACGGGAAGCGGGAAACTCAGTCTCTTCAGAGCTGAGAGGAAAGCCACACGAGCGGTTTTAACCGCCGTGGTATTTCAGAATTTATCTGATGATAATTTTCAGTATAGCAAAACTGCTGGCTCTACAAAAGCGATAACTTTTTGCAATATTTATCAAATTCAGCAAATTGACATAACCACAGCAATCGGCTATTATCAAAACCAAAGGACTGACGCCAAAGTAACACCGATGGCTAAAGCTAAAAACACAATTGGAGTGCAACAAATATTGCTCCATCCCGACAAACAAACCAAGGCAATACTTGAGTATTTGTGCCAACAATCGGGAAAACTGTACAACAACGGCGTATACTTTGCCAGACAGATATTTTTCAAGACAGGAAAACTACTATCTGGAAAATTTGATTTAATTTACGAATCGTCGGTATCAAAATCGATGGTTGCTCAATCCATACCCTCAACCCCCATGCAACAGACATTGATGTCAGTTGCAGAAGCATTCAAGTCTTTTAAGGGATTGAGGGATTTGTATTTTAAGGGCGAATTGCACTTTAGGCCACGCCCGCCCAACTATCTCAAAGGCTCAAAACTGTTCAAAATTACCTATCCTAACTCTGGTGGTCAAAAGCCGGTTCTGATTGATGGTAGCTTGAAGTTTTCTCTGGGGTTAACCGTGAGAAGGTGGTTTGGGTTATCGGAATTTTACTTGCCCATGCCTTCTAATGTCGAGGTTTCATCGATTAAAGAGTTCACTATCTTACCCAAGAATGGTGCATTTTATCTTGAGCTATCCTACGAAATCAAAAAAGAAAAGCACGATTTGGATATTAATCGTGCTTTGTCGATAGACTTAGGTACTGCTGATAATCTAACGGCTTGCGTCGATACCTTGGGCAACTCTTTTTTAATTGATGCTCGCGCTATGAAGGCGATGAATCAACTATGGAACAAGAAGGTATCAACTCGCAAACAGGGCAAGCCGGAGAGATACTGGGATAAATGGTTGGATAGGGTTACTCGCAAGCGCAACCATCAAATGCGCGATGGTGTCAACAAGGCGGCTAAGATTATTATTGAGCATTGCTTGAAACACCAGATTGGTACTTTAGTTATTGGCTGGAATGAAGGCTTCAAAGAAAGCGCTAATCTTGGTCGAATCGAAAATCAGAAATTCGTTCAAATGCCTTTGGCAAAACTAAAGGAGCGGCTGAAGCAACTTTGCAGCTTGCACGATATTAGATTTGTGGAAACCGAAGAAGCTTACACTTCTCAAGCTAGCTTTCTTGATGGTGACTCCCTACCCAAATATGGCGAAAAGCCAGATGGGTGGAAAGCATCTGGCAAGCGTATTTATCGTGGTTTGTATCGCTCTTCCGACTCGTCGGTTGTTAATGCCGACCTGAATGCTTCTGCAAATATTTTGCGTAAAGTAGCCAGCAATCTAAGCTTGGACTTAGGCTTACTGGGTAGGCGGTGCTTGACGACCGCAGCGAGAGTTAGGCTTTGGTTAAAGCCTTCTCTGTCCGCAGAATCTCAGCGTCTTCAGACCTGAGAGTGTCAATCAAGGAGAGTACAGCGACTTAAGAACAGAAGCTCCCGCCAGTCCGTTAACTTGTTTTGTTAGCGTGCGGCTCGTTCTAAGTAGGAACCTCTAGAAAATAGCGGTGTATGACTTAGGTAAAATGGGAATAAAGCCAAGGCTTATCCCGATTATAACTGTCCTTGAGATGTGAGTGAGTGTAAGTATCCTAGAACACATAAGTCTCACCCGTTAAGAGATACGTGACTCCTTATCTGACCCCACCGAGTGGACTCGGAATTCCACAGAGTGTCTGCGGGTATCAGGGCGTAATCAGTTGTAAAACATGCAGGTAACAACACTGGCGCTAAAAGGGAGGCGATATGGTTAGCAAAGCGAAAGTCCGGTAAAAGTGTCCTAAAACAAAGCTACAACCTGAACACAAAATGTAGACTTGATTCCCTATATTCTCGCGGAAATATGCGTGACGTTAACCGCAATCTCTGAGGAGGGAATGGGCAAATTGGATGCACCTAAAGTCGCCAAAACAATCTAAAGGACGGAACGAGTAAAAACGTAATAGAGGTCTGGGGATAAGGTCGAAAACCCTGGTAGACAAGACGAGATGTGGAACTCTTCTATTACGGGTAGGACGTGGCGTAACTGCCACGAGGTATTCAGAATATACACGATAGAGTAAAGTATGATTAGACACAGCAGTGATGCTAGTGAATTATGGAGAAAGCTACCTTGGAAGCATTTCCGACGGGAACTTTTCCGCTTACAAAAGCGTGTATACAAAGCTGTTTGTGTTGGTGACATGCGTAAGGCAAGGTCATTACAAAAACTGATTCTGAAGTCTCGTGCTGCTAGATACTTAGCGATTCGCAAGATAACTCAACTCAATCAGGGCAAGAAAACTGCTGGGGTTGATGGCAAAGCCAAACTTAACTTCTCAGAAAGGTTCGATATAGAGCCAATCCTACAGAAGTACGTAAACAATTGGAAACATAACAAATTACGTGAAATTCCAATTCCCAAAAAGGACGGCTCAACCAGAAAACTCCGCATACCAACAATGTTGGATAGATGCTGGCAGTGTCTAGCACTGTTCGCACTCGAACCAGCACACGAAGCAACTTTTCACGAACATTCGTATGGATTCAGACCAGGGCGTTCAGCCCACGATGCACAACGACAAATTTTTGAAAATCTCAATAGTCGGGTTAACGGCATCCACAAAAAAATCTACGAATTGGATATCGAAAAATGCTTCGATAGGATTAATCACACCTCAATAATGAAAGACCTTATTGCCCCATTTGGGCTAAAACTTGGAATCTTTCGCTGTCTAAAAGCAGGACAGAATCCAGAGTTCCCAGAACAAGGTACCTGCCAAGGTGGTGTGATTAGTCCTCTGCTGGCTAATATTGCCCTCAATGGGATAGAAGATATACATAAATATCATCGCGACAAAAGATGCAGGATACTTGACTCTACCCCTGAAAGGTACATTTTAAGAGCCTGTGTACGATATGCAGATGATATGGTCTTCTTTCTAAGACCAGAAGATGACGCGGATGAGATATCAAAGAGAATCAACGAGTTCTTAGCAGCAAGAGGTCTAATGGTTAGTAAGAGTAAAACCAGGCTAACCGCATCGACAGACGGGTTTGATTTCCTGGGTTGGAATTTTTATGTACAGCAAAATGGAAAATTCAGAAGTATTCCTTCAGAGGAAAACTTTAAGAAATTCCGTAAGAAAGTAAAATCCGTCGTTAACAACTCAAATTATGGTGCTAAGGAGAAAGCGAAAAAGCTTGCTCCAATAGTCAGAGGTTGGAGGCAATACCATAAGTTTTGCAAGATGGATGGGTCAAAGTATTCACTTTGGTTCATGAACCACCGTGCATTTAAGGTATTTAATAAAGAAGCCAAACAGGATAGGCATTCAGCCAAAAAGCTTGTAGAACAAGCCTTCCCTGCGGTGAAATACTCCGAAAACAGTTTTGTCAAAGTTAAAGGAAAAAAATCTCCTTATGACGGCGACCTAATTTACTGGAGCGAACGAAACAGTAAATTATACGACGGGTTAACCTCAAAGCTGCTTAAAAAGCAAGACCATAGCTGTGGACATTGCGGCATGAAGTTTACACATGACGAAAGAGTACATCTACATCATATAGATGGAAACCACAACAATTGGAAGCATAAAAACCTTACAGTTGTCCACGAATCATGCCACGATTACATCCACAGTAGCAAAAAGGAGGAGAAACCTAACGCTCCCTACCCTGTTATCACAGATGAGTATCTAGCAGAAAATCCGTGGTAATTGGTAATACTAGACGTTATAAAGTATCTGACCTTGAGAATATCGGGAGCCGGATGAAGGGAAACTTTCACGTCCGGTTCTAAAGGGGAGGAGCGGAGCCTAATAGCTCCCTTCGACCTCACCAAGAATGGTGCGACAGGAGAGCCGTGGAAAGATACTAAAAACAGCAAGAATCCTCGCCGCAGCGCTGGCGATATTCAGATTACCGCGTTGCCGCAACTAAAAACTGCTAGACCTTGGTACGCCGGGATTGATTCGACAGTCCTACAACAAAACGTCAAGCGTCTGGATATTGCCTATAAAAATTTCTTTGAGGGTAGAGGTTTTCCTAAGTTTAAGAATCGCAGCAACTTCACATCGTTTACTTATACGATGGGGGTGAAATCCTCTGGGAGCAAGATTTATTTGCCCAAATTGGGATGGATGCGATTCTACAATTCCAGGCCGATTCCAGATGGTTTTACAGTTAAAGCAGCGACAATTCGCCAACGTCAAGATGAATGGTATGTGTCGTTAAGAATCGAGGATAAAAGCGTACCGGATGTAGTTGCTAGATTTTTAACCGAAGTTAAATCAGTTATCGGATGCGACCTCGGAATTACCAAACTCGTACACATGAGTGACGGCTATCAATTTGCTAACCCTAAGTTTGGCAATAACAAGAAAACTAAACGTTTTCTTAGAATTAGACAGCGACGGGTTAGCCGCAAAGTTAAAGGTAGCAAGAGCCGAAAAAAGGCATCCCAGAAAGTTGGACGCCTGCATAAAAAGATTGCGGATAAGCGGCAAGCTTATCAATGGTGGGTAGCGAATACAATTGTTTCCCGACGTGTGGATGCTATTGCCTTGGAGGATTTAAACGTCTCCGGTATGTTGCGCCGATGTCGGGTGAAGAAAGATTCCGAAAGTGGGAGGTTTTTACCGAATGGTCAGTCTAGAAAAAAGGGTTTAAATCGTGCCATCTCTGATGCTGCCTGGAATGAATTGATCTTAAAGATTGAGTATCTCGCTGCGAAGCAAGGAAAGGTTGCTATTAAGATTAATCCGAAACATTCCAGCACTGAATGCAGAAATTGTGGACATATTGATCGATCTAACCGCGATGGTGAAAAGTTCATTTGTTCGGTCTGCGGATTTTTCGCCCATGCCGATATTTCTGCTGCTAAAACTATCAGAGATAGAGCGTTGGAAATGGTACGTGGGGACGAAGCTATACCTGCGGGTAATACCGCTAAACGCCCAAAAAATTGTCAGGAGAAATCACCGTGTCTTTTAGACTCTGGCGGTGAGCCTGGGAACCTTGACAACAAGGATATTAAGACCGTAATGTCTTAAGAATCTCCGCGTCAAGAGACCGGAGAGTGTCAAAAACGTTGCTAATTGCTAATTGCTAATATAGAATTTTTACTCACATTAGCCATTAGCTGCTGCAAAAAATCAAACTTAACCAGAAGATGAACCTAGATCCTTCCCACCCCAATCCCAACTCGCAGCAAGCCTACCAACACTTAATTCAAGGCGAATACGCCCAAGCAGCCACTCTCTACGAGCAAGAAATTGCCGCCTTTGGAGAAGTAATGTCTAATTACTGGTATCTGGGATTAGCATTACTGTTACAGGGGCAAGAACAAGAAGCACAAGCCACCTGGATGTTAGCAATATCCCAAGGCTCTGAAGAGCAAATCGATCAATGGTTGCTAGAACTATTCGCAGTCTTAGAAACAGAAGCAAAACGCAGAGAATCTCTGGCAGATTATACCCTGGCTTGGGTAATTCGGCAGCACATGCGAGAGCTTATACCCGCAGAAGTTAATAATTTATTACATCTGATTCAACTTGCAATTGAACTTAAAACATTTACAGGTAAAGATTTAACATCATTAGGGTTAATTGAAATTCTCGATTCAGGACAGCCTTTAGAAGTTAATTCTGAGCTTTTACTCAACGTATTGCAAAAAGTTTTAGATACTCCTGGCGATGACGCTGAAGTAATTTCCTTTGTTGAAGCCTGCGTGCCTTATATCGAGCAAACCCAGCGCTTAATTGATATTTTGATGTTGGCTGCCATCAAAATTGCCTACGCTGAAAGACGAACAAAGTTGGCTATACAGCTAGCTGAAATATGTTTAAAATTAGCTCCTAATAATTCACAAGTTTTAATCCACTTGTCGGCTTTTTACCGCCAGGATGGTCGATACCAAGAAAGTATAGAAATAGCCAATATTTACTTTAATTCTTGCCAGACCTTAGAAGACAAATGTTTTGCCAATTACCTGATCCTAAAAAGCCTGATCGACGCCGGGGGATATTGGAAAGAAGCGCCTGAAGTATTTGAACGTCAAAAATTATTATTTTCCTCCTTAATTGAAAACAATTCAGAGGGTTTAAATCCCACCTTTGCCTCGCAATTGCTAGCCTCGACTTCCATTTTATTTTACCTGAGCGACAACCCAAAAAATAACCGCCAAATTCAGAATCAACTAGCTAGCCTTTGCCAATCTAGCATTCAAACCTATGTCAATCAGCTAAAACAGCCTAGCCGATTAGATCGCGTTAATAAAAAATTAAAAATCGGTTATGTTTCTAGCTGCCTGCGACGGCATTCAGTGGGTTGGTTAGCCAGATGGATTTTTCAGTATTACAATCGAGAACGCTTTGACTTCAATGCTTATTTGATTAACCAATCGCACCTGGATGATTTTGCTCAGGAGTGGTTTGTTAGAAATGCATCTGAAGCGTGCAGTTTAGGATTTGATACGCTTGAAATTGCCAATAAGATAGTTGAAGATGGCATCGATATCTTAGTCGATCTAGATAGCATGACTCTGGATGTTACCTGTGAAGTAATGGCTTTAAAACCTGCGCCAATTCAAGTAACTTGGTTAGGGTTTGATGCATCAGGTTTACCCGCAGTAGATTATTACATCGCCGATCCGTATGTTTTGCCAGAAAATGCCCAAGAATATTACACAGAAAAAATTTGGCGACTACCTCAAACTTATGTAGCCGTGGATGGGTTTGAAGTTGGCATTCCTACGTTACGCCGCGAGTTATTAAATATTCCTAGCGACGCCGTGGTTTATTTCAGCGCTCAAAACGCGCAAAAGCGAAATTACGATATGGCACGGCTGCAAATGAAAATTTTAAAATCAGTTCCCAATAGCTACTTTTTGATTAAAGGATCTGCGGATAAAGCAGCAATTGAAAACTTTTTTGGCGAGATTGCAGAAGCCGAGGGAGTGGAAATATCTCGCTTAATATTCCTCCCGGAAGTTCCCTCAGAATTAATTCATCGAGCGAATTTAGCCATTGCGGATATAGTACTCGATACTTACCCTTATAACGGCGCTACAACTACTCTAGAAACTCTGTGGATGGGTATACCTTTAGTCACGCGGGTAGGCGAACAATTTGCCAGCCGCAACAGCTACACCATGATGATGAATGCGGGTGTAACCGAAGGGATTGCCTGGACTGATGAAGAGTATATAGAATGGGGCGTGCGCTTGGGTAAAGAGCCAATTTTGAGACAAGAAATTGCTGGGAAACTGCGACAGTCTAAACGCACTTCTCGCTTATGGAATGCTCGACAATTTACTCGCGATCTGGAAGCAGCTTACGAACAAATGCGGGCAAATTATATGGAATCTTGATATTTCATCACTTACCCAAAGTTTCTATATGTAGGGTGCGTTAACGCAGTGTAACGCACCCTACATATATTAATCGTGCGTTACGAAGAAAGCTAACGCACCCTACATATATTAATCGTGCGTTACAGATCGGAAGAGCACACGTCTGAACTCCAGTCACGTGGCCTTATCTCGTATGCCGTCTTCTGCTTGA
>DNGJ01000278.1:0-6546 GCA_003486305.1 Cyanobacteria bacterium UBA11371
AGGGAAGTGTAGGAGTACGTCACATTTGTTAGTGCTTGTACGCCAAGAGTTAATCCAATCGAGGATAATTTGGTTTACTTGGTCGGGGCATTCATCGTGGGGACAGTGACCGGCATTGTCTAACTCGACTAGCTGTAACTTGGAGTTGTATTCGAGAAACTGACTAGGGCGGAACAGTTGGGGAGGAATCATCCGGTCTTGTTGACCCCAAATTAGCAGCATGGGAATGTCTAATTTAGACAGGATAGTCTTAGCGCTGGGACCAAACTCGACCTTGGTCATGGCTTTAAACAGGGCGTAGAAAGCTTGCGCCGAACCTCGGTCGGCAGCAGGGCCGGTTAAAATATCTACGAGTTCGTCAGTGACGGCTTCTTTGTTAGCGTAAGCGATCGCTACCCACTTGCGAACAACAGACCGACGGCGAACCAGCTTGAAAATTGTTTTTAATACTAACGGTGACATTACCAAATTTTCGATTGTAGCGATCGCCGGTCGCAGCAGCGGCGGAATCGCATCATTTCGCATCGAAGGGTCGTGCAGGCTCATCATCACGATTCCCTGTACCATATCTGGATGCGCCGCCGCCGCCGCCGCACAAACCAGGGAACCGATGGAATTGCCAACCAAGACCACAGGTTGACCGATAAACGCCTTCCAGAAATCGTAGACCTGCTCGACCCACAAACCGACATTGTAACTAGCTGAAGCCTTCTCAGTGGCTCCGAAGCCCAACATATCAAGGGCATAAACCGGGTGGGATTGACTGAGAACCTCCAGATTGTGTCGCCAGTGACCGATGGAAGCGCCAAATCCGTGCAACAAGATTAACGGCGTTGCTAAGGGGTGTAAATTTTGCGGTCGAATGTAGGTGTAGCGAGTTTGCCAACCCCGCCAAACCCAATCCCGTTGACTTCCAACTCGTTGCTGCCAGTGCAGGGAACTTGTCACAATCGGTTTTGCTTTAAAACAGTTAAAATTTCTTCATCTGACTATTATGGTAACAATTGCGGCGGGAATTGCCCCAAGCGTTGGGGAAAGCGATCGCGCCACTGCCTTATAACAGCGAAGCTGCTGTTGAGACAAGTTGTTACAGAACTTAATGAGAATCCAGAAACCGATAAAAAATTGCTAGAGTGAATGGCAAGTACAAGCTGGCAGACTCCACTGGGGCGTAAAACCGTGGTTGAAGAGATAATATCCCTACAACCGGGACCGCATCTACTGACAACTGCTTCTTGTAAGTCGAATCAAAGTTGTTATTCAAAGGCTCGCAGACCTCTTACTCAATGCCTGTGATCGAAAAAAAACGCACTCGTAATCTCCCCCAAATCAACGAACGCATCAGATTTCCTAAAATTCGGGTGATTGACACCGATGGGACCCAACTGGGGATCATGACCCCAGCCGAAGCCATCCCAATGGCAGAGGAAAAAGAACTCGACCTGGTGTTAATCAGCGATAAAGCCGATCCACCAGTTTGCCGGATCATGGATTACGGCAAGTACAAGTACGAGCAGGAAAAGAAAGAGCGGGAAGCCCGGAAAAAGCAACACACTTCTGACGTCAAAGAAGTGAAGATGCGCTACAAAATTGAGGAACACGACTATCAAGTGCGTCTCAGGCAAGCGCAGGGCTTTATCAAGGATGGTGACAAGGTGAAAGCCACCGTCATGTTCCGAGGTCGGGAAATCCAACACAGCGACCTCGCAGAAGAACTGCTCAAGCGGATGGCGACGGACTTGCAGGAAGTGGCAGAAGTGCAGCAAGCACCCAAAAAAGAAGGACGAAATATGATGATGCTGCTGGCTCCGAAAAAATAACAGTTCGCTTGCAAGATTTTGGAGTTGATTGACATAGCTCCTTGGCTTGCTTGAGAACCGCAAATTTTTGGCATCAGTGAAGTATCCCAACCTGCTGCGCGAAAGGTTGGGGCTTCCAACATCTACAATCGAGGGACGGTCTGATTCGTCAGAGGAGGTTGACTAAATAGCCAAATTATTACTCATTCCTGCTCAAAGTTGTCTATCTTGAGGAAGTTGTCAGGGATTGACATAGAAGTAGTCTATTGGTAATGTATGAGAAATGCCGAAAACCAAGGCTGAAAAAGTATCTGGTTTGTAAACCACAGTCGATTCAAAACTAGCCAGCCTGTAAAAAGTTCGACCGGAAGTCCGCGATTCGTTAAATAGGCTGAAAATAATGGATGAACAATGGCTAAAAGCTTCAGCATAAAAGATCGACAGTAAAATAGGGTGGGCTACACCCGAATTTACGCCTGGGGACTGTTGGAGCCGACTCCCTTGGATGAAGCTCTAAGCAGACTCTCGAGGATTAGTTGTTCTAGTTAAATGGTGAGAATTGAATAGGTTTAGCCAAGTTTTGTGTAGCAGTTTCCAGCTACATCCGCCGTCGCCCGGTTAGGCATTCCTACCAAAAGCAAAGCAGTAAATTGACATAGACCGCTGAGTGCTTTTCAATCGCTAGTAGGAAGAAGCCGCGTGGCTGTAAAAGGCAAGGGCAAGCGTGGAAAATAAGTAAATGAAACTAAAAAATCCGGGGTTTTTTAGGGGTGGATTGGGAAGGCTGCTGTTGCAGTGGCTGAATCTGCGCCCAGATGAAAGCGATCGCACCCTGCTGATGTTTGCAGGACACACGATCACCGCAGTGGGATTGCTTTGGTTAGAAGCTAGTACGGTTGCTTTATTCCTAGAAACTATAGGGGCAGAACAACTGCCTTGGATCTATATCGCCAGCGCCGGATTGGGAATCTTTGTGGGGTTTTTGTCCACTTGGATGCAAACCATCCTGCCCCTGCGGCGGTATATCGTCGTCATCGCGTTGCTAATCGCGATGCCGCTATTGTTATTTCGCTTTGGGTTAAACAATCTAGACGCGCAAACTCCAGACGCACTGGCTCGACTCACCGTATTTTTATTACCCCTGTGGGTCGATGCGGCCTACGCCCTAAATTATCTCAATACTTCGATTACAGCCAACCAGTTATTCAATATTCGAGAAATTAAGCGCACGTTCCCCTTGATTAGCAGCGGCGCCCTCGTTGCAGATGTGATGAGCGGCTTTTCATTACCCCTGCTGCTGCGCGTGCCCGGAGTTAAGGTGCAAGATATCATCTTCGCAGCCTTTTTTATCCTCGTAATCGGGGCTATGCTGTTGCTGTACCTCACCCGTCAATACCAGCAGGCGTTTCCCGATGCGCCGCAGCGAGTTTTAGACGATGCCCACAACGATACCCGTAGCCGCCGCCTCAAAGGTCCCCTGCGGCAATATGCGCTGTTGTTATTGGCATTCTTTTTTATTGCCCAGGTATTGGTGCTGTTAATCGACTTTCAGTTTCAGTCGCGCTTGGGGGTGACGTTTAAAGGTCAAGAAGAAAATATAGCCAGCTTCCTGGCTCAGTTTAACGGCGTGTTAGGGCTGTGCGAACTGGCAACGCAATGGTTTGTATCCGGGCGCGCCATCGAACGGATGGGAGTGTTTCGCACCGTCATGTTCCCACCCGCGATTATCGCCGGTATGGGGTTGTTAACCCTGGTGGGATTGATCAATACCCTAATCAATTTATTCCCCCCAAACGCATGGCTCCAAAGCCACCAAAACGTAGACCAATTGTTTATCGGTCTGGTGCTGTTAAAGTTTTCCGATGAACTGCTCAGGTATACTCTGGTGGCAAGTACGGGTCCGGTTCTATTCCAACCAATTCCAGACCAGCAGCGGGGCAGCGTTGAGACGCAAGCGCGGGGCATTTCCGAGCCAATCGCTACCGGATTGACCGGGGCGGCTATTTTATTGATTATCGGGGTGATTGGGAAAGCTAACGAACAGCTGCTGGGGTGGATTGTCATCGGCGCGATCGTGCTTTTTGCCTTGGCGTGGCTGGTGTTGATCGGGATGCTGCGATCGCGCTATCTAGATCTATTGGTGTTGAGCGCCCAACGAGGTCAGCTGGGCGTTGCTAACGTCAATTTGAAGGTGTTCAAGCAAGCCGTATTAGAAGCTTTGTTGCGACCGGGCGCGGAAGCCGATAAACGCTCTTGCATCGAACTGTTAAGTCAAATCGACCCGCAAAATGTGGGCGAAGTCCTCGGCCCCCTGCTGCCTTCACTACCCCCCGCGTTGCAGTACCAGAGTTTGGAAGTGATGCAGCTTCATCCCAATCCGACTTATCTCACCTATATTCGCAATCTGATCGAAACTGCCAATCCCGAACCAGACGTACTAGCGATCGCTTTGCGCTACCTCTGGCTCACCGAAACCGAACCGGATCTGCGCCAATTACAACCTTATATCCAACCAGAAGTCAATCCCGTCGTCCGGGGTACCGCCGCCGCCTTGCTGTTGCGCCTGGGAAATGCTAAGCAAAAATGGGAAGCCACCAGGGCTTTGCAGCAAATGCTCACCAGCAAAAAAGAAGAAGAACGGGTAATGGGCTGTCGGGCGCTGGGAGAAGCTAAATATTTGCAAGCCCTGCGACTGCAAATCCCCAAATTATTGCAGGATAAGTCTTTGCGGGTGCGCTGTGCCGTCCTCGAAGTAATCGGGTCAACCCGCCTGGAAGAATACTATCCCTCCTTGCTGCGCGGACTCGAATACAAGTCTACCCGCGAACCCGCAATGCGAGCGCTAATAAAGCTTGACAACGAAGCTATTCCTATGGTATTGGAACTAGCAACGAATATTCACAAGCCAGATTTGGTCAGGCGCTATGCTTGGGAAGTCATCGGTGAAATTGGCACTGTGGAAGCTTTAACCACGTTAGTGTCTAACCTGATGACGGCTTGGGGAAATACCAGACGCCACATTCTGCAAATTTTACTCAAGCTACCCCAGGAAACCGGGATCGAAGCCGTGCTTGACCGCCTCGATCGCAGCGGCGTAGAAATGTTAATCGACCAAGAACTGATGTTTATGGGTCAAATGTACGCCGCTATCCTCGATATCAGTCCAGAAAGAGTCACGGGAAGAGAAGCCGATCTGCTGCGAAGGTCTTTGCGAGATGCGATCGCAGATTCACAGGATCGGTGTTTTTTACTGATGAAGTTTCTTTACAGTCTCGGTACAATTCAAGCAGCAGCTTTCAACTTGCGGTCGGGTTCGCCCTCTGATATGGCTCGCGGGTTGGAGATATTAGACCAAACGTTGGATATTCCCAGCAAACGAGTGTTGCTGACTGTACTGGATCAGCACTCGGAACGGGAAAAACTCCAGAGTTTAATCGGAATAGTCGCGTATCAGCCTTTGGAAGCAAGCGATCGCCTCCGCCGCTTGCTCTACCTGCGCCACTTTTTGTCCGACTGGTCTAGTGCTTGCTGTTTCCACTTAGCCAGAGTGCAAGAGTGGACTCTCGCTCCCGAACTCTCCCTTGGCTGTCTGCGCCATCCTACCGGCTTCGTGCGGGAAGCAGTTATTGCTTACCTCAAACAAGCTACCCCCGGCGTGCTGCTCGATATACTACCCAAGATGCAACAAGATCCTGACCGCCTCGTAGCTGCACAAGTACAGGAGATAATGGCAGAGTTAGGTAGTAGGTAGTTGTCAGTTGTGTGGGGGCGGGTTTTACCAACCATGTATGCGATCGGCGACAGTGTATTTAAACCCGCCCCCCGTCAATTTTGTAGGGGCGGGTTTTACCAACCATGTATGCTGTGTAGGGGCGGGTTTTACCAACCTTGTATGGTGTGTAGGGGCGGGTTTTACCAACCTTGTATGCGCGAGGCTACAGTTTATTTAAACCCGCCCCTTTATTTAAACCCGTCCCTTTATTTAAACCCGCCCCCGTCAGTTGTCAGAGGACATATACTTTTTAGCACTGACAGCTGACCGCTATTTCCTTCAGTAGATGACTAATCCGCATGTTAACTAGCGTTGACCGCTTATTATTTGTCAGGGGCGTCCCCATTTTTCAGGAACTGCGGGATGATTTTCTCGTCCGGCTAGCTTCTGTAATGGAGGAATTGTCTTTTCCGGCAAAACATACTATTTTTACCCAAGGACAAGAGGGACGCGCTCTCTACATCGTCGTTTCGGGTCAAGTCCGCGTTCATATCGGCGATCGCGACCTGGCTCAGCTTGGTTCTGGCACCTGTTTTGGCGAGATGTCTTTATTTGACGCCGAACCTCGTTCTGCTTCGGTTTCTACCCTGGCTCCCTGCGAGTGTCTGGTGTTGACCCAGCAGCAACTCTACGAAGCGATTGAAGAAACGCCGGGAATTGCTGTTAATATTATTCGCCTGCTTTCCCGCCGCATTCGCGAGTTAAATCAAAAGTTAAATGCACCTGCACCGGCGGAGGAGAAAAAGTTGGTGGGCTAATGGCTAATTGCTAATTGATTATCGGTATTTTAATTTTTATGCGATCGCATTGTCTAACATTATGCGATCGCTTCTGGTTTGTTAAGAAAGAATTGAACCGCCAAGACGCGCTTGTTCGCCAAGCAAGAGGAAAAGAGAGAAATTTTTCACTCTACCCCAAGACAAAATTCATCCTGTAGGGGCGGGTTTTACCAATAATTTCTGGTACAAACAGATA
>DNGJ01000278.1:6796-7103 GCA_003486305.1 Cyanobacteria bacterium UBA11371
GATAATGATATAGGCTCACGCATTTGCTGAAAATACAGCAGATTGTAAGTGAGTGAGGTACAGCCCTTTGGCGCTTCGTTTGTATAGCGGCACCGTGCGCGGGTGCCGCTATACAAACGAAGCGTCGTACCTCATGCGGCTGCAATCCGCTATATGCGATCGCTTCTTCTTTGTGAAGAAAGTATTGAACCGCCAACACGCGCCTGTTCGCCAAGCAAGACGAAGAGAGAGATTGTTCGCTCTACCCCAAGACAAAAATCATACTGTAGGGGCGGGTTTTACCCATAATTTCTGGTACAAACAGATA
>DNGJ01000278.1:7356-22075 GCA_003486305.1 Cyanobacteria bacterium UBA11371
GATAATGATATAGGCTCACGCATATTTTCGGGACATGCGATCGCTTTTACTTTTTCATCCCGCTTTTTGCTATTCGGCGTCATGCCAGCGCGTTATCCCGGCTTCGGTGCGGCTTAATATAATACCGAGGGTTTCTAGGCTTTCTAAATGTTCTGAAATTGTTTTTTTCTGTCTTTGCGCTCCTTTAAATTGTGCCATTACTTGTTCGACTGTCCATTCACCGCCAAATGAGCGGAGTAAGTCGCGGATGGCTGCTAGTTGTTCTTTGGGTTTTTTAGGCCATGTTTTTTGTTCTACGGGTGTTGTAGTTGCGGTTTCTTCTGATTCGTTGATGCCTGCAAGTGCAATTTGGTTTCCTATTTCTGCGGGTGCTTGATATTCTGGACGCAGCCAACGAATTATACCGTTTCTTTCTGCCGCTGCACGTTCGGCGTTGAGGGCAACTAATCGTTCTAAAATGTCTTCATCGCTGATATTTTCAGGCCATCCGTAGGCATCTAAAACTGCGGCGTCGAGTTGGTCGTGAATTTGTTTGAGGGTTGAAACTAAGGCTTTATCGTTATAATTTCTGTCTGCATCAGTGAAGGGTTTCCCGCTGCGTAATTTTTCTAGTAGGTTATACATTCCGGTAATAGTTACATCGGCATCTTGAGATTGTACTCGCTTGCGATGGGCGTCTAATCTTTCTCCCAGTTCGCGAATTTTTTGTTTTTGTTCCGGTGTGGCGTCAGGAAATGGAAAGGGGTCAAAGCAAACAGAATTATTGTAGCGCGGATCGTTTCCGACTCCTAATCTACCTCCTGCTGCTAGTGACCAAATGATATGAGTTTTACTGGATAAGATACCAAGAAAGTAAGCGTTTTCCAGAAAAATTACTATAACTTCACTTTCTGGAATAACATCTATAGAACAAAATATAAAATATCTATGTTTTGCTGTTCTCGGCGTTACAATATATCTATTCATTCCTTTGATACCATTACGCATAATGGCGTTAGATCGCCGATATCGCCACCACTCACGGCGTAGTCTTGGATCGTTATTTATTTCACGATCGGGCTTCACATTATTTAGTAACCATTGGTAAATTCTGGGATATTGTAGGCAGAGTTCTTCTTCTGATAATTGATTAGCATCTATCACGTAACGTTCTTGGGGTTTTTGTGCAATATCTCGACCTGTGAGCAATGGATATATAAATTTTTGCTCCATAGTTTTTACTTTTTCTTTAGGAACTATAAAGCCAGAACTACCTAACTCAAAACCTTTAGATGCTAGTTCTCTATTACTTACTAAGGCTTGAGCTTGAGTTACATCTGCACCAGCTTGAAGGTTGCTAAAAATCTGTCGCGCATCCTGCGATCGCACTTTCACACTATCTGCCGAATCTTCCGGTGTTTCCCCTTCTTTTTCAGCAATAACACTAATTAACTCGACAACCTTCACAGGCTTTTTGGGGTCATCTAATTCAGCCGCCGTCATCGCAATTCTAACGGCTGCACCGCCATCAACCCAAGGATGATCCCCAATCGCAAAAGTTAGCCGAATTGGATTCTTTTGATTTAGATGAAAATCGATAACTTTTCGCTGTCTAACTTGACGAATGCTGTTAGTTGTGATATATCCAAATCTTTCAATATTTCCGGTTCTAACTAACTCGGCGGCTTTGTGCCACCAGTACATTACATAATCAACTGTATCGGGTACATCTTGATAGGTTTGTCGCAATGTTTCTGCATAGCCATCACCCAATATTTCTCGCATTCTGGCATTTCCAATAAATGGCGGATTGGAAACAATATAAGTTGCATCAGGCCAATCGGCAGGACGGGGATTAAAATATTGATAAATCGGGATTTGATCGGTTGGATCGGGTACATCTTCACCTGTAATTGGATGCTTGATCGTGCGTCCACCCCAACGGGTACGCGGCTGATTTGTGCCAGAATCAATCGCCGGTTCTTTGCCATCATAAGACAAGACAGCATCGCGACATTCGATATTATTATAAGCGCGTAAAACTGGCTCGGTAGGGGGAATATTGCCAAACCGTTTGAAATGCCATTGCAGGTAACCAATCCAGATTACTAAGTCTGCTATAGCAGCGGCACGGGGATTAATTTCAATCCCCAAAAACTGGGATGGATTTATTTGGTCAAACTCTAAAGATAGTTGCTCTTGTCCCGTAATATCTGCCAATCTTCGCAATATTTCCGATTCTAAAGTTTTCAGCAAATCCAGCGTGACATAGAGGAAATTACCCGAACCGCAAGCCGGGTCTAAAATTTTAAGCTCCCGCAACTCTTTGAGAAAATCTTGGATTAATACAATCGCTTTTTTCCGCTGGTTTGCTGTTGGTTCTGCTTCTCCATTGTTCAATATTTGTTTCGCTTCTGCCTGCACTAAATCCCATCGTTCTCGGAGCGGTTCTAAGATCGCAGGACGTACAAGCCTTTCCACATAAGACCTGGGTGTATAATGCGCGCCTAATTTACTGCGTTCTTTAGGGTTTAACGCGCGTTCTAATAAAGTTCCAAAAATCGCCGGTTCTACCTTACTCCAATCTCGCTGTGCAGCTTGTAGCAATACTTGTAATTGCTCGGCATTCAAATCAAAGGCGGAATAATCTGCAAATAATCCTCCATTAAATCGCAGTAACTTACCAGAAAAACCAAAAGATTTTCCCTCATTCATGGCCTGCCAAAGTGCTTCGACTTCGGATTTAAACCGTTTGGGTTGGGGTATCCAGCGTTCTTTTAAACCTTGGGTAAAAAGTTGCTCTGGTAGCAGTTCCACATCTTCTGCAAACATGGTAAAAATGCATCGCATCAGGAAACTCGCAACCTGTAGTGGTGCAGGCATCTTGCCTGTCTGTGGTTGAGTTTCCAAAGATCTAGCTAACATTGCTAGATCGTTTGCTAATTCTCGCGTTACTTTGGCAGCAATTTTTTCTGGGTTTCGTTTTTGTGGTTGGGTGAAAATATCTACAAATAATTCAAATTTCTCTGGTTTTAATAGCTCTTTTAAACCAATTGTTTCCCTTGCCCCATAACCGCCATAATCGCCATTAAAACCAAGCCACAGTTCAAAATGAGAGCCTATATCGCAAGTTAAAATAACCGGGGATATTGTTGCTAAGTTGCGGCTGTAAGCTAATGCTTGTACAAAAGCTTTTTCCATTTCCTTGTAGTAGCTAGCCGTTCCTCTTTTGGCTGTCCCTTTGCCAGTCGTCTCGCCGCCTTGTTTTGCCTCAATAATAAAATGACCGGATTTGTAAAAATCTACAAAACCTGTTGTTACTTTGCCACTTGGATGGGGAATTTTAACATCTTTTTCAAAGCAGTAAGGATCGTCAGGAACGCTTCCTTTGGCTGGAGGACGTTCGACACCTAAAGCATCGCAAAAATCGAGGAAAAATGAATCTTTATTCGCTCTTTCTTGTCCAGTAGAACCTAGCCATTTTTCTAGAAACTTCTCGACTCGTTGACGCTCTACTTCATTCATTCTCTGTCCTCTAGGAGAGCCTATTTTTAATTTAACCTCTTGTGGGAAGAGGCAGAGCCTCCACAATGCCGTTCCCACGCAGAGCATGGGAACGAGTTAAGGTCAGGGGTGCGATCGCTTGACACCCCCGCAACAAATCATCGATAATAGGAGATTGTGTCCATTCCTGCTCGGATCAGGTCGAGGCATTACAAAGCTGTTTGGCAATCGGTTATAGGCGATCGCTAATTGGCAACAAACAATTAGCCATTAGCCATTAGCCATTAGCCATTAGCCAAAAAGCTACCTGTACGGCAACTCTAGAAAAATCTCATGACTTACGCAATTATTGAAACCGGCGGCAAACAACTGCGCGTCGAACCAGGCCGCTTCTACGATATCGAACTGCTGAAGGACGAAGCAAATTCCCAAGTTACCATCGATAAAGTTCTGTTCGTCCAGCATGACGGCGGCGTCAATATCGGTCAGCCTTGGGTTGAAGGCGCGACGGTACAAGGCACGGTGATGCGGCATTTACGCGGGCGCAAGGTCATCGTCTACAAGATGAAGCCCAAGAAGAAAACCCGCAAAAAACGCGGACACCGTCAGGAAATTACCCGCCTGATGATTGACTCGATCACCATGAATGGTGCTGTTTTAGCCGCCAAGGATGCAGCAGCAACTCCAGCGCCAGACGCAGCACCAGAAGCGGCCCAAGCAACTGCCCAATAATAGAAACAGTAACTCAAGTTGCTAGTTACAAGCATAGCGATCGCTAATTGCTAATTGCTAATTGCTCATGCGATCTCTGTTATACAATTAGCGATTAGCTGTTAGCAATTTTAAAAATATAACTAGCAACTTACGTTAGTAGGAACAATAGAGGAAATCATGGCTCACAAGAAAGGTACTGGTAGTACTCGCAACGGACGCGACTCAAATGCCCAGCGTTTGGGCGTCAAGCGCTACGGCGGTCAAGCTGTTCGCGCTGGTAATATTCTGGTGCGTCAGCGCGGTAGGAAGTTTCACCCCGGTAAAAATGTGGGTATTGGCTCCGACGATACCCTATTTTCCCTGATTGACGGCGTTGTCACTTTTGAAAGAAAGGATAGAACTCGCAAGCAGATCAGCGTTTACCCCGTCCCTGCTGCTGAAGCTGCTAGCTAGCAAAAATCCGACACCCTTAAGGGTGCCGCTATACAAACAAAGGCTGCCTACGCAGCCTGTAAGAATCTTAGCCCGCGCAGGCGGGCTTTGTTTGTATAGCCCCATGCTTTAGCATGTGGGCGTTTGTTGTCCGGATGCTTAACAGAAGTTTACCAATCGAATCATCGATACTATCAAACAAAGTTATAAACTTGGGACGGGATATAGGCTCACGCTTATTACCAATCACCAATTACCAATTACCAATTACCAATTTAAGCATCTATGTTTCCAGTTCATCGTCCTCGTCGTCTCCGCACCTCGTCTCAGCTGCGCGGTATGGTGCGCGAAACTGTTCTGACTAAAAACGATCTGATTTATCCTCTATTCGCCGTACCGGGTGAAGGTTTTGCTAAAGAAGTAAAATCGATGCCCGGAGTCTACCAGCTATCGATCGACAAAATCGTCGAAGAAGCTAAGGAAGTCTACGATTTGGGTATCCCGTCGATTATTTTATTCGGCATTCCCGCCGATAAGGATACCGACGCAACGGGTGCGTGGCACGATTGCGGTATGGTCCAAAAAGCAGCAACGGCGGTGAAGCAAGCCGTGCCTGGTTTGGTTGTAGTCGCTGATACTTGCTTGTGCGAGTATACCAATCACGGTCACTGCGGTTATTTGGAAGTCGGCGACCTCACGGGACGGGTTTTGAACGACCCGACGCTGGAATTGCTGAAGAAAACAGCGGTTTCGCAAGCCAAAGCCGGGGCGGATATTATCGCGCCTTCGGGGATGATGGATGGCTTCGTGCGCGCTATCCGTGAAGCTTTGGATGAAGCTGGGTATCAAGATACACCGATAATGTCTTACGCAGCTAAGTATGCGTCGGCTTATTATGGGCCATTCCGCGATGCGGCTGAGTCTGCGCCCCAGTTTGGCGATCGCAGAACTTACCAAATGGACCCGGCTAACTCCCGCGAAGCTTTGAAAGAAATTGCCCTCGATATTGAAGAAGGGGCGGATATGCTCATGGTTAAACCAGCCTTAGCATATATGGATATTATATGGCAAGTCAAGCAAGCATCCAATCTACCCGTTGCTGCTTACAACGTGTCTGGGGAATATTCTATGGTTAAAGCCGCTGCCCTCAACGGTTGGATTGATGAAAAACGTGTGGTGATGGAAACTTTAATCGGCTTCAAACGCGCTGGGGCTGATTTGATTTTGACCTATCACGCTAAAGATGCCGCCCGCTGGTTGGAACAAGGTAACTAAGCCTGTTTTAACAGGATAAACTGAGGGGACTTTTGCACTAGAGATTGGGTGAGAAAATTCTTCCGGTGAAGGTAAGCCAAACGGCAACTAGCACGGCTTTTTTCTTCGCTTGTGGAGATAAAAATGTCTCCCATGGGAGACATTTTTCTGACTCGATACTTTAGTGCAGGAGTCCCCGCATCTTTAGGTCTGATCAGAGCGGGTGAAAAATCCCACAGGTTATTATACCCCCTCACCTATGAAAAATCTATCTAGAGAAAGAATTTTAAATAAAGAAAAGCAAAGAAGTAGTAAAAGTTACAGAAATGGGTGGTGGGTAAAGTGAAATGTGGTGAAGGAGCAAACACCATAATAGATAAGGAACAGAATGACTCAGAGTACAACGTTGGAAAAACCGATCGAAAGCCAGGAAATCCGTTTTTGCGACTTGCGAAGTCAAGTAGACATCAAGCAACTGCAAGAACTGTTTAAATTGACCGCGTTTTGGGCGCAAAACCGCACCCTTGAGGATTTAGAGATAGCGATCGCCAACAGCGATCCGACGATCAGCGTTTGGGATGGCGATCGCTTAATCGGTTTTTCGCGGGCGACTTCAGATTGCGTCTATCGCGCCACGATTTGGGATGTGGTGATTCACCCAGACTATCGGGGATTGGGACTCGGACGCAAGATGATCGAAACACTCTTAAACCATCCTCGCGTTTGTCGGGTAGAGCGCGTTTACCTGATGACAACCTATCAACAAGGATTTTACACCCGCCTCGGATTTCAATATCCCAACCCCAGTACTTCAATGGTGTTGTACAATCACACCCACGCGAGTTCCCATTCAAGTCAAGAAAAGCTGTCTACTGAGTTACCAAAGGAATAGAACATTGAATCCTAGTCAGGTTAGATTCCTGATTCGGTGAAGGAACTGCTAAAAGTTCTAAACGTCCTTTCATCAGTTCTAAGAGGGTTTGATTAACCAGTAGATTCAATCCTGGTGAAAGGATAGAATTCCCATTGGGTTGCTCATCGGTTTTAGGGGCAGACTGTAACAAATCTATCGGTTCGCTCCAGGCGCTGGAGGGACGTTGGTCTTCAACCTGGATATGAACGTAACCAGCACTTGGATCGGGATGAATCGAAACGCAAACGCTGCCCTCCCGCATTAATTTTAAAGGCGTATCTACCAAATTGAGCAACACTTGCTTTAGCCAGTGGGAATCTGCCAAAACATAAATTTCCGGATCGGGTTTCTCGATATTTAAGGGTAAATTGCGATCTGCTGCTTGCAAGCGAGTTAATTCACCTACATCTGCTAAAACGCGGGCGAGTTGTACCGGCTCAATATTGAGACGATTAGTGCCATACTCAGTTCTAGCAACGTTGAGAATTGCATCCAGAAGCGCTACCATCCTCAGCGCCGAAGCATTCGCCTGTGCTACGAATTCTCGTTCTTCTGCCGGATCTTCGCATAAATCCGACAAAATTAACTGTTGCAAACCGATCAAGCTATTGATAGGCGATCGCAACTCGTGGGAAACTCGCGCCAGAAACCCTGCCTTAAACTGGCACATTTCCGTCGCCATCCGATACGCGAGTTGCGTCCGCAATAATTCTTCTTTCAGAGCAGAAATTTCTTGGTTAGGATCTTGGGATACAGTCATTCGATGGTTTCGATTTTGAATTATAGCTAGGGGCTAGGGATTGGGGGTTAGGGGTTAGGGGAAGAAGGGCTTTGAATCAAGGATTTGACCAATTAAGAACGTTTATTGCACCAGTGCGGTTGCTATAACTACTATCAGTTAATTTTAGAATCGGCATCAGCGATTGAGAAATTGCACAAAATAAATTTAACAGACCCAAGGATTGTAAAACTATGACCGATATTATATCTGCGATCGCATTACCACCACCGTTTCCCGACCATACCCAACTACGGTCGGAGGACGGTAATTTCGTAAAGAATTTTCAAGAACATCCTCAAAGTGTAATTTTAACCGACTCGATTGGCCCTGTATTGCAGAGGTTGCATCCCGATGGACAGTACTGCATAGGTCAAGATTGTGGCATTTATTGGCGAGAAACCGAACCTCCCGAAAAAGGCGCAGAAGCACCAGACTGGTTTTACGTCGCTAACGTACCCCCTAGACTAGGAGGTGTCATCCGCAGATCTTACGTGTTATGGCGCGAATTTCTCGCCCCCAGAATTGCCTTAGAATTTGCCAGTGGAGACGGTAGCGAAGAACGAGACAAGACACCCCTATCTGTAGCTGAGGATGGTACAGTGACAAAACCTGGCAAGTTCTGGGTGTACGAGCAAATTATGCGAATTCCTTACTATGGGATTTATGAGGTTAGCAAAGGTGTTTTGGAAGTGTATCACTTTGTTGATGGGTTCTATGAAAAAATGACCCCAAACTCGCGAGGGCACTATCCTATTACAACAATGGGGGTAGAATTGGGACTTTGGGAAGGAACCTATCAAAATCAAACCATGCTTTGGTTGCGCTGGTGGGATTTAGAGGGTAATTTGTTACTGACGGGTCAAGAAACCACTGAAGTAGAACGCATGAAGCGACTAAAATTAGTAGAAAAATTGCGATCGCTAACTCCAGAGCAACTAGCAGCACTAGGAATCGCCCCCGACGAATTAGAATAATTAAATTTACTATTTAAATCATGCATAGCGGCTAATGGCTAATGGCTAATGGCTAATGGATGATATCAAGCACGGTTGCATCGGTATCGCACGAGGGGGGCACACTTTAACGACATATCTCGTGGTTCCACCGATTGATTGGTAAAACCCGCCCCTACAACACATTTAACTATATAAACCTGATGCTAACGGACACGATCTCAATCGGAAAAAATGCTATATTAGTAACCTAGCTGACAATCCAATTACCAATTACCAATTAGCAATTACCAATTACCAATTACCAATTTCAATCGCACCTTGCCTCAGAATTTCCCAACCCTGACCAGTCCATTTTGCCACAGTTGAAGGCACGCCGGACTCTAAAGTTAATTCGGTTGCAGATAATTCTAAAGCCAGCACAGAAGGGAATTGAGCATCTATTTCTGCCATTGTTCGTAAGGTCGGTTGACCGGATAAATTGGCGCTGGTGGTGGCGAGTGGGCCGGTTTGAGATAATATTTGTCTTGCGATCGCACTATCGGGAACTCTCACCCCTATTGTCCCAGGGTGATTGGGATTAACTTCTGGAGGGAGGAGCGAACTTGCCGGTAATACTAAGGTTAAAGCTCCAGGCCAATATTTTTCGGCAACTTGCTGCCAAATTAATTTTTCTGATTCGCTCCCTTGACAAAAAGGCCACAAATCCTCCTGATTTGCTGCCATTAAAATCAGCGGTTTATCCTGACTACGCTGTTTCGCTGCAAAAATTAATCCCGACTTTTCTGGTAACGCTGCTAATGCAGGAACCGTATCCGTGGGAAAGCTAACTACAGAACCTGTTTTTGCCCCCATTACCAGGGCATCCATAGAAACTTGCGTCATGTTGAAATCATACCATTTTGGGATTTAGGTGGAATGGGTAACGAGCATTGTTTCTAAAATATTGGCAGTAACTGGTTTGCTGAAATAATAACCCTGCATCATATCGCATTGATGTTGGCGCAGAAATTCCTGTTGCTCGAAGGTTTCGACTCCTTCAGCGACTACTTTCAAATTCAAACTGTGGGCTAGTTGAATAATAGCCATTAAAATCGCGGCATTTTTGGAATCTTCGGTAACGTTACGCACAAACGAGCGGTCTACTTTTAATACATCAAATGGGAATTGTTGCAGATAGCTAAAAGAAGAGTAACCCGTACCGAAATCATCTAAAGATAATTTAATACCGAGGGTTTTGAGTTCGCGTAGCGTTGCGATCGCTGTTTCTGGATGTTTGACAACCGCACTTTCAGTTAATTCTAATTCCAAATAGCTCGGCTCCAATCCAGTTGCCTCTAAAATTCGCATAATTCTTTGACTTAAACCCGGTTGATTGAATTGAATTCCCGATAAATTCACCGCCACTCTCAATCCATATCCAGCTTTTTGCCAAATGCGTGCTTGTTGACAAGCTGTCTGTAGTACCCATTCATTTAGAGGTATAATTAAACCAGATTCTTCGGCGATGGGAATAAATTCTAAGGGCGATATTAAACCTCGCTCTGGATGTTGCCAGCGGACTAAAGCTTCGGCTCCTACCATGCGTCCGGTTCTTAGGTCAACTTGGGGTTGATAGTATACGATAAACTCAGACCGTTCTAGAGCATGATGCAGGTTCATCTCCAGCATTAAACGGTCGTAGGATTTTTCCGAGATATCAGCGGTGTAAAGCTGAAAGCGATTTCCGCCGAGTTGTTGAGCCACCTTCATCGCGGTGTTGGCGGCTTTGAGCAGGGTATCGATATCGGTGCCATCTTCAGGATATAACGCCATGCCGATGCTGCTGGTGAGAAAAACTTCAAATCCTTCTAAATCAAAGGATTGAGATAAAGTATCTAAAATACTTTGAGCAATGTTGGCAGCTTCTGGTCTCCTTGAGACAGGGGGTAAAATCAAAGCTAATTGTTCGCTGTTGAGTCGGGCGATGGTACCTACTTTACCGCCATAGGGGAGCAAGCGATCGCTCACCGCCTGCAATAATAAATCGCTGTAGTCGGTTCCCAAACTGTGGATAAAGCGATCGAGATGGTCTAAGCTGAGAACGGCAATCGGAATTGAGTGGTTGTTTGGCAATTCGGGCGCGAGTATTTGGTAAAAGCGCTCCCGCAACAACAGTCGATTGGGCAAGTTCGTCAGACTATCGTAGTAAACGACGTTATTAAACTTGGAGATTGCTTGCTGGAGTACCTCCTGCTGCTGTTTGGCGCGCATTTCTTGTTTAGTCAGCTGAGTAGCGATCGCGCTGAGCAATTCTTCTGTGGTAAAAGGCTTGGTAAGATAATCATTGGCTCCCAACTCCATCCCCCGACGCAGATCCGCGCGATCGTTTTGCGCCGTCAGGCAAATCACCGGAATCATCGCCGTCACCGGATCTTGCTGCAATCTCGACAGCACTTCGTAACCATCCATTTCCGGCATCCTGATATCGCAAAGAATTAGATCGGGACATTCTTGGAGTGCCAGCTGCAATCCAACGCTGCCATTTTCGGCTCCAATTGCTTCAAAGCCCTCATTCTGCAACAATTTCAATATCAGTTTGCGACTAGCTCTTTCATCTTCTATAACTAAAATTTTTCTCATGGTTATCTATACCCCGACGTGACCGTTGGCTAGCCTGATGAAATATCACTTTAAAAACATCAGGATTTACGCATTTTCTGGTTTAGAATGCCCGATGGATGGGGGGATTTAAATTGACCCGCAGTGATAACAGACACTCTCAGCCATCTGCGTAAATCTGGTGGCTCGTTTTGCATCAATCAAAGAGTTTAGCGATCCGTGTTATATAAAATAAAGCTTTCTACCGTTTTTACCCAGGGTGATGAGAAAGGATATTGCGGATCTCTGCGGCGACGGCTTCTGGTTGTTCTACCATTGCCAAATGCCCGCAGTCCGGAATTTCGATCGCATTATCACCACAGGCTTGAAACAGTTGGTGAAAGCTGGCTAAATGACGCACATACTTCGGTTCCATGATAGTGTCTTTAGCACCGGCAATAAAATAAACCGGCTGCTTCAACCGGGACACTAAATCCGGCAAGCGATTCACTTCGGCTTCTGTCGTCGAGTCTAACAGGGTTCCTCTGGCGGCTTCTGGGTGAGCCATGACAAAATCAATCACCCGCTGGCGTCCCCAAGAACGTGCAATTGGACGCGCTACGCTATCGCGGGTAAATACCAAATCGATCCCGGGCAAATTGCACAGCAAACGGGGGCGGAATTTCACCAAGCGCTCGCCTACCGAACGAAACCGCTCAAATGCTTCCTTCAGATAAATGCCACCCCCGGCATTAAGACAGATGACTCCCTTGACACAGTAGGGTAATTGTGCTGCTCCCCACAAAGCGATCGTGCCGCCCAAGGAATGACCAATCAACCACGCACTGGATATATTGAGTCTTTCCAGCAACAAGCCGAGATCGCGGGCGTAGGCAGCTGGGGCATAGCGGCAAGCCGTGTTGTTTGCCTTCAAGCTTGCCGAGGTTCCCTGAGAGTTCGAGTCAGAAATCGGTATGGGCTGGGAATCACCAAATCCGCGCAGGTCATAACAAAGACATTGATAAGTAGGTGAGAGCAGGTCAATTAGGGGTTGCCAGTACTGGCGACTTAAGAGCCAACCGTGAATAAACACCAGGACGTGGGGTTCTGCTGTAGGAGCAGTTAAATCGTAAGCGTGGGGGACTCCCAGAATATCGATGCTAGCCATATATCGATCCTATCCTCGAAAAGCCCCTGTTGACCGACTCTTCGAGACAACGAAGAGGCGGGAGAGGGGGCAAGCCAGCGGCTCTTGGGCAGTGGGGATCTTGGGCAGTGGGGCAGGTGAGCTCTTGGGCAGTGGGGCAGAGGGGATCTTGGGCAGGTGGGCAGTGGGGAATTTGAATCTATGTTCTCCCCTGCACCGGGTACACCCCTGCTTGTCGTCAAGAGTCCCCGTGGGATAAATTTTTGGCTTTCAAGTGTGGATGCCATTAGTTACTGCCCCATCAATCTTAGCCGCACGCTTTCGGCAATTTTTTGCCCCAGATAGTCTGGTATCAAGTTTTCATTCGGCCCCAATAGGTAAAGAATGAGACGGGTTCGTCCTCGCCAGACGAGCAAATTGGCATTGATCACCAGCAGATCCTCTTGCCAGATGGTGTACATTACTTTGTAAAATAAACCCGGTTGGTTATCGGCCTCAATCAATAGGGCGGGTAGTTTAAAGACAGGATCGACGTAGAATTCGGTTTCTACCTGCTCTAAGCCAGCATCGAGATTGAATTCTACTGCCAGCATCTCTTCTACTTCAAATACCCCCGCCAGCGCTTCTCGAATCGCGCGACAGACATTATCTGCGGTTTTTTCTGTCAAAGCCTTGCTACCGCGAGACACCACCAGCTTGATAAAGACCAGCATGGGGGGTTGGATCTGACCGTACAGGCTAAGGCTGTGGATGGTCAATCCGTAGGCAGCCAGCACGCCAAAAATATCGCTGAGCAAAAATGATTGGTTGCGGTAGGCAAAATGCAAGGCACTTTTGCTACCTTCCGGTTTCATCTCAATCACTGCTCGCTTGGTTTTAAAGAGCTTGTAGGCTAGCCGCAGGTTTTGCAGTTGGATCTCGCTACTGACAAATTGCTCGTAGAACTGAGGAAACGACTTGTTAAAGCGTTTCAGGAGTTCTAGTGTTGATGATTTCAAACCCGTTTCCATCATTGGGGGTGCTGCATCTGGTGCCTACCAGGTCAAAGGCTAGCTAAAGGTTGAGTTTCAACGCTAATGTGGGCGTGAGAGCGATCCCCTTCCCCTGCCTTTTGACTGACTTAATCGACCAGCCAAACATTGAAGGGGACACGGGAGATATACTAACTATTACCGCCATCCAACGTCTTTTTACTACAATAACCACGGCTGCATGGGTTTTTGGAAAAGCTGGTTCAGCGAATCTGATACTGCCTCGACAACTGGGGCCACACAAATTGAAGAGGATGCGATCGCCAGGACAGGCGATCCACTTAACCGCAATGGTCGCATCTTTTTCAGTACTGAGCGAGAGATTGACCTCTACGAATTAGAAGAACTATGCGATGCGGTGGGTTGGTCCCGCCGTCCGCTGCGTAAAGTCAGAAAGGCCATTCAACACAGTTTTCTCGTCGTTTCCATGTGGGAAATGCGAGCTAACCGGCGGCGACTCATTGGCTTTTCTCGCGCTACATCCGACCATGCGTTTAACGCGACAATTTGGGATGTAGTCGTTCACCCGGACTTCCAAGGTCAAGGTCTGGGTAAGTCTCTGATGAAGTACACGATCAAAAAACTCCGCAGTGAGGACATTAGCAACATTACCTTATTCGCTGACCCCCATGTGGTAGATTTTTATCACGGACTCGGCTTTATTTCCGATCCAGAGGGCATCAAAGGCATGTTTTGGTATCCCAATTGACATCCTCCCCACTGCTAATGCGGATCGAGATACCAAGAATTACTTCTTGGTTTTCCTAGTTGTTCCCTTGCGCGATTTCGGCACTTGGCTACAAGTTTGGTTCCCCGCTAGTACGCCTGCACAGGCAGTTTCCATTCCCCGATTGTCCACGGGTACTAAGTTGAGACCGAAAGGGAACATCTGCGGGAATTATGTATTCCCGTTCAATCGAACACCTGTCCACCAAACACTTGCGCGAAAGAGTCCAATCCTTCAATTCACGCAGCGCACGGTTATAAACTTGGCGCGACGTTTCCAGCCATTCGAGCATCATTGCCGATTGGTGAAGGTTTGGATAAATGCGGTAAGTGTAATTCATTGTCAGCATGATTAGAATTTACCACTGCCATATAAGACTGGTAAAGTTATCAACAATAAGAGATTGGGGCTTGCACCCCGTCGCTATCCATCCCCACGCTATAGACGGATAGAGAATTCCGCAAAATTACCCAAACTATCCCTAGTTCCAATTCTGGAAAAAGCAGGTTATACTAGACAAGCAACGGGATGTAGCGCAGCTTGGTAGCGCGCTTGCTTTGGGAGCAAGATGCCGCAGGTTCAAATCCTGTCATCCCGACTTTTAGCAAGCTAATTGGCAGAAGCTTCTAGTTGTTTGGCTGAAAAGGGATGTACTCTACCAGCCTCCTATCTTGGCTGAAAATTAACAAGGACTTTGGCTGAAA
>DNGJ01000278.1:22174-23429 GCA_003486305.1 Cyanobacteria bacterium UBA11371
TCAAATCCTGTCATCCCGACTTAGCAGCCCTAAAGCTGGCAAGGGTTTCAGCAACTTGCTGAAACCCTATCTATTTCAAGACGATTGTCGATTTAAGATTGGGAAAGATCGCAATCGTTCCCAATCTATAACCATGACAGACGCTAAAAACGTACTCGGCACAAAATTAGAGCTGTGCTGCTCTTCTCCCATGACGGGATATTACCGCGATGGGTTTTGTCGCACGGGGGGACAGGATTATGGCTCCCACGTTGTCTGCGCCCAAATGACGGCAGAATTTTTGCAGTTTACCAAATTGCGGGGAAACGACCTCAGCACCCCGGTACCAGCTTATCAATTTCCAGGATTAAAACCAGGCGATCGCTGGTGTTTATGCGCCCAACGCTGGCAAGAAGCTATGGAAGCTGGCGTTGCACCCCCTGTAGTGCTTTCTGCTACCCATGCTAGAGCAATAGAAGTTGTTTCCCTCAAGGAATTGAAACAACACGCCCTCAACGAGGAAGTGCAATAAAGCTACAATCGATCCACTTTAATTGGGATAGTCGGTTATGGTCAGTGCAAAAGAAAATCCCACCCGTCAAACTGCAACGCTGACTATCACTTGGGAAAAGTTGCCGGATGACTTTAAATTAGAAGAAAAACCTGTGGAAAATACGGGTCAACCGCTGATTGCTGGGGCTTTGCGGGAAAGTTTGGAATTGGCTGGTTTGATTCAACCAGAAATGCTAATTGCCTCTAATTTTGGCCTCTGTGCCACTGTGAACGGCGATTTAGTCATTAAAGCACCCGATTGGGTTTACGTGGCTTCCGTGCTGCCTTTGGAGCAAAGAAAAGATCGCAAAAGCTACACGCCCAATTTAGAAGGCGATATTCCCAGCATTGTCATGGAATTCCTTTCAGATACCGACGGCGAGGAATATTCGGTTAAGCGCACCTTTCCCCCTGGGAAGTGGTTTTTTTACGAACGGATTCTGCAAGTACCGACCTATGCTATTTTTGAACCGGATACGGGACTTTTAGAACTGTATCGGTTGCAAGATGGACGGTACGAATTAGAATTGCCCGATGCTGATGGACGCCATTGGATAGCCGATCTGAAGTTATTTTTAGGCGTCTGGCGGGGAGAAAAGGAACAACGTCAGGGTTATTGGCTGCGGTGGTGGGATGAAGCTGGAAATCTCTTACCGTGGGCAGTAGAGCAAATTGAGCAAGAACGTCAACGGGCGGATCAGGAACGCCAGCGGGCGGAACAAGA
>DNGJ01000278.1:23689-26448 GCA_003486305.1 Cyanobacteria bacterium UBA11371
CGGGCGGAAAGATTGGCGGAGTATTTGCGAAGTCAAGGCATTAACCCCGACGATCTTGAGTAATCGATAGGCAACCAGATCTTTGTAGGGGCGGGTTTCACCAATAATTTAGCGATCGCACTAATAATCTAGGTAAACCCGCCCCTACAACCATATCAATACAACATATCAAATCAACTATCAGTCCCTATTAGAGAAGGTATCATAGGAGCGAAGATTTTAGTCTGGTGGTCAAATAGCGTGAAACAAAGAACAGATATCTTGGTACGCGACATTTATCGATGAGTGTAAGAAATCCAATCTATAACCGAGGAAGTTATGGCAAATCTGTATTTCCAACACCTGCTCGAACAACGCGGCGCACCAGTTCCACCTTATGAATGCTTTAGAATTAACAGGTCGATCCAGAACGCATATTATACAAATAGAAAATCCCATATTTGCCGTTCATCCTGAAGTAGTTGAACCATTTTTTGCTATGGTTCAAGCTGCTGAAAAAGCCGGAATTTTGATGGCTCCATTTAGTTCTTTCCGCGACTTTAAAACGCAATTACGCATTTGGAATAAAAAATTTTCAGGTGAAAAGCCCTTGTACGATCTGCACGGCTTTCCCAGAAATTACTCGGTTTTATCTGAATCGGAAATTATCGATGCGATTCTGAATTGGTCTGCCTTACCCGGAGCTAGTCGTCATCATTGGGGTACTGAAATTGATGTAATTGATCTTGGTACGATTCCTCAAGATTATCAAGTTCAATTGTTACCTCAAGAAGTTGAGCCAGGAGGAGTATTTTATCAGTTACATTGTTGGCTGAATGAAAATATGGAACGATTTGGTTTTTTCCGTCCTTACCGTGAGTATCGCGGCGGAATGTACCCGGAACCATGGCATTTGAGCTATGCTGCTGTTTCTATTCCAGCACTAGAATCTCTAAGTTTGGAGTTATTAGAATCGACAATTCAAGCAAGTAATATAAAGGGTAAGGAATTAGTTTTAGAACGCTTGCCAGAAATTTATCAACATCACGTTTTGAATATTACTTGTTAATGAGGCGGAGCCTCCGATAACTCGTTCCCAGGCTGAGCCTGGGAACGAGAAGACAGTGGGCTTCTGCCTCCCCACTTATAAAATTTCCACGGTTCCCCTAGAGCCGTCAATTCGCACGCGCTGACCATAACTCGTTCCCAGGCTGAGCCTGGGAACGAGAAGACAGTGGGCTTCTGCCTCCCCACTTATAAAATTTCCACGGTTCCCCTGGAGCCGTCAATTCGCACGCGCTGACCTTCTCGTAAGATTAGAGTAGCATCAGATACATCCATGACTGCGGGAATGCCGTACTCGCGGGCGACGATCGCACCGTGAGATAACCGCCCACCGACTTCTGCAATTAACCCACCGGCACGGGCTAATAAGGGCGCCCAACCGGAGTCGGTATAAGGAACGACAACGATCGTACTGCGGTCAATTTCGGGAAAGGTTTGCCAATTGTGCAGGATTTTGACTCTACCTTCGGCAATGCCTGGGCTGGCGCCAATTCCTTGCAGTTGTTGGGTGGATGAGCGATCGCTTACATTCAAAGGCGGTGGCGGTTCGTTGCCGTAAAATACGAATGGCACGGTTGCGAGTTGGCTATCTTGTTCTAGTTGCGATCGCCTAGTTTTAATCAAACCAGGTAAGCGTTGAATTAAAGTGCGATCTTTCGTTTCTACAATCCGACGAATTTCTGAAAATTCCAAGAAGAAAATATCCCCAGCTTCCGATAGCAACCCTGACTGTAACCAAAGTTTTTCTAGCGCTACAAAAGACCATCGCAATTCAGCCAATAATTGGCTGTAAATGCTCGTAACTCTTCCTTTAAGATTGAGGCGTTTTTGGATAGATTTAGCTTTACCGCTTTGCCGTGCAGGTGGTGGAGAAATTGGTGGAGGATTGAATATAAATTGCGCGAACAATTCTCGAACTGGACTCGGATCTTCTTTCCAAGTAGGAACGGCAATATCGGTTCCGACTTCGCTGAGATAACCGTAACGTTCTAGAAATCGATCAAATTGGTTTAAAATTAACTTACCCTCTGGAGTTTCATCTAACATCAATAAAACATTTCTTGAGAGATCGCCAACCGGGGCGGGTTTAGTTAAATTGTCTGTTTGAGTTGTACGATCGCCCGTAAAACCCGCCCCTACAGCATTTTCCTGCTGCAAATTGGGTAGTATATTCCGGGCAGATGCGGCGAGTTCTTGGAGTTCTCGCAATGCTGCTAATTCTGGCATTTCTTTGGCATCGAGTTCGCTATCGTTTACCTTGAAAATTCCTTGCCGCAGTGCTAGACTTAGGGGCGATAAAATGCTATAATAAGTTGCTTTTTTGAGCAATTCTAAAATTAAATCAATTCGCTCTAGCAGCGAGTTGGCATTATTAGTAACGGATGGGGATTTCAACTCGGCTAAACCGGGAGCAAAGTACTTTTTATAATCTTGCTGGAAGTCTTTTGGCAAACTTATTTCTCGTTGCAGGAGGCGCAGCAATCCGGGTAGGTTTTGTAATGTAGAAGTTAGGGGAGGTTTGCTAAATTTCGCTCCTCTGGTTAAAAACTCCAAACTTTCTGGCGGCAATCCCATGCGGCGGAAGATTTGCCCCAATAACGAGGCATTAAAATAAGCGCGGGAATAGTGCAGCGTCGCCGTTTCATTAAAATCTAATCCCCGCGCGCGCTTACCCAAAACTAAGGTAAAAAGTTCTCCCCAAACGCCACAAGTTA
>DNGJ01000278.1:26648-29049 GCA_003486305.1 Cyanobacteria bacterium UBA11371
TTCTCCCCAAACGCCACAAGTTAGGGGACGATTTATCGACCAAGTGAGGGGACAAATTAATCCGGGAATGACTTCGGCGGCGATTTTTCGCGTCCAAATAGGCGATAAATTAGTAATAGGACGGGATTGTAACAACCACAAATTTTGACCGTCGTAACTCCATTCAATATCTTGGGCAATGCCGTGATAGCGCGCTTCTAAGTGGCGTGCTAAGTAAGCGACTTGCCGAATAATTCCTGGCGGTATTTCTCCTTTTCCTTCGATTTGTAAGTAGAGATTATCCGGCAATATCCAACTCGAAGAAACGATATCGTTGTCGCTAATAACTACGCGATAATTTTCCGGTGTTACTTGTCCAGAAACTACAAGAGAAGCAGAGCCGGGTAATGCTTCAATAACGACAGCATCGCCATATTGGATAATTGGATCGCGACTAAAAGCAACGCCGGAAAAAGCGCCTTGTACTTGTGTTTGAATCAGTACCGCCATTGCTGCTTCGGGGACGTTTCTTTGTTGGCGATACTCAACAGCAGCGGGTGCATTATAAGAAAGTTGACATTGATTAATTGCTTGTTGCAATTCTGCTTTGCTAGTTACGTTTAAAATAGTTTGATATTGTCCAGCAGCGGAAGCTTGTTCTGAGTCTTCTCCAATTGCTGAAGAACGAACTACTAGGGGTGTTTGTGGGGAAGGTTGAAGGGATTCTATCAAAGGTTGGGGGTCATCTCCTGGGGGTAATACCCATCCGGGGGGAACTGGATAACCCCAACGTTTGAGTTGGGATAAAGTAGCAGCTTTTTGTCCGACTTTAATAGCATCTAGGGGTTGTTGTAGGGAAATCATCGCTTTATCGCCTCGAAAAAAGCGAAATACTTTTTGGGAATCGGGTTGGCTTCCTGATGTGGGAAGATCTAGATCGTCGGGGATTTTTTGGTAGATCCAGGCAAGGAGAATACTGAGAGCGATCGCAACTACAATTCGCTCGCCTTCCCGAGGATACAACATTGCCAAGATTAGGGGGCATAAAATTAAAATCCAGAGGCGTCCTGACTGGCGATCGCGTACAATTGTAAAACCTATTCCCCCAATCAAAAATACCAATAAGGCTACCTTCCAATCGTGAACAACATAACCCCAAACAACGTTAGTCGTTCCCGCACCTTTTCCCATCCAATATCGTCCCATTACCAAGGCAATTAAAGCAATTAATTCCCAAGTTGGGTTGTTTGGAAAAAAAGCCCGCGCCAGCAATACCGCTGCAATTCCTTTAAATGCCTCAGACAATACAGCCAGGATACCGACAAAGGTTCCCCCGTGGTAAAAAGCAGCTTGCACTCCTATATTACCCGTACCAATTCTGGCGAGATTGTGCCTTGTTAGTGCAAAGGTTATCCACGCAATCAAGGGTAGTCCTCCTAATAAAGGACAGACGATAAATATTAATAGCGTTCCCCAAACTTGCATCATAGTTATTAGCCATTAATCACCCTTAAGCAACTGTAAATTTACGGGCGGGGGGCGGGTTTATATAAACTGTCGATTATTGCTATGAATGGTTGGTAAAACCCGCCCCTACACAACGAAAATAGAAACCGGGTTTCTGGGTAGATCCGATTTTTCCTCAAAACCCGGTTTCTTAGGGTAGAAACCGGGTTTCTGGGTAGATCTGTGGTTGGAAAGCGAGGATTTTTCATAGAAACCCGGTTTCTTGGCGTCAGTCCTGACTATTCTGGAGTTGATTCTAACTGGTCATTATTGGGTGGAACTACATCGGGAAGACTTCGCCGCAACAAGTAAAGCCACGCCAACCCTGCCAATCCCAGTATAATTCCCACTATACTGACAACTTGCGCAATGCGTAGCGGCCCCAGCATTAGACTATCGGTTCGCAATCCTTCAATCCACAATCTACCACTGCTGTAACAGATCAGGTAAACCAATATTAACGTACCCGTCTTTATGCGGTTGGAGGAAAGCGAACGGAAGAATAAAGTCAGCAATATGCCGAACACGATTAAATTCCAGATAGATTCGTAGAGGAAAGTGGGATGAAAGTATGCCGAATCTAAGTAACCACGCGGACGGTATTCGGGGGCAATATAGAGTTTCCAGGGTAAATCTGTCGGACGCCCAAACGCTTCTGAATTGAAGAAATTACCCCAGCGTCCAATTGCCTGCCCTAAAATTAGCGAGGGTGCGACTAAATCCGTTAGTTGCCAGAAAGGCACTTGTTTGATGCGTGCGAAGATTAAAGCGGCTATTAAACCACCCAAAATAGCGCCGTGAATCGCAATACCACCTTTCCAAATTGCGAAAACTTCACTGGGGTTTTGGGCATATTCTTGCCACTGAAACAGCACGTAGTAAATTCTGGCGCCAGGAATTGCCGCAACTAAAAGCC
>DNGJ01000282.1 GCA_003486305.1 Cyanobacteria bacterium UBA11371
ATGTTTCGCGGTATCATAGAAGTACAGGAATCAAACGTGTCACTTCAAGAAAAACTCTCGGTTCCCGTTGCTTAAATTTGTAGGGTGCGTTAACGCAGTGTAACGCACCGTGCTTAAATTTGTCACACCTAATAATAGCTCATCTATACAAAGGAGTTGCTATTAAAACAGTTGAATAATTTGCCCCATCATCTTGTTTCCGCTTGACACTCCAGTTAACTAGAGAGTTTAAAATATGGTTAGAGACTTGATTGAGTAAAGGAGCAGGTAAGTATGTTAGTCGAAGCCGAAGCAAAACTTATTGGTTCAGTCGCCAAAGAAAGTGGTGTACCGATTAAAACCATTCGCTACTATGAGGAGCTAGGTTTACTCAAAGCATCCTCTAGAACCGAAGCAAATTTTAGATTGTTTAACTCCGATGTTTTGACTCGTTTAAACTTTATTAAACGCGCTCAAAGTCTGGGTTTGAGTCTGTCAGAAATCAAGGAATTTTTGGATGTTCACGATGGGGGTGATTTACCTTGCGAACATATCAAAGCTAAGCTGCAAGATAAAATGACAGCGATTGACGAACAAATTCGGCAACTCCGAATTCTCAAGCTAGAGTTACAAGGACTCCTGTCAACAGAAGAGACGATACCGGAGACTTCATCAAACACCATTTGCCCAATTATTGAACAGAGGTAAATATCTGTTGGCAGCGATTTACATTATGTAAAAATCAGTAAAATTGCTGATTGCTGCTAAATTTATCGATTTTCTTTAACTGAACCCTTGACTCTCCAGTTAAGTAGAGAGTTTAAACTAAGTTTAGCGACGTAAAGTAAGGAATTGAATGTTATGACACTGCAACTAACCATTCCCAAATTGGCTTGTTCTGCTTGCGTAAATACCGTTACTAAAGCGATTCAAGCCGTTGATGCTAATGCCACAGTTCAAGCAAATACAAAAACCAAACTCGTCAGCGTAGAAACTCAAGCATCGGAGACAGCCATTAAACAAGCAATTACTGTGGTTGGCTACCCATCTGTTTAAGTAGTTAAGGTTTTTTACAGTCTCAGCGGTTAGCGTTTGGCTAACCGCTAATAGTATAAAATACACTTTTAATTCGATTGAATTAACCAACAGGAATAATTGATGGACGCTGATGGGTTCTATCGCCGAATTTTGCCATCCTCGCTGATTTCTTTTTCTTCGCCAGAAGGCAGACAAATCTTTGCTGAAGCATTAGCAAATGGAGGGATGGAAGGTTATTTTGCCATAGCGGAGCAGTTTCACACTCAATCAGAGCCAGCTTTTTGCGGACTCGGCACGCTTGTTGTTATCCTTAATGCACTTGCAATTGATCCCGGTCGAATTTGGAAAGGTTTGTGGCGATGGTACAGTGAGGAATTTCTTGATTGTTGCCAACAACTTTCACTGATTAAACAGCAAGGCATTACTTTTGACGAATTGGTATGTTTAGCTCGTTGTAATGGAGCTAAAGCAGAGTCTTATCGTTATGAACAAAGCACTTTAGAGAACTTCCGAAAAGCTGTAATAAAAACAACTGCCTCACCGCAAGGGTTGCATATGGTAGTTTCCTACTCGCGACAAGTACTAGGACAAACTGGGGACGGACATTTCTCCCCAATCGGAGGGTATCATCCACGACGCGATCTGGTGTTAATTCTAGACGTAGCTCGTTTTAAATATCCACCTCACTGGGTATCGTTATCTCTACTTTGGGATGCTTTTCGTCCAATTGATGAAACAACTGGGAAATGTCGGGGTTATGTTCTGTTATCTAAAAGTGATATTTCTAGCCAGACTTTCTATCATGTAGCTGTTGACAGATATCAATGGGCTGCGATCGCACCCTACTTTACTGATGTGCTGCCAACAATGTTAGCTCAAGAACAGCCCAATTCACTTTTATCGATGGTAGATGTTATTTTACGACATTTACCATCACAATTCACATACCTAATCAATACCACTGTAGACGATGTACCGACTGAATCTCAGCAGATATGGCACAATTTATCGCAAGAGATTTTGTCTCACCCATTATTGGCAGCACTCCAAAAAATACTATTTACTCAGAATTGGCAGGAAACTACTGTTGCAGGACAGTGGTTATTGAGGGAACAAAATTTAGCTCAATTTTTGACATTGCTACTGCTATCCTGCCCTAAAGAACTCTATAAAACGCTTAATTCTGAATTGCTGCACCAGATATATCAAATGCGAGATTTAGAAAAACTGCCGCCACTGATGCGACAGGAAGTGGCTAAGTTGCGAGAACAGATGTCAGCATTGCAAGAATTGTTAAGTGTTTCCTCTTAAAGTCAGAGGTACTTATAATCTTAGAAAAACATCCAAAACGAAGATACTTCCTAACTACTGCTAGGCGCTAAATATTTTTTTGGCTTTTAGCGACTCTTTGATGAACCAGATGGTTGCACTTCCACCACACCTCGGTACATATTCATGCCGCAGGTAAATTGATATTGCCCTGGTTTTTCAGGGGTAAATTCAATCGGAGTGACACGATTGAGCGCTAAGTCTTGAGAGATGTGAAAATCAGGTAATAACACTTTTTCGAGACAACTACTGGGATCGCGACGCCAGAAATTTAGCCGTACAGGTTGACCTGCTTTCACGACTAAACGAGACGGTTCATAACCACCATCTACCGTGATAGTCATCTCCTGCATTCCTTGACGGAAGTCAGCCTGCTGTGCTTTCGTTTTACTGAAGAGAAACCACCATAACTCCAGACCAAGCAATGCCAAACCGCCTAAAGTGACGCCGACTTTTAACCCCAAAGGTTGCTCGATTCGTCGAAATTCGCCTGTCTGTTCTGAGTGTTCGGCTGGCATTTGTGCCACCGCTACGCCTGAAGTCGTGCCAAGCAAAAAGCCCAAACCAACAAGGCTACCCAAAAGCTTTTTATTGCTGAACATTTAATCAAAATCTCCCTTAATTATGATGCATTTTTTGGTTGAAAGTTTCGCAATCGGAGGGCATTAATAACTACAGAAACTGAGCTAAATGCCATCGCTGCCCCAGCGATAATTGGGTTGAGTAACCACCCCAATAGTGGGAATAAAATTCCAGCGGCAATTGGAATCCCTGCAACGTTGTAAATGAAGGCAAAGAAAAGATTTTGACGGATATTCCGAATGGTGGCGCGGCTTAGTTGAATCGCAGTGACAATACCTTGCAAGTCTCCAGAAATTAAGGTGATGTCGCTAGCTGCGATCGCAACATCCGTCCCCGTACCAATGGCAATTCCTACATCTGCTTGTGCTAAAGCTGGAGCATCATTGATCCCATCACCGACCATCGCCACAATTTTTTCTTCCCTTTGAATTGCTTGCACAGTAGCGGCTTTTTGGTCGGGTCGGACTTCTGCAAAGACTTGCTCGATACCGACTTCACGAGCGATCGCCTGGGCTGTTTTGCGATTATCCCCCGTCAGCATGACTACTTCTAAACCTAACTTGCGTAGCGCCCTCACTGCTTCTACTGAGGAGGGTTTGATCGCGTCTGCAATGCCGATTAACCCTTCCATTTTCCCATCCACTGCAATCCAAACAGCGGTTTTACCAGCCGCTTCCAAAGCAGCTTTGCGATCGCTAAGAGTACTGGTATCAATACCTAGTTCTTCCATCCAGCGTTGCGTACCAATTTGCACAAAGCGGTCTGAAACAAGACCTTGGACACCACTGCCTGCGATCGCTTCAAAATTATTGGCTTCTGCTAGACTGACCTCCTGGGATTGGGCATATCTGACAATCGCTTCAGCCAAAGGATGCTCGGAATTACGTTCTACCGATGCAGCTAATTGTAAAAGCTTTAACTCATTACGATTGGCTGTACCGTTGACCGTAACGAAATCGGTAACGGTGGGCTTTCCTTGAGTGATGGTTCCAGTTTTATCGAGGACAATTGTCTGAATTTTGTGGGCTAATTCTAAACTTTCCGCACCCTTAATTAAGATACCATTTTCAGCACCTTTACCTGTTCCCACCATCACCGATGTGGGAGTTGCTAAACCCAAGGCACAGGGACAGGCAATAATTAGCACGCCGACTGTGGTAATTGTCGCCAAGGTGAGGTTACCCATGACATCAAACCAAATGATAAACGTAGCGATCGCGATCGCCAGTACTGCTGGCACAAACCACCCCGTAACCTGGTCTGCCAATCTTTGAATCGGTGCTTTTGAACCTTGAGCTTGTTGTACCAATTGGACAATTTGGGACAAAACTGTATCTTTCCCCACTCTTGTTGCCTGGAATTTAAAGCTACCCGTTTTATTAATTGTGGCTCCAATTACCTCATCAAGTGGTTGCTTTTTAATTGGCATACTCTCGCCCGTTACCATCGATTCATCTACGGTAGAAGCACCTTCAATCACTTCCCCGTCCACTGGGATTTTTTCACCGGGACGCACCAAAATTACATCACCGATTTGAACTTCTTGAATGGGAACATCAATCTCCTGCCCATCTCGAATTACACGGGCATCTCTAGCTTGCAAACCGATAAGTTTGCGAATGGCTTCAGACGTTTGACCCCTAGCGCGATTTTCCAGCAGCCGCCCCAGCAAAATTAAAGTGGTGATGACTGTGGCAGCTTCATAATACACGTCAGGCATTAAACCCTGATCGATAAATAATCTTGGGAAAAGGGTAACAAACAGCGAATAGAAATAAGCCGCGCTAGTCCCCAAAGCAACTAGCGTGTCCATCGTCGCAGCGTGGCGTTTAAAGGCTTTCCAAGCATTCCGATAAAAGGAAGCGCCGCACCAAAATTGCACGGGGGTTGCTAACACTAACTGCACCCAATGATTGTCTAGCCACAATATTTGAATCCAGGGCAAGTTTAGCCCGGTCATGGCGGATAGTGCGCCTACTACAATTAGGGTACTGAAGATACCTCCAACTACAATTTTGCGCGTAAGATCGCGAGATTCTGCCTTACGGGCAGCTTTTTCGGCATCATCTTCTCCAGTCACCATTTCTTGTTCTTGGAGAGAGTAAGACGAGTATCCCGCAGCATTGATAGCCTGTTGGATTTTCTCTAAATTAGTTCGCTTAGGGTCGTACTGGATGGTAGCCTGTTCTGCACCGAAGTTAACTTTAGCATCGTTGACACCTGGAACAGAGCGAATTGCATCTTCGATGCTGTTAGCACAAGAGGCACAACTCATGCCTCGGAGTTTCAGTGTGAGAGTATCCATAGTTCGATATAACTAATCGGTTATGTACTGTCTATTTTTAAGTAGCAGGATAGCCAGCGGCTGCGATCGCTTTTTTAATTTCCGCTGCTGATTTTTGTGTTTCAATTGTGACCATCTTCGTTTTCGGTTCAGCTTCTATTTTTGCTGTTGCATCTACACTCTTTACCGCTTTAGCCACGGTATCAACACAACCAGCACAGGCAATTTTCGGAACTTTAAGTTGTAGTGTCATTGGCTTTACTTCTTGAATTCGTTACAAACTAAACTCTGACTTTAGTTGAGCCACCCAGGCTTCGATTCGTTCTTCCGTCAAATCAGATTGATTATCTTCATCCAACGCTAAACCTACAAAATTACCATCGCGGATGGCTTTAGATTCATTAAATTCATAACCATTTGTAGGCCAATAACCGACGGTTTGACCACCTAATTCAGAAATTTTTTCCTCTAAAATCCCCATCGCATCCTGGAATGTGTCAGGATAACCTACTTGGTCTCCTACTCCAATCTCTACAGCCATCATGTGATGACCTGTTGTTTCCTGCAAAAAACGGACATCAAAGCGGGAAGCTGATTCGGTTGGGGCGAGTGTAGCGGCTGTAATTGGTGTGGCAGCAATTGCCAGTCCACCAAAGGTCAATATCAAGGCGATTGAAGTCAAATTTGATTTTGTACTGTTATTGTGCGACATTAGTTTTCCTCACAGCCTTTGTTTCGCGATCGCTTCTGCAGGTAGTACAAATACAGCACTACCCGCCTGACAGCTAGTGAAAAGAAAATTTACCTCATTGCCATCTGACGGCAAGACTCGGCGCAGCGACGGCACATATCAGCGCAAGCTTTCATTTGAGCGTCATCGCCCATGCGATCGCACTCTTGGGCGCAGCGATCGCATATTTCGGCACAAACACCACAGGTGTGCGAGTGCAAATCAGACCCGCGCAACATAAAATCAGCGCTAGTTACGCAAATTTGGGCGCAGTCTTGCAGCAAACTAATATGACTTGCTTGTGCGTGATGACCGCCTTTTTGCAAACAGTATGCAATCGTATTCAAGCAGACGCTATGGCAGTCCAAGCAGTTTTTAATGCATTGCTGCATATTTTGACTCATTTGGGATACGGTAGCTTGTGTCATTGTTTTTACCTCGTTGAATTTTTTAGAGTGAATTTAAAGGAACGTTAATTCCATCCCTCGGCTTCACATTAGAAAGTTAGCGAGGCGATCGCGTCTGACTTATGGCATAATAAATATTTATGACTAATGAGTTAGAATCATTTCATCCTAATTTCATTGCTGTATGCTTACTGTTTTCATTGATACAAGTGCCGAGAAAACAAGTAAGCATATTCACAACTAGAAGCGGTGCGATCGCACTGCTTATAGTCTTCGGTTCGCTCGGTATACAGATCCTCCCAACGGGGCTAAAGTTAAACTGCAATATCCAATAGACCTCTCCAGAAAAGAAGCTCAAAGACTGCGATATTTATCTATAGTTGGCATTGAAACGATCTTGGTTTGGGCGGTTGACTCTCTAGTTAGCTGTAGACTTTAAACTGTTAAAAATAATGCTTTGTAGTGAATGTTATGAACAAGCGTCAAATTGAGATTTTCACGGCTGATTGTCCTCTCTGTGATGAAACCGTTCAAATGGTGCAAGAATTGGCTTGCCCTAGTTGTGAAGTATCGGTTATTAACCTGCGCGAAGGAATCGATAAAGCGCAACAATATGGCGTATTGGCAGCACCCGCGATCGCTATCAACGGTACTCTTGTTTTGACTGGGAAACCAAACCGAGAACAACTAAAAGCTGTCGGTGTCGGTCAACCTCTGAACTAATCTAACCCCGAATCGAAAGATTATCAGTCAAGTTGGCGACTATACTACAGCGGATTGCTTGCCTCGTCTTGGTACAGCCTTAAGGCTTCGTTTGTGTAGCGGCTGCCATTTTTGCTGCCGCTACACAAACCTTCGGTGTACCATCAACGGCTGCAATCCGCTGTAAGCACGCTCTTTGACTGTGCTTAGTATGATCGCTTAGTGGCTTTTGTCGTTAACTCGTCTAGCTTGAAGGTTTAAAATTTCAAGGTTAGAACAGACTAAATTTCTGAAAAACTAACATCACAAATTGGTGCTGGTTAATTGTTTGCGGAGATTGAATGCGAGACAAGATACTTCTATTGCTAAAGCAATAATCATCGCGATCGCAGCTGCAATTGCACCAGATGCCCCAAGCTGAACTGCACTAAACGCAACCAGCAACAAAATAATCGTACCAATCCAAGTTGCATAATTGACACCTCTGGTTTGACCTGACCCGACTAAAAAACCCTGAGTAGCATTTTGCACCGCAACCAGGAGCGGCACAAACGCGCACAATAGCAATACGGGACGGATACTTTCAACCAGGGCTAAATCGTTGCCGATAAAACTCTGCACAACCTGCAACCCGAATGAGGTAGTACTACCCAAAAGCAAAAGTAGCGAACAAAACCCACCTACACTGAGGGCAAATGCAATTAATAGGCGATCGCTCACCCTACCTCGATTTTTGATAATCACCTGCTGCACCATGCGAGTCGCGTTGGCAATTACTAAAACCAATCCCCAAGCCGCAGGCCAAGCCGCCAATGCAATATTAGCGTCGATGGCGCGGGCAATAATTCCCACCAGAACGGCACGTCCACCCCAGACTACCAGCATTGAAGAGGCTAAAGGCCAGTAGAAATTCCACACGCTTTTGAGATTGGTGGGTAGCTTTAACTCAGAATCAGTTGGTAGAGGCGGACGAGT
>DNGJ01000465.1 GCA_003486305.1 Cyanobacteria bacterium UBA11371
CGGAAATTGAGACGCCCCCAAATTGCTCAACGCTTGAAAAACTGGCTTAGCTAATTGCAGATTATAGATTTAAGATTGCAGATTGAGTTAATCTACAATCAATTGCAGATTATAGATTTAAGATTGCAGATTGCGTTAATCTTAAATCTATAATCTGCAAGTCTGTTATCTGAAATCTAAAATTACCTAAAGAAAAGTGGGAGAGTGAAAGCCGCCATCTTTTAAGTGGCGGATGAAACGCGACGCAGGCGAATTTATTCGCTGTCAAGCTTAATTAGTAATTTACACAATCCGTGTATGGTGTCACAATAATAGCATGACTCAAGTAACTCGCACTATCAAGCTTAAATTTCTCAACCTCAACCAGGTAAAGCAACAGATGTTTGCCGACATGCTGGAGGAAAACACCAGATTGGCGAACGAGTTGCTAGCTATGCCTTATAAAGAGCGTCGAGAAATGACCACAGCCAAGGTGCGAACCACCTTGAAGTCAGCCCTGGCGAATCAAACAATTCGGCACACCATTTGTGCAACTGGGCGCAAAGTTAAGCAATACAAAAAGCTCCCAGTTGAGATTAACAAACAAAACTGGAAACTAGAAAAAAGAGGCGACACCTATAGTATCAGCTTCCCTACTATCTGTGGGGTAAAGCGAGTACCTATAGTTGTCGCCTCCAGTGATTGGGAGCCAGTTCTGCAACAGATTCTAGATGGCATTGCTCGCAAAGGTAGCGTTAAGCTAATTTTCCATCGCCATCAATGGTATGCCTATATGTCTGTGACGGTGGATGTTCCACCTGTACAAACAAGTAATAGAATTGGTTGCGACCGTGGGCAGAATAATTTAGCAGTGGTAGCACCAAAGCAAGGTTTTGGAAAATTCTTTAACGGCCTAGAGGTTAAGCATCGCCGTCGTCGGTTTCAAAAACGGCGCGATCGCCTTCAAAAAGCCAAAAAGTTTCGCTCCTTGAAACGGTGGAACAAGAAAGAAAGACGTTGGATGGAAGCGGTCAATCATACTGTTTCTCGCCGCATAGTTCGGTTTGCTGAATTCATGAAAGCTGAGGTTGTCATTGAAGACCTTGAAGGTTGTAGAAAGACGATGAAACAGAAAAAGGTAAACCGACAAGATGCTGGAGAATCTAGGCAGAGTTGGGCATATTTTTCCCTAGAAATGAAGCTAGACTACAAGCTGGCGATGGTTGGTTTGCAACTGGTTAAAAGACCTGCCCCTTACACGTCAAGATCTTGTTCGACTTGTGGAACTATTGGAGAGCGTCGGCGACACGACTTTAATTGTCCGCACGGACACTACCACAATTCGGATTTGAATGCCGCCCACAATTTAGCACAGTGGGACGGCTTCAGATGTTCTTTGGATCTACAGAGAGTTGTATCTGTAATGGGTGCAACCGATTCAGAGAATGGGTGGTTTGGCAACACCCCTCACTCCATGAATACCTTGCCCGTTAGGGTAGGGGAATAGACGGGAGAATCCCCCGGATTCAATCCGGGGGAGTGTCAAACTATGGGTTTTGAAGCGATCGTTCGACCTGCTACACCTTCTGATGTGCCGGTATTATTTGATTTAATTCTGGCGCTGGCGGAGTATGAAAAACTCTCCCATGTCGTCACTGGTAGTGCCGCTGCCCTCGAGGAACACTTGTTTGGTAAGCGGACTTATGCTGAGGCTATCTTGGCTGAGTTAGAAGGGCAAGCTGTTGGGTTTGCCCTATTTTTTCATAACTATTCCACTTTCTTGACTAAACCGGGAATATATTTAGAAGATATATTTGTTTTGCCAGAATACCGAGGTCAAGGGATTGGTAAAGCACTTCTTAGTTATATTGCCAAGCTGGCAGTTGAGCGTGGGTGCGGACGGCTGGAGTGGAGCGTTTTAGATTGGAACTCGCCTGCGATCGCTTTTTACCAACGCATGGGAGCTTGTATCTTAGAAGAATGGCGCATTTGTCGCGTCAGTGGCGCTGCTCTCACAGATCTGGCTCAAAAAGCAGTTGATCGGTTTTAAAGACTGTTCGATCGTTTAACCTAGCCTGGTAGTTTAAGATTTTCTTTATAAACACTCTCATAACCCCTGGGATGGAATAGTACGATTCAATGTCTATCGTGAGGCTGATTTTTAATTGTCTCATTCCCTATGCCCAATAGCCAAAACATGCGCCATGTCTTGCTTAGATAACCCCTTGTGATTTGCATCACAAAAAATCCGAGTTCTGTCTCACAGCAAGCGCTTGAATTTTATATTTTCTTATGGTTAGATGGCTCCGGGTCAGGCGAACCTGACACTGCTTTATTCTATAAGACCGCTTTGGTTAGAAATTCTTTACTATTGGTAAAAATTGGGTTGTGTATTTAACTGAAGTGAACATCCTGGAAGTATTAGGAAGGCAACTGTGATCGCAAGTCCCCATTTTGGTACGGGTGTTGATTCGTTAGGCGCTGTAACCTCCTTGAGTAGCTGGTCTGATGCTGACAAAGGCGGCTTATCAGAACAGCCGTTAATCTTGGTAGTTGACGATCATCCCACCAGCCGCATGACGGCGGCGACCCTACTGGCAGTAGAGGGGTATCAAGTGCTGGAAGCAGAAAGCGGCCCTCACGCGCTGTCTATGGTAGCCAAAACCAAACCGGATTTATTGCTGCTGGACGTAATGATGCCGGGAATGGATGGATTTGAAGTGTGTCAGTGTCTCAAGCAGGACGAGCATACGCGGCTGATCCCGATTGTGTTCGTGACTGCACTCAACGATAGGCGATCGCGCATTCGCGGCATCGAAGCTGGAGGAGATGATTTCCTCACCAAACCGTTTGACCGCCTGGAACTCACGGCGCGCGTCAAGTCCCTGGTACGTCAGAAGCGCCTCAACGAAGACTTAGATCACGCCGAACAAGTACTTTTTTCCATCGCCCGTTCGATCGAAAGCCGCGACCCCAACACCGGCGACCATTGCGAACGACTTGTGGCGATGGGTAAAGCCTTCGGTGAATTTCTCAATCTGTCGCGGATAGAAATCCGCGACTTAATGTGGGGAGGATATTTACACGATATCGGCAAGGTGGGCATTCCCGACGCCGTGTTGCTCAAAAAAGGCCAATTCACACCCGAAGAATTCGAGGTGATGAAGCAACACGTACTGATCGGCGAAAAAATTTGCCAGCCTTTACGAACCATGCGGGGCGTTCTACCGATTATCCGCCACCATCACGAGCGCTGGGATGGTTCTGGCTACCCAGATCGCCTCGCCGGGGATGAAATACCCTTTTTAGCCCAGGTATTTCAAATCATCGATATCTACGACGCCCTGACGAGCGAACGGCCTTACAAAGCGGCTTTCACCCCAGAAAAAGCCTTAGAAATTATTGCGGCAGAAACTGCTAAAGGTTGGCGCAATCCCCAACTGGTGGAGCAATTTACCGAGTTTATTCGCACCGTCGTCCTGAAAGCAAAGGTCAAGCATGAGAAGGCTAAAACGAGTAGTTTGGTGGAAAAAACCGCGAGTTTAGCTTCGTGACATCCTGCTACACTTCCCTCCGGGTAAGAGCTTTTTTGGGGCTACCGATAAAATTTTTCCCTTCCCACTCCCTCTCCTAGTAGAATCGCTTTTGAGTACTCCTCACTTTTCAATTCTCATACCTGTTGTTGTCTATGGTAGCGGTAGCAATTCTAGCGGCGGGACGCGGAACTCGCATGAAATCCACTTTGCCCAAAGTGTTGCATTCTTTGGGTGGGCGAAGTCTCGTAGAACGAGTACTCGATAGCTGTCAATGTCTTGCGCCGAAGCGGCGGTTTGCGATCGTTGGCTATCAGGCGGAACAAGTAAAAGCCGCGTTGCAGTCGCACCCGGATGTGGAATTTGTCGAACAGCAGCAGCAGTTGGGAACCGGACATGCGATTGTGCAGTTATTACCTTATTTAGAAGGCTTCGATGGGGATTTGCTAGTTTTAAACGGGGATGTTCCCCTCCTGCGCCCTGAAACCCTAGAGCAACTGATAAACGTTCATAAATCCAACCGAAACGCCGCTACGATCCTGACGGCGCATCTGCCCAATCCTGCCGGGTATGGGCGCGTATTTTGCAACGGGAATAATATCCTTAAACAAATTGTAGAAGACCGGGACTGCTCGGCTGCTCAAAAACAAAATCACCGCGTCAATGCTGGCGTCTACTGCTTCCGTTGGGCAGATCTCCAAAAAGTTTTACCTCAACTTCGGGCTGATAACGATCAGAAAGAATACTACCTCACCGATGCGGTAAACTATCTTGATCCGGTGATGGTGGTCGATGTGGAGGACTACGAGGAAGTCCTGGGCATCAACGATCGCAAGCAACTGGCAACGGCTTACAATATCTTGCAAGCGCGGGTTAAAGATAAGTGGATGGCTGCGGGCGTCACCCTCATCGACCCAGACACCATCACGATCGACGATACGGTACAGATCCAACCCGATACAATTATCGAACCGCAAACCCATTTGCGCGGCAATACAGCGATCGCTTCGGGTTGTCGCATCGGCCCCGGTAGTTTAATTGAAAATAGCCAAATTGGCAACAACGTGACCGTGCTGTATTCGGTAATAACCGATAGCATTGTCGCCGATAATACCAGGATCGGCCCTTACACCCATTTACGCGGTAAAGTCCAAGTGGGAGAATCTTGTCGCATCGGCAATTTTGTCGAACTGAAAAATACTACCTTGGGCGATCGCACAAACGTCGCCCACTTGTCTTATTTGGGCGACGCCACCTTGGGTACGAAGGTAAATATCGGCGCCGGTACGATTACGGCGAACTACGACGGGGTGAACAAGCATCGTACCTTGATTGGCGATCGCACTAAAACAGGTTCTAATAGCGTTTTCGTTGCGCCAGTAACTCTGGGAACCGATGTCACCGTTGCCGCCGGATCTGTTGTAACCGAAAATGTACCCGATGATTGTCTGGTTATTGCTCGCGCACGTCAGGTTGTTAAACCAGGTTGGCGCTTGGAAACAAATCCGGTTGCATCGGAATGATTAGCTTTCTTGGTAATTGGTAATTGGTAATTGCTAATTGGTAATTGCCTTGGCGGTTACTATATCATGTCCGGTAGCAAAGATAGTGTATAGTTTTGGATACTGTAGGGGCGGGTTTTACGAGAGATCGTTGCTAGCAGCGCAAAGGGTAAATAAACCCTTCCTTAGTATATGCTACCGATGCAAACAAACTGGTTATCATATCAAGTCCTTAAGCATCTGCATCGCACGGGGGGGCACACTTTAACGAGAGATCTCGTGACCTCCACTTAATTGTTGGTAAAACCCGCCCCTACAACACAATTAACTATATAAGTCGGATGCAAACGGACAGTCCTAATCCTGTTTCTCTTCTTCCTCCTGGGGCGTACCAGACCAAGGTTTGGTAGCGTCTTCGTCCTCCTGGGGCGTACCAGACCAAGGTTTGGTAGCGTCGTTATCTTCTTGGGGCATACCAGACCAAGGTTCGGTAACTTCGTCTTCTTCTTCTTGTCTATCTGACCAAGGTTTGGTAAAGTCGTCGATGTTTTCCGGCTCGGAATTATCTATCGCAACATCTGCCGCAGTCACGCTTTCTTGGGCAACATTAGTTAATTTTAATAGCGCTTCCCTGGCTTCTGATGCAGTTTTATAACGCTGGCGGAAGTCGTAACGCACCATTTTGCTAATAACTTCTGCCAGTTCTTCGCTGACTTGTGCTTTGGATGTCCACAATAATTCTCCCGTTTCTGGGTCTTGGATTAACTGATGCGGGGGTAGTCCGGTTAAAGCTTGAATCCCAGTCATACCGACGGCGTAAATATCGCTATTGAATTGCGGACGACCGGCACATTGTTCGTTGGGCGCATAACCTTGGGTGCCAATTCCGACTGTAAAGCGACTTTGTCCTTCGCTTTCTAACAGTTGGGTGTTAATTTCTTTAACTGCACCAAAGTCTATTAGAACTAATTTACCGTCTTTTTCCCGCCTGATAATATTGCTGGGTTTAATATCTCGGTGGATGACGCCTTGGTTGTGGACAAATTCCAATATGTGCAAGATTTCTTGCAACATGTTGATGACTATAGATTCGGGGAGTTGTCTACCAATGAGCAATTCTTCATCGAGTGGATGTCCGTCGATGCATTCTTGAACTAGATAGAATTGTTCGTTTTCTTCAAAATAAGCCAGCAACTGGGGAATTTGAGGATGTTGACCTACTTTTTCTAGGACTTCGGCTTCGGTGGCGAATAACCTTCTGGCGAGTTTCATGTGCTTGGCGTCTTTAAAAGCCGGTTTGAGTTGCTTGACGACGCATCTCGGCTTTCCGGGGCGTTGGATGTCGCAAGCGATGTAGGTTTCGCCAAAACCTCCTTGTCCCAACACTCTGACTATTTCGTAGCGAAAGCCGATGATTTTGTTGTTCGTTGCGGGTGCTGATTTGAGCGGTGCTGGAACTGTATTGAGCGGTGCAGATTGGGATTTAATTGTTACGGGTGCTGATGACTGCACTGGTACCGGGTCTAAGTTATCCAGAGTATTGAGAATATCCCGTACTTCAGGTAAGGTAGCATTGCTTTCTACGAGTATGCGGAGATCGCGTTTTTTCAGTTGAGAGATGGCGACTCCCGTGGTGAGGTAGGAAGCACCCGACAGCGCGATCGCCAACGCTGGCACGGCAACTGGTAAAATTAAGCCACCATAAACAAAGGCAATATAACCGATCCCGCTCCAAGTGACGACAATCGCAACTGTCCAGCCAAACCGGGTTAAAGAGCGTTTTCGCTGGCTTAACCACCAGGAAGCACCAACGCTAAACAGCAAGACAAATAAACCTTTGAGGGGGGTATGGGGAATGATTTCTCTGAGGGTTTTGCCTTGGAGTAAAGTTGCGATCGCATTGGCATGAATTTCCACTCCCGCCAAGGGATCGGGATACAGCCAACTTTGGGAAAACGGTGCTTTGTGAAAATCCTTCAACTCGGTCGCCGTTGGTCCAATCAGCACGATTTTGTCTTTGAAAAAGCTTCCCTGTTGCAGATAGCCATTCCAGTTAATCGGGTCGAGTACGTACCAGAAAGGTATTTGTTTAAACGTACCAGATGGCCCCCAATAGTGAATGCGCGAGCCTTTTGGTTTGGGATAATTTAATCTTGATGCGGTTAGGGCTGCTTCGGCAAACGAGGGGGTTTCTACCGACAATGCTGTAACCTCAGCCAATAATTTTTTGTTGTACGTTTGTTCTAGCAGCTTGCGGTATTCGCTGCCCAATCTGTGAATTCTGCCATCTGGCTCTAGGGGGAAATTAATCGCGCCAACAGAAAAAGGTTGGGTCAAAAATTGGTCAAGGGGTTGGGTTAGTTGGTTAACAGTCCCCTGGTTCGACTGGATATCTTCGTAAATTGCAGCTAAAGTCACTTTACCCGCATAGCGCTGCAAAGTTTGGCGCAACTGTTGGTCATCTGCCTCTCCGTACTTGCTGGGTCGATCGAATACCACATCTACCGCAACCGAACTAGCGCCCGCAGCCATGATTTTATCTATGACCTTGGCATAGGCGGCGCGTTTCCAAGGCCAAGTTTGCAGCGGTTCTAGGTACGCATACTGTTGCGGCGCACTTAGATAAATATCTGCTTGCTTTAAAGACTCGTTATCAATCGCCAAGATGACAATATTTTCTGGGGCTTCTACCGGGCCGCGCAGTTCAAAAAATAACATTTGCGCCTGGTATTCCATCAGCCGGACTAAATTTGTGTTGGCTGCGGTAGCGATCGCTGCTGCTAAAGCACAAACTCCCGTCAGTATATGGCCTAACCGCGCCAGACGGGAATATTGGCGCGTCGTCCCAGTTATAGGGTTTGCTTCCCCAGAACTCTTAGCAGAGCCATCGGAGCCGGTTAATGTTAGGGTACGTTCATCTGCCATTGTAGGGGTTGTAATTGATTGCTGTAACAGTAACGATCGAGTCGCGCTTGGGTTTAAAAAAATTATTGATAACACCTTCACCCACAAAGTGGAGGAGCAATAGCTGGTTAGCGGGTGTATGGCGATCGCACCGATGCTAGCATCAACAGCGTCAGGCAGTATGCTATCTGCAATCTGCTAGCGGTATCCATAATAACCCAGACTCTCAGGGTAAAAAGAACCCCTACTGGGGGCGAGGGGTTCTTTTTCCGGTGAAAACCAGCAAATACTATTCCCAAGCTGTTGCACGCTCAATTAACCATCAAAACGCCAAAAAATCGCTTCTGCCCATTCGCATAATTGTTTTTTATCGGTCTGCCTACTTCCGATCTTGCAGCACCCAATGCACGATTCGGTATTTCAACGCTTACCCAGAAAGCGATCTGTATGATTATAGAACCAATTATCCAGCAAGCGGATAACCCAACAAGCTGTGTTAAAGCGATCGCAGCTTTCGCCTTCTGCACTTGATATGATATATTCCCTTGCTAGTTGTAATGGCTATATAATGCGCTTCCCCAGTTCTACCGAGCCGGATTTGCTCAGTAAGTATCGTCAGATTCCCAGGAGCCTCAGTCAGTGAAAGTCACAAAATAATAAGTCTGTCAAGCACAGTCTTTTATGTTTTACCCGTTTAAGGTAGAGTTTTAGATAGATGAGTGGTCTTGCACCTGCTCAAGCAAGGGCTAGCAGCCTTTAAAAC
>DNGJ01000095.1:0-18374 GCA_003486305.1 Cyanobacteria bacterium UBA11371
CGGTTAAAATCAAAGATGCTTGCATAAATTATAAATCACGTTAGTCGTTACTACAAACTGTTGTGCGATCGCTTACCCTCCATCCCAAATTATTCCGCCTTTTCCTATCGCTGCTAGCTTTGTTTCTAGCTTGTTTTATCGCTATTCGCAGCATCAGTATCCCTGGTATACAAACCAACGAAATACTGTGGGATACTTGGGGTGTCCCCCATATTTTTGCCAAAGATAGGGAAAGCGTCGCCCGTCTTTTTGGTTGGGCGCAAATGCAAAATCACGGTAACTTAATTTTACGCCTCTACGGTACGGCAAGGGGACGCGCCGCCGAGTACTGGGGAAAAAATTACCTCGATGCAGATAAGTTAGTCAGAATCATGAGTTTTGCCGATTCTGCACCCGAATGGTATCAAAAACAAAGCCCCGATTTCCGCCAATATTTAGATGCTTTTGCAGCGGGGATGAACGACTATGTTAAACAAAACCCCGATAAAATAACCGATGAATTGAAAGTTGTTTTACCAATATCCGCGACGGATGTTCTCGCTTATATTCAATTAGGATTTTTTAGCTTTATCGCCCAAACTGGAGGATGCGGACAAGTTGCTAACTTGGAAAGATTGGCAGGAATGGGATCGAATGCGTGGGCGATCGCTCCCTCTCACTCTACTACGAAACACGCCATGTTATTGGCAAATCCCCACCTAGCATGGTCTGGCGGTCAAACTTGGTTTGAGGCACAATTAAAGTCACCAGAAATCGATGCTTACGGTGCAACTTTAGTCGGGTTTCCAGTTTTGGGAATTGCTTTTAACGATTATCTGGGTTGGACTCATACAAATAATACTATAGATGGATGCGATTTGTACAAACTTAGTTTATCCGAGGGGGGATATCAATTTGATGGAGAAGTGCGCGAGTTTGAAACTTCTAGACAAACGATAAAAGTTAAACAAGAAGATGGTAGTTTTAAGGAAGAATTGCTAGTAGTAAAGCGGTCTGTACATGGCCCCGTGGTAGAAAAAGAGGGAGAAGCGATCGCAATCCGCATCGTCGGCGTAGATCGATTCCCCGCCTACGGGATTGTAGAGCAATTGTGGAATACCGCCAAGGCAAAAAACTTCACCGAATTTCAAGCAGCAGTACAACAACACCAACTGCCATTTTTTAATGTAATTTACGGCGATCGCGACGGTCATATCATGTATCTATTTAACGGATATGTACCCGTGCGAAACCAAGGTGATTTTCATTATTGGCAGGGTATTATACCAGGCGATACGAGTAAAACTTTGTGGCAAAAAATACATCCGTTTAGCGACTTGCCGAAAGTTATCGATCCTCCTGGCGGATGGGTGCAAAATTGTAACGATCCGCCCTGGAGTTCGACATTTCCCCAACAACTGGATGCGAAAGATTTTCCGCCTTATCTATCACCTCAGTTTATGAGTTTGCGATCGCAGCGTTCGGTAAAGATGTTACAGGAAAGTCAGCGGATATCGTTTGATAAACTAATCGAGGATAAGTATTCTACCCGCTTAGAATTGAGCGATCGCATCGGAGATGATTTAATTGCTGCTGCTAGACTTTACGGTAATCCTTTAGCGCGTCAAGCAGCAGATGTATTGGAAAATTGGGATCGCAACGCCGACGCCGACAGTCGCGGTACGTTGCTTTTCCAACTATGGGTAGAGGAAATAAAATCTCAGCGCGGTAACTTATCTGCAATGTTCGCCACGCCCTGGAATCAAAGCAACCCGCTTACCACACCGAAAAGTTTAGCCGATCCAAAAGCCGCTGCCGTTGCCCTGCAAGCTGCCGCAACAAAACTTCAAACTGCTTACGGCGCGTTAGATGTGCCTTGGGGCAACGTGATGCGGCTACGGCGGGGTAAAGTAGATTTACCCGGTAACGGTGGTTCTGGTGGATTGGGGATTTTCCGGACGATCGAGTTTGCCAACACCGAAGATGGGCGCTTTCGATCGGTTTTTGGCGATAGTTATATTGCGGCGATTGAATTTTCTCACCCGATAAAGGGTAAAATACTCAACACTTATGGCAATGCTACCCAACCCGGATCGCCCCATATAGGCGATCAGTTGGAACTTGCAGCGCGTAAGCAGTTAAGATTTGTGTGGCGTAAGCGACAAGAAATTCTTGCTCACTTGGAGTCTCGCCAAGTTTTATCAAGTCTGCGAATGTAAACGATTCTCGAAGATTTAAAATATTTAGAATAAAAGCTATTATTCGTGGCTTTTGTGCCTTATCGACCTAAGCGTGTCTTTAAGGCAATAGCCCTATGGGTGTGTCGTTTTGTATTCACACCGCATGTGTTATGCCTAGAAGAAAAAAGATGTTTCTGTGCGGTCACAAAGGATACGGGCAAGTTTGCCATCTTTGTGTCCAACAACAGGTAGAACGAGACCAAAAAAAACAGCAAAAACTAGAGTGGGAAGCGACTTTCGCAGCAGATCCCATAGATCTAAGGGATTTGCCCAACCACGTAGTCGTCAAGGCTCGCGTGGTAATTGCTGCCTTACAGAACCAAAGGCATTATACAGAATTTGGTGGCAAGCGATTGCGACACGATCGCTTCGTCATCAGCATTCCCATTACCCGCAACTACCGCATGATCTGTCGCGACTGCGGTAGCGTCCTGGTTCCCTGCGAGGTTTTGTCCCACGAGGATTATAATGTCCGCAAACCAGGAGGATGAGGAAATTTTAGATTTTAGATTTTAGATTTTAGATTGTAGTAGGGTCGTGGCTGCAAACGAGCCAGCTAGACTACAATCATGTTACAGTTGAGTAGACTCAGACATTATATTTCTTATGGCTCAGTATCAAAAGGTTGAATATCGGATTGGCAAAGACGGCAAAATTGTAGAAACCGTCCTTAACGGTGTGGGTGAGAGTTGTACGGCGAATACTGCGGGACTCGAACAAGCACTGGGTGAAGTAGAATCGCAAGAACTACTGCCAGAATACTATCAAGATGAAGAAAACGTGACGATTGACCAAAACCAATCGCAGAAAATGGCTAATGGCTAATGGCTAATGGGTAATGGGTAATGGGTCATAATTACCCGCTACCAATTACCAATTAGCAATTAGCCATTAGCAATTAGCAATTACCTAATATGGATGACACCAATTTATTCTGGTTTGGTTTGGTTCTGTGGTTGGTTATTATTTTGCTAGGCTTCAGCTTCTTTGGTTCTCAGAGGGAAGTTGAGGATAGCGTGAAAAACGATCCTGCTACTGCAAAAGAAATCGAAGAATTGCGGCAAGAATGCTTGCGACTTCGGGAACAATTGGAGCAGCAATATCGCAAAATAACTGTTGATTTACAAAGTAATACCTTCTCGCAATTACAAACTTTGTTAACCAACTACCCCAGCGTTCGCCAAATGGTGAAAGCGAAACCAGATTTACCGGCTAAAAATCTAATTTCGCTGTTTATCCCATTGGACAATATGTTGAAAACTTGGGGATACGAACCGATAGGTTCGCCTTGGGAACAAGTGCCATATAATCCCCAACTGCATCAAGGCGATACGGATGATATGACCGAAGGGGAGTTAGTTTATGTCCGGTTTGTCGGGTATCGAGATAATTCGCGCATCCTTTCCCCCGCCAAAGTTAGCCGCACCTTGCCTATTCCCTCTAAATAATAAGCAGGTGAGCAACCTTTGTAGGGGCGGGTTTTACTGTAAGGGCGGGTTTTACCAACCAATCTGTGGAACCAAGAAATATCTCGTTAAACCCGCCCCTACAGGAAACTAAAACAAACAATTTAACTAAACCCGCCCGCCTGATTAGCAATTAGCAATTAGCAATTAGCAATTACCCCAATGATTATTGCCATTGATTTTGGAACTAGCAATACAGTAGTTTCTACGTTAGATCCCGTAACGCAGACGCCACGGACGTTGAGATTTGATGAAATTTCGCGGTTGTTTGAAACGCCGGGTGGTTCGGTATCGGTTGTTCCGACTTTAGTGTATGTTCAGAAAGACAAAATTGCCTTTGGGGAAATTGTGCGATCGCAACGCCTTTCCTCTACTCAAACCGAACGCTTTTTTCAAGCATTTAAACGCGATTTAGCCGCCGATTTTCAGCCGCCACCCCGTCAAATTGATGGCAATAGTTACTCGGCAGAATATGTATCGGAACTGTTTTTAACAGAAATCTGGCAACAACTATCATCGGAACAAATCAACCCAGACAAGGTAATATTTACCGTTCCAGTTGGCGCATTTGAACGCTATTTAGACTGGTTCCGCGACGTTGCAGAAAAACTAGGTGTAACCGAAGTTCAAATCGTCGATGAATCTACCGCTGCCGCGTTAGGTTATGCGGTAAACCGACCGGGTTCTGTGGTTTTAGTCGTAGATTTCGGCGGCGGAACTTTGGATTTAAGCTTAGTTCGTACCGCCGCAGCAACTGGTGGAAAAAAAGTCTTAAAAGCCGAAGTAATTGCTAAATCAGATGCTTACGTTGGCGGTGTTGATATTGATGTTTGGATTGTAGAACATTATTTGCGGAAAATTGATTCATCGCGTTCAGAAATTAAAGAAATAGGCTGGCAGAATTTATTAGAAATAGCAGAAAAATTGAAAATTCAACTTTCAACTGCACAAGAAGCGTCAGAAAGTTGGTTCGACGATGAGAATTTTATTGCCCACGATGTAAGTTTAAACCGAGACGAATTAGAAGAAATATTAGAGAATCAGCAATTATTAGAACAACTGCGGGAAGCATTAGATGAAGTTTTAGCGATCGCTTACAGTAAAGGCGTGGCTAAATCCGATATAGAATTAGTCGCAATGGTGGGAGGCAGTTGTTTAATCCCCGCCGTGCAGCAGTTGATTATATCATACTTTGGTAAATCGCGCGTACAAGTTGGCAAACCATTTGAAGCGATCGCCCACGGTGCATTAAGCCTTCCGCAAATCGTAGAAGTAGAAGATTACTTGCGCCACGGGTATGCGATTCGTTTGTGGGAACCGCAAATTAAAACTTATTCATATTTTCCCTTATTTGAAAAAGGCACTAAATATCCTTGCAAATCGGATGAATCGGTGACATTGCAAACAGCAATTGATGGACAGCGAGAAATTCGTTTAGATATTGGGGAAGTTGCAGATATATCGCAAGCAGAAGTAACCTTTGATGCAAGAGGGCGAATGACCAGCAGCCACTTGCAACATCAATCGCAATATCGCTCGTTAGAAAGCCATCACGAACAAGTTTGCGTGGCACATTTAGATCCGCCTGGAAAAACTGGAATCGATCGAGTTGAGGTAAGTTTTGAAGTGAATGAAAGGCGGATATTGTTGGCGACGGTGAAAGATTTAGTGACGGGGAAAGTGTTAGTGGAAAGGGGAGCGATCGCTAAACTTCAGTAATATTGTTACATCTACAGCCCGCCCGGAAATTTATTTCCGGGCTAATAGCGAAAATCCATTAAAATGGATTGAAGAGTTATACCAATTTCCCTTGATTTGGCAACAGATAAAAAGTTAGGTAGGGGCGGGTTTTACCAACTATATTGAGGAAAAACAAACAATTTCTATAAACCCGCCCCCAAGTGTGGCGGATTGATGGGAAAACGGTATGCTCAACTTCTTTTGAGAGGAATTCAGCTAAAAGCCCTTGGAATTGATTAAGAGGCGGATGCTAGCAATCAACGAGAGATTTCTGATAGCGATCGCGCAGAGCAAAAAATAGCGATCGCGAAACTCCAGTAATATTGCTACGTATCTAGCCCGCCCGCCAATCAATTTGCGGGCTAATAGCGAAAATCCATTAAAATGGATTGAAGATTTGCCAATTACCGAGTCCTCTGAGCGAGGACTTCAGCTATTAGCCCTTGGAATTAATTCCCTGGCGGGTGCCAGCAATCAACGAGGCTGCCACAAGCGAATACCCTTGTCTGAGATATACCATAGTGGTAAGAATGCAGAGGTCAAAGCAAAATGGCAGAAAACCCCAATCAACCCAAAGAATATGATGCCGTACTAGGCGGACAAAACCCGCCACCTATTTATGGTGCTGTCTTAGGCGGAATTGCGGGAGTTAAGAAACGCCTCGACAGTCCAGTTGTAGAAGTACGCATAGCAGCAGTTTCTGACGCACTCAAATTTGGCGAGAAAGGATTAGACTTAGTACTGCCAGCCTTGCAATATGAATCAATCGAGGTGAAATCTGCTGCCTATTTCTTACTCATAGATAGACACGAGCAAAAAGTTAAGCAGCAGTTAGACAAGATTCTCCCTTTGTTTGAATTTGAGGTAGTGACAGTCGGTGCTTCTAGACAAATAAACAGCCGTCGCCGTCACTCTGCTCAATACTTTACCGAAGACTTGGGAAATGGAGTCAACCTAGAAATGGTATTGATTCCCGGCGGAACATTTCTGATGGGTTCACCGGAAACTGAAGCAGGCAGATCTGACGATGAAAGTCCTCAACATCAAGTCACTGTAAAACCCTTCTTTATGGGGAAGTTTCTTGTCACTCAAGCTCAATGGAAAGCTGTAGCAGCCTTACCCCCAATCAACATTAACCTCAATCCCGATCCATCCGGGTTCAAAGGCGAAAATCGACCTGTAGAGAGGGTATTTTGGAGCGAGGCACAAGAGTTTTGTGCCAGACTTTCTCAAAAAACCGGCAAGATTTATCGACTGCCTTCTGAAGCCCAATGGGAATATGCCTGTCGTGGGGGAACCACTACGCCTTTCCACTTTGGTGAAACAATTACAAATTATACAACCCAATTGGCTAATTATGATGCACACGTTTATGCTCGGCAAACAACAGATGTAGGAATTTTTCCACCCAATGCCTTTGGACTATACGACATGCACGGTAATGTCTGGGAATGGTGTGCCGATTCTTGGCATGACAATTACAATGGCGCACCGTCAGATGGAAGTGTTTGGGAATTTGGCGGAAGAAATTATAAGCTGCTGCGCGGTGGTTCATCGCTCGTCGATTTCAGGCTCTGCCGTTCGGCGTCTCGTTACAACTACGGTGCGGACATCAGGAGCAACGGCGTCGGTTTTCGGATTGTTTGCCCCTCGGCGTGGACTCCTTAACCCTTTGTCCTTTTGCCCTTTACTCTTCTTTTCTCTTGCCGCCGCAGGCGGCTGAAAAAATTTTGGGGAAATTGGCAGGAATATCCTCTGTTTAATCAGCTTTCTAAAATAATTACCAGATCGCATCAATAGGGTACTGGACGATCTGACTATCCGCAGTCACAATAGGCATTTTTTCAACTTGGCTCTGGGCAATAATTATTCGGTCAAATGGATCTTTATGTAAATCTGGCAAATTGGTTACTTGCAAAGCATGAACTATTCTAATCGGTAAACTCTCAAATCGATTTATTGTTAACCGACTCGGAATATAGCTTTCCGGTGGTTCGGGTAAAATTAGTTTTCCTATACGCACCTTGATAACAATTTCCCATGCACTTGCTGCACTCAAAAACAGCAAATTATTTGGGTCAGTAATTATGCTACGGGCAGTGGATGAAATTTGGGAATCATCCGTAACCCACCAGAGAAACGCATGAGTATCCAGTAATGCTCTCATTCTAGTTAGTCTATAGGGTTAAGAAAATCGTTGATAATATCCTCTGGTAAAGGCTCGTTAAAGTCAGGAGAAATTACTACTTTACCGCGATCTAATCCTGGAATTCTCGGTAATGACTGGTCAGCAATTGGCACTATACGGGCAATAGGAGTGCCTGCTTGAGAAATAATTACTTCTTCTCCTGACAACACTCGACGCAGCAATTGGGTAAAGTCTGCCTGTAGTTCGGGGAGTTCTACGCTATACATATGGTTACTATGACTATGAATGACTGTATCAATATGGTGGCATATCGCATCCCCCAACCTCGATTACTACAACTATAATACAAAAGGCCATCCACTTTAATTGCTGCAATGGCACACAACCAGCCAAGATCCTACGATGTCGTTTTAGGGGGACAAACCCCAACACCCGTCAATGCTGCCGTTTTGGGAGGCGTTGCAGGCGTGAAGCGGCGTTTAACTAGCCAAAATGTCGCGCAACGAGTAACCGCACTCTCAGAAGCGCTGAAATATGGAGAAGCGGGTTTAGATTTAATCTTTCAATCGCTCAAAGATGAATCTTGGCAAGTGAGTAAAACCGCTTACTTGCTGATTCAAAATTGTGAAGAATTGACTTTAAAACGGGCATTACAAGAATACAATCCCTATCAATTATTTGAATGCCTGCACAAACATCCAACGGCACAGTCTACGACTTATTCTGTGGCAATTAGTGCCGATGGACAATATCTTGTCAGTGGGGGAAGCGACAAGAAAATTGTTGTGCGATCGCTCCACACCGGCAGAATCATTCGCGCCCTCTCCGGACATACCGATGGCGTCAAATCTGTCGCAATTAGTGAGTCGGGTCAAACTATTTTTAGTTGCAGTTGGGATAATACCATAAAAGTGTGGAATCTGCTATCGAGTAAAGCCTTGGGAGATGGATTATTGTATACATTCGCAGAGAGTGAAGCCGGTGTAAATTGTATCTGCATTGCACCCGATGGAAAGACTCTAGCGACGGGTAATGAAGACGGGAATATTGGGTTGTGGAACTTAGAAAAACAGGCAAATTTTCGCACCTTGACCGCACATAAAAATGGGATTAAATCCATTGCTATAACACCGGATGGAAAGATGTTAGCGACGGGTAGTGCCGACGAAACAATCAAAATTTGGCATCTCCCCACTGGAGAATTATTGCATACCCTGGAAGGACATTCAGAATGGGTAAAGAGTTTGGCAATAAGTCCCGATGGCAAAACTCTCATAAGCGGCGCGCAAGATAAAACAATTAAATTGTGGAACTTGCAGACAGGAGAATTGTTAAATACCCTAGAAGGACATTGGGATGAAGTGACCTCAATTGCTATCAATCGGGATGGAAACACCCTCGCGAGTGGCGGGGGAAATTTAGATCAAACTATTAGAATATGGCATTTGAAGACAGGGACGCTGTTGCAGGTTTTAGAAGGACATTTTAATGGCATATCTTCTATTGCCATGACTCCAGATGGAGAGAAGATTGTTAGCAGCAGTTGGGATAAAACAATCAGAGTGTGGGGGGCGCGATAACTGTTGATTTGTAGGGGCGGGTTTTATCAGAAGACTGTCATACCACTTGTGTTGTTTTTGAGGTTTGTAGTAGCGCTAAAGCGCTACAGCGGATTGCTTTTCGAGTGAGGTACAGCCTTTTGGCTTGATTGTGTAGCGGCAGCAAAAATGGCAGCCGCTACACAAACTTTCGCTGTACCTCATGCGACTGCAATCCGCTATAAAAGTGGCGAAGACAGCGCTACTACAAACCGAATTTAATGTGCCAGTTGGGTAAGTTCTGTAGGAAAAAAACCAACAATCTGAATAAACCCGCCCCATTCGTGGGTGATAATAAAGATGCGACATGGCATTTACTCTAAAACAGAACGTTGAACCGCCAAAAGAGTAATATCATCAAATTGCTCTGCCCCTTTAGTATGGGATAAGACATTCCGGCTAATATAGTCTACAAGCTCGGACGCTTTCGGGGGGCAAAACTGAAGCAAATGACGTAACTTTTCAATCGTGAAAAATGATTTTTGACAATCCCGCGCATCCGTCACTCCATCGGTAAAACCGAACAAAATTTCATTGGGTTTGAGATAGACTTGACTGATGCTAAAGTTAGCATTAGATAAAATTCCAATAGCTGGACTGGTAGAAGTTAATACCTCTCGGATTCCCTCTTGTGGATTGAGGATAAAAAGTGGTTCGTGTCCTGCATTAACATAGGTTAATAGCCCGGTTTTTGGATCTAGTATGCCAAAAAATATGGTGGCAAACATTCCTAAAGAACCGTGATAATGGGCAACATAATCATTAGTTAAATTCAGAGATTGTAAGGCATTTAAATGAGCTAGATTAACCGTACTATAATCACCTATCCATCCTCCTTTAGGTTGATACATTTCTAATAAATTAGATGCGGTTCCTCGCAATTTTGTTTCTTTAGAAAAGATGCGGATGAGACTGCGAAATAGTGCCATAAATAAAGCGGCTCCTACTCCCTTATCACAAACATCAGCGATGGCAATGCCTATGGCATTATTCGATAATTCAAAAATATCATAGAAATCCCCTGCCACTTGTCTAGCTGGTTTAAAGTATGCGGAAAATTCCCAACCTGATTTAAGAGAAATTTGTTTTATTTCATCATCGTTGGGCAAAAAGTTAAGCTGAATTTGCCTTCCTTTTTCCAATTCTAAATTGAGAGCTTTTGAATATACTTCTATCCTATTGTAGCTATTTTTTAGAGCTATTTCTGCTTGCTTTCGCTGGTCGATTGCCTGATAAATTTGTTGATACATTTCCTGAAAAGTAACAATCACTTCTCCTAATTCATCATTGCGCTTGAAGAAATTAGAATCAAACTGAGGATGGGGTTGATCGTCACAAATACACTCAGCCGCTTTTCTTAAATCTTTTCTCAAGTTAACGACAGGAGCAATTACAATTCGCTGTAGTGCGATCCAAGTTCCGGCTGTGACAACTAAAGAGATAATTATCACTAATCCAATAACTCGTAAAATGAAACCGCGTACTCCTTGCTCAACCATTGTTGCATCATGACGCAGAATAAACAGATAATCTTGACCCAATTCTAAGGCTGTCCACGCTACATCATAGCGAGATAGCTGATAATCTAGTAAATCCTTTTTTTCAGCAGCATCTACATCTTGAAACAGCAATCCTGGTTGTTCGCCAAATGTTCCCACTTTCTGACCATTAGATTGATAAAGAGAACCGCCAACAATTACAGAACTTCCTTGCAGATTCGAGAGCAAGTTTAAAACATTTTCTGGAGCAGCTTGGGGAGGAGAAACTTTCATCAAAATTGAAACTTTTTCGGTGGAAATTTGTTTTAATTGACCGAGTAATTCTTGTTCTCGTCGCAGCACAGAGGGAACTAAGATAATCGCTTCGATGATGATAACACTGGCAAACAACCAGAAAACCACCCGTCTGGATAAGCGAGTTTTAAAAAGTTTAGCAAGTTTCTTTAACATATTTATTTACCAAGATGACGATAAACAACTAGAATATTGCGATTGCGATCGCCTACTCTCTCGTAAGTAAATCTATCCACGCCTTGAATCGCTAAATAAACTCCTAATCCTCCGATCTTTCTGGCTTCCAAAGGTTTGTCTAAATCATCAGGAGTTCCTTCTCTTATAGGATCGTAGGGAATTCCCGTATCTTCGAGACAAATAGTTACAGCATTATCGTCAATGTCTGCGTTTAAATGGATATCGCCTTGCTTTCCCACCGCTTCGTAGCCATAACTAATAATATTGGTGGCGATCTCATCTACCGCGAGACGCAATCGATAAGTTGCTTTTTTATCTAACTTGGCATTGCTAGCTACAGCTAAGACATACTCAGAGAGAGTATCTAAAGAATCAAAGCTGCCTGATAAAATTAGAGATTGCATGGTGTTTATGCCTGGAGCGTGAATGCTAAATAATATTGACACTATGATGAAAACCGACTGTTCTCAGAGTAGAGACGATCGTTTCCGATGCCCCGGTAATATCAATATCTACCTGAGAACCCATTTTCTGTTTAGCGAATACAAGAACGCGCAATCCGGCACTAGACATATAGGATAAATTTTCCATATCTAGAATCAGTTTGCGGATCGCTTGTTTGGCAGTTTGTTCGATAGTTTCTTGAAAAATTGCGGCGGTATTGGTCGCGATTTCGCCCGTGAGGGTAATCGTTGCCACTTGATCGATGATTTTTAAGTCTGTTGTCAAATTCATATTATTTGCCTACTAGAATAACAATCGAGCGATCGCCTACTAATATCCCCGTCTGATTCTCTAATAACGGTTCTTTTCCCAATTGCCAAATATCATGAGGATGAGGACATCCCGTATTAGCGAAAATGTGCCATTCTAAACCAGAAGGTAAGCCCGGTAATTCAAAATCGAGAGGACAATAGTGCATATTCATCGCTACATAAATATAGTCATCTTGCGCGTGTTTACCACACAACAGAAAAGCGAGAACGCGACTAGAATTAGACCAATCAGCAGACCATGCTTTAGTGCCATGCCATGATATATCTGCGTAGCCACTGTTCATCCTATCAGTATGATGGAAATGAGCGGCATTTCTTAACGCAGAGTGGGCATGACGAAAGGCAATACAAGTCTTAAAAAAATGGAATAACTCAGCATTTTTGTCTAGAAGTTGCCAATCTAACCAATTTAATTGGGTGTCATGACAATAGGCGTTATTATTGCCTTGTTGGCTTCGTCCGATCTCATCTCCCATCAGAATCATCGGCACACCTTGAGAGACAATTAAGAGAGCGATCGCATTTTTCATCAACCGCTGTCTTAGGTTTAAAATATTGGCATCGTCCGTCCATCCTTCTGCCCCACAATTCCAACTATAATTATCATTTCCGCCGTCCTGATTATGCTCTCCATTGTCATGATTGTGCTTATCGTTATAAGAAAACAAATCAGCAAGGGTAAAACCATCGTGGGCAGTAATAAAATTAATTGAAGTCGTCGGTAGTCTGCCAGAATGTGCGTACAAATCGGGAGAACCTTGGATTCTTTGCGCCATTTCTCCCACACATCCTTCATCTCCCTTTAAAAATTTACGGATGCGATCGCGATATTTGCCATTCCACTCCGACCAACGACCGAAAGCCGGGAAAGATCCAACTTGATACAATCCCCCCGCATCCCATGCTTCAGCAATTAATTTGCATTTAGCCAGAATCGGATCGAAAGCGAGGGATTCTAATAAAGGAGGATTAGACAGCGGGTTACCCCAAGGATCGCGACCAAGAATAGTTGCTAAATCAAAGCGAAATCCGTCGATATGATACTCACTTGCCCAATATCGCAAACAATCTAAAACCAAATTCCTGACAATCGGATTATTACAATTGAGCGTATTTCCCGTGCCGCTAAAATTAAAGTAATAACCTTCGGGAGTCAGCATATAGTAAGTTTTGTTATCCAGTCCCCGAAAAGAAATTGTTGGCCCGCGTTCGTTTCCCTCAGCAGTATGGTTAAAAACCACATCTAAAATTACTTCAATCCCGACACGATGCAAGTCTTTAATCAGCGTTTTTAACTCATCTACCTGCATTCCCCATTTTCCTGTAGATGCGTAACCCGCTTTCGGGGCAAAAAAACCGACGGGACTATATCCCCAATAATTGACTAATAATTCTCCCGTTTCGGGATGAATGCGAGAATTTTCAAACTCATCGAATTCGTAAATTGGCATTAGTTCGATGGCATTAATTCCCAGTTCCTTAAGATAGGGAATTTTTTCACTAATTCCTGCAAAAGTACCCTGATGTTTCACCCCGGAAGAAGGATGCTGAGTGAACCCGCGCACGTGCATTTCATAGATAATTAAATCTTGAGCCGGAATTTCTAAAGGTCGGTCATCTTCCCAATCAAAATCATCGAAAGCAATCCGGGCGCGATGTTGATAAATATCCTGCCAATTAGGCGCTATTCCCCACTTATCTCGACCGCCAATAATTTTAGCGTAGGGGTCTAAAAGTATTTTCGTTTTATCAAACCAATGTCCTGCTTCTGGGTTAAATTCCCCATCCATGCGATAGCCATACTCTAAATTCTCGTAGTCGAGATCGAAAACAACCATACTGAACGCATTCCCTAAACGAAACTCATCGGGAAACGGAATTTCAGCGAAAGGTGCGGCAGCATGTTTTTCAAACAGGACAAGAGTACAAGATTTGGCATGACTAGAAAAAATCGAGAAATTCACTCCAAATGGCACTAAAGTAACGCCAAAGGGAAACGGTTTCCCGCGTCTAAGTTTGAAGGTTTGATAACGATGAGTAGGATGGATATCGATGCGTTCCATAGTAGGAAATTGGGTTTATTGCTAATTGGTAATTGCTAATTGGATTTATTGGTAGTAGGGGCGGGTTTAACGAAATATTTTTTGGTTCCAAGGTTGGTAAAACCCGCCCCTACTTATTTAATGAAGTAGGGCTAAACCCGAATCTAGGGTGTCGCTGATGGTAAAAAAATTGAGAAAACCAGTAACTGCCATCGTGTCGGCGATTTCTTCGGATAGTCCTACTAACACTAACTTGCCATCGAAAGCGCTAGTTTGACGGTAGAGAGAAAGAAGAAAGCGTAAACCGGCACTCGACATATAATTGACTTGCGACATATCGAGCAGAATTTTATTACCCGAAGTTGCTAAAGGCAAAATTTTGCCTTGAATTGTGGGCGCTGTGTTGGTGGTAATGTCTCCTGAGAGGGAGACAACAGTTATAGTTTCTAAGGGATTGATGGTGATTTCCATAGGTTTAAATTGGCGCAATTTGTACTTTTAGTTTTACCCTGTCTTTGCTGTCAGGGAGAGTGACAGTTAATCCTTGAGAATCGAAATTGGTGTATTTTTCTCCGTCAATCTCACAAGCTTTAATTTTGATACTGTTTGGGGGTAAAATATCGGGCGATACTCGAAGAATTCGCCGCTCAAAGCCATCCGCTAGAGGTTTAAAATAGAAGTCCATCGGCTGTTTATAAATCAGTAAATTCGTGTAAACTGCCGCGAGGTAACATAATTCTGTAGAGTGATAGCCACTCATAGAATGGGAACTTTTATTGCGTTCGTTTCCTCCTGCTAAATAAGGCATTCCATTCGCAAGGACATTGAAATAAACGCCCCCATCTTCAGTGTCGAGAAACCATGCGTTGTAAAATGATGCAGCTGCTTGCGCTAGTTGGTGATATCGAGGGTTTTTCAGACAAGCTGCGAGGATGTAATAGGCTAATATTGCTTGTTCCTGTTGCCACCAAGCTTTGCGATCGTGCCAAACAAAACGATAATATGATTCGTTGTTTTTTAAGCGACGTTCTACGACATCATACCATCCTCCACGAGTGCGATCGCTTCCCACTTCCGGCATCAGATCGGCGATTTTGCAGGCTAATTCCAAATATTCAGATTTCGGTTGAATATTGTACATCCGCAACAGATTCCAAGCGATTTTCAAATTATGTCCCACCACGGCACGATCTTGCTGCCATCCCCAGGATCTATCCGGTGACCAATCAGCATAAAATCGTTCTTGTACAAAGGGGCTATATCCGTAATCGGGAAAGCGTTTCACAATCGTATCGAAAGTATTTTCTAGCATTTGAAAATACTTTTGTTCTCCCGTTGCTAACCAAAGATTGATTAGGTAAGCAGGGGCATGATCTCCGATGGAATTCCAGTTTTTTTTGCCTTTATTCTGTCCTAATGCTTCGCTATGAGGATCTAGAGTGACGGGATCTAGATGAGAGAAATAGCCCCCATACTCGCTGCGATCGCGGAAAAATTGCTCGAATAGTTTAACCGTCAATCTTGCATCGTTGAGAATGCGAGGATCGCCATTAATCCGATAGGTTTGCACCGGACCTGCTAGGGCATATATTTGTTCGTAGGCAGGGATAGCATAGTAATCATCGCTAAACTCGGAAGCAAATATTTTTTGTTCGAGTTTATCCTTGACATTAATCCCGTGATACCAATAAACAATCTCGTTATCAATGTCCAAAAATCTCATGTGTTCTCGCAGATATTCTGTTCCCTTCTCCGCTGCCTCTAAAAACGGTTCTTCCCCCGTCATTAAATAAGCAGTAGCAAAACCATAAACTAAGCGAGAAATAGTATCAGTTTCTTGACTGTAGTTGGTCGTAGAACGAATTCCCGCTAGACTAAGATGAGTCCGATAGTGACGATAATCGATGCCATCTTTACCAAACTGGGCATTGAGATAAAAGTTAGCCAAAGAACGAACTTGATTCACCCACCAAGTAGGATTTTCAAACAAAAAACGATCGACTTGATAACCGACAAAAACCAAGAATTTCACCTCGAAATCGGGACTATCAGGATAAAAAATCCCATAGGCATAAAGATAGCGTCCCGATTCTAAAAGCGATCGCATTTTCCCCGTAACATCAATGTAACTTTCATCCAAATTTTGTAACATTTTGGCATAAGCCATCGGACTGAGGACGGTGTGAAATTCATCTCCAGCGCTGGTTTTAATGCCTAAGCGATCGCCATCGGGATTAAAATAGCTGACATACCCCGCAATTAGGTCAGAAGTCGGTGTTTTCATGATTTTTCTATCTGAGACAAAAACACAGTCATAAATTCTTCGACGACACCTGGATGTCTAGCAGAAATTAAATTTCCATCCACATAAGTTGCGATCGTTTCGCCGCTTTCATAAATTGCGATCGCTCCTGCATTCTCCACATCGGCGATAATATTATGAGCGCAGGTGACTTTTTTACCTTTTAGAAGCGTTCGATCGGCACAAAACAACCACAAACTATGACAGATAGTGCCAATTTTCAATCCTTCTGTATGTACCGCTTGGCGCAGAAATTCAACCGCTGGTGCTTGACTGAGTTTCCCCGCTTCTGGATTGACTTGATACCGCAGTCTATCCATCGCGTAACCCCCGATTAAAATCAATCCTTTGTAATCGCTAGGGTTAACCGTTTGCAAGTCAATTGTTACCGTAACTTCTGCTTCGCGATCGTTTCCCTTGAAAGTGAGTTTTTCTTGTCCCCAAAGATGGGAAATATATTCCACTTCATACCCCCACTGAGGGAAGAATTCATTAAACCGTCGGTACTCAGTTTCGTCAAAATGTTCCTCGATGAGTACCCCGATTTTACCTTTGATTTCCTGGTTCATTGTTCGCTTACAACTTAATCAAATTGACTAACTCATCGGGGGCATAAACATCTCGATAAAACGTCAATTGTTCCGTTTTCAGATACACTCCGCCTTGATGTCCACGCCTTAAAAAGGTGACATTTCCTTTCGCTAACGTCTCATTCGTTTCGTCATCTACACATTTCCATTCAAAGTAGACGACCTCGTGATGAAACATCACAATGGGCCAACACATAGTCACGTTTGGTTGTGCGATCAATGCCCACCAATGTTTTTCTCGTTCTTGTTGCTCTTTCAAGCCAACATAGTGACCATCTTGACATAGATACACCAAATCCTCGCGATATTCTCCGGTTAAAATATCTCCTCTTCCTTGTCTCAAAGCCTCGCAATGAGTAGGCCACCATTCTTTATTTTCTTGCTCGATTGTTTTTGCAGGATAACTAGAATTAATGCTGGGCAGATCTGGTTGCTTTTTGGTAATCAATTCTTCAGCAAGCTGAATTAATTTAGCCTGCATATCCTCGGAAATTAACCCTGGTCTTGAGTAATCAGCCGATAAGTTTTGGTAGTAGTTAACTCGCTTTTTCATGGCCGCTCTTCTCCTATCTCATCACGCAACTACTAATACCGTTTTTCCATCAATGCGCCACGGGGCGGGTTTATTTTAATTGTTTGTTTTTGTCCCTGTTATTGGTAAAACCCGTCCCTACAATTGTTTGATCTGTTCTTTATTTCTGGTAATCTTGCCGTGCCTTTTCAAACAGTACTTTTGCTTTCCTTAAAACTTGATTGAACTCTAACTGTTCTCCATTCGGGCCTTTGCAATAAACCAGCGTCCAACCCTCAAAGTCTCCGAAATCGCCACCGTAGAGTTTGCAAGAGTTATATTCAGATGCAACTTGTTGCCTTTCTGCTTGCGATCGCACTGTCACAATCCGGTTACACTTGACTTTATCCATCCCCCTTTTATGACATTCTGTTTCTAAATCCTTGACAAATTTATCCACATCTACATCATCTTTGAGATAAAAAGAGATGTGCATAGAATTGACAAAAGCCGGACTAGAATAGGCATGTTTTGCCGGAAAAGCATTACTTCCGTTCGGTGCAGCATTAGTATCTCGATACTGAAGAATTTCCAGAACCACATTATCGAACTGAATAAAATAAAGGTCTAACTTTTCCGTCCCATCTCTAAGATTAGGCACGCCAATACTTTTCGGATCGACCCCTTTTTCTATTGCCTCAATTTCTTCCTGTTGAAATAGGGTATTGTGCATCGTATCCCCCGCTAAACCGATTTCGGGAATAATAATTTTACCTCCCAGAATCTCGGTATAGAATTCTAAGGCTTTTCGCATATCTTCGACGGTGATACCAAAGTGATGAACTCCTTGAAGTTGTTGACTTAAAGCCGATACCGGCTTAGATTCAAGCATGTGTGAGGATGGAATAGTAGTCATAGCCTAGCGATAGTTTTTTGGGTGTCTAGATCGTTTACAGTGGAGCGTATTCTTTGTGAGGTATAGCCTTAAGGCTTCGACAGCGGTGTGCGGGC
>DNGJ01000095.1:18595-21393 GCA_003486305.1 Cyanobacteria bacterium UBA11371
TGCCCGCACACCGCTGTCGAAGGTGTACCTTATACGGCTGCAATCCGCTGTATACGAGGATTATCATCGTTTGGATTTAGACAATTTGAGAATTTTTCTTTTTTCCTTTATTCACCAGCAAGCCGATGCCTAAAACGCTTAAACCCATGACTAAAGAAGGTTCGGGAATCGGTTGCTGAACATCAACTCCTGAATTGTCAACTTGAAACGCACTACGTACATCGTTTCCATTGGCATCTGTTGCGGTTAGAATCTCGATAATTCTCAGATCCGACAAACCATCATCGCTCAAAGCCGATCCGACTCGATAGCTAGTCGTGAATAAATCGATTGTCGTATTCGGCGCAACACCAGAACCGCTTAAAGTTGCGCCTCTCACCTCAGATCTGGGATTAGAAAGATCGATGGTGAAAATATTTAGATTGGGAAATACTGCCTGACTGCTGCTATTATCTAAACCGATTAACGGTAATTCAGCCGGATCGCGAGCAACGCTAAAAACTAAATTAGTTAAATTGGCTGTTAATCCATCAGTATTGAGGCGAAAAGTGAAATCAATCACATCGCCGATATTAGTCGATCGATCGAAAATTGCATCGCTATCTAACTGCGTCCCGCTAGGAACTAGACTTAAAGAAGCACTGTAAGCAGGCATTCCGACTAAAAGTAACGTGGTGGTAGCGGCTAAACTGCCCAAACCTAAAGATGTCGTTAATTTCATACAACTTATCTCCTAACAATTGTGCGGAAAACCATGAGAAATTTTTCCCTGACATAGGGAAGGGGGGAACAGTTGAAATGCTCCAACTAAAATTCAGCTTAGAAGCTGGACCTGCCGCATGACAATGGAAAAAATATTGATTTAGTAAAAATAGTTGATGGCAAACTTTATTAACAATAAATCCAAAACTAATTATTCAGCGTAGTAGTAGTGATGACAACTTGCTACCCAGAGAAAGATCGTGATGATGATCGTAGACAATCTTAATTTAGGGATGTTCTCATGCGATCGCACCGAAAGGTGTTTGTATCCCTCAATACAAAAAATCCCAACTTCTAGCCCTTTCCCTTTCCCAGATTGTCCGCAATTAAGTCAAATCTTCAGCTATATCGACGCTAATTACTGCCAAAATATTGGTTTAAACGATATATCCCAAGTTTTCGGCTATTCCCCTTCCTATCTCACCAATCTAGTACGTCGTTTGACCGGAAAAACCCTTTATCAATGGTTGATCGATCGCAGAATGTTTCAAGCACGCTACTTATTATTAAACACCGATCTGCCCGTTCATCAAATCGCTAGATCGGTCGGATACGAGGATGCGGGGCATTTTATTAAGCATTTTCGCCAACATCACGCCTTACCTCCCAAAACATGGCGAGAACATAGGAATTAGCAGATCGTATCTGCGCTGGCTAGGTAAGCGATCGCAGCCCAAAACAAGTATCATATAATACAAAGTTTTGGGCTATGCGATCGCCCCTAAGAAAAAAAACACAATGCCAGAAAACCCCAATCAACCCAGAGAATACGATGCCGTCTTGGGCGGACAAAACCCACCCACATACGCAGCCGTATTAGGCGGAATTCAAGGAATCAAAAAGCGCCTCTCTAGCCCCATATTAGAAGTACGCATAAACGCACTTTCTGACGCCCTCAACTATGGAGAAAAAGGCTTAGACTTAGTTTTGCAAGCCTTGCAAGATGAATCGATACCGATAAAAATTGCTGCCTATTCCTTACTTAAAAATAGACAGGAAGCGAAAGTCAAACAGCAGCTAGATAACTTCCTCCCTTTCTTTGAATTTGAAGTAGTTACAGTTGATATAAAAGGACAGATAAATAGTCGCGATCGCTACTATGCCCGATTTTTCACAGAAGACTTGGGAAATGGCATTAAATTAGACATGGTTGCAATTCCAGGTGGAAGTTTTTTAATGGGTTCCCTGAAAACTGAAAAAGAGAGGCAAGATTGGGAAACTCCTCAACATCAAGTAACCGTTCAACCTTTTTTTATCGGCAAATATCCCGTGACTCAGGCACAATGGCAAGCTGTTGCCGCACTGCCTAAAATTAATCTGACACTCAATCCCAATCCATCTTGTTTCAGAGGAGAAAATTTACCTGTAGAAAATGTATCTTGGGACGAAGCACAAGAATTCTGTAAGCGACTTTGGGAAAAAACGGGGAAGATTTATCGCCTGCCTTCGGAAGCCGAATGGGAATACGCTTGTCGTGCAGGAACAACAACACCTTTCCACTTTGGTGAAACCATTACCAGCGATTTGGGTAATTACATCGGGGTGCAGATATATCGCGAGGAACCAAAGGGAATCGATCGTAAAGAAACCACACCTGTAGACAATTTTCCTCCCAATGCTTTCGGACTATACGATATGCACGGGAATGTTTGGGAATGGTGTGCCGATCCTTGGCATAATTACTATCACGATGCGCCGAAAGATGGCAGCGTTTGGATATATGGTGGAGATAATCAATATCGGCAACTGCGCGGTGGTGCGTGGTGCTACTATCCCAGGTGCAGCCGTTCGGCATTTCGTTTCAAAGCTGCACCAAATTCTAGATATCCCTGTATGGGTTTTCGGGTTGCTTGTTCCTCGCCGTGGGATCTTTAGCCCTTTTCCTTTTTCCTTTTATGTTTCCTAAAGGCGGATGAAAAATTGTTGGAAAAAATGCCGTATTTTGTAGGGGCGAAGCAGTCGGGCGACAGTTTATGAAATTCATACAAGATCTAAATATCCGACTGCTTCGCCCTTGTTTGAGAGTAATGTAGATA
>DNGJ01000104.1:0-15451 GCA_003486305.1 Cyanobacteria bacterium UBA11371
CTTAAGGGTGCCGCTATACAAAAGGCGCCACAAAGGCTGTATTCCACCTTGTCGCAAACCGCTATAACTAAACTGAACCCGCCCCTGGCGTTGAGGTGAGTCTGGCGTTGGGGAGGCAGGAGCCTCCAAAACTTCGTTCCCAGGTTGAACCTGCGAACGAGGTAACGAGGTAACGAGGTAACGAGGTAACGCACCGCTACCGCTGCGTAATATCATGTCCGTTGAATTGCCATAATAAAAAAACTTCACGTCGTCTTGCGTAGGGACACGGCATCAGAGATATCTCTGACACAGATAACGTTAATCGTGCCGTGTCCCGGCTTTTGATTATGGGTAATCTTAAGGACATGGTATGAGTCCTAAAATAATTTCACCAATCTCGCGCTGGCGTGCATAAATTTTTGCATCGATCTCAATCCATAAATGTAGACCCCAATACAGGGGTCGAACGGAGAAGCTAGTTTAGAGCGCTCAACCTAGTTACTCAGGTGAAAACCATGCCGCTTGAATATTTTTATACCTTACCATGCGTAGAAGAAGAGCGAATTTTATGGCAAATCGAGCCGCGATCGCGACGGCATATTGAGAGCCTGCATCAAATTATACAACCAGTGAACTACCCAGTTAACGACCCGTTGGAGGCAGCGATCGCGCAGTATCTGTTCGTGCAATTGCGGCAATATCCAGAAGACGAACTCATCCTTAACCATTGGATGGCATTTCTACTCAGACGTTGCGAAATAGTCGCTAGGAGAATTTTGCCGCTGCTAGGCGATCATCACGATATTGGCTTCGACGACTTATTTATGATGGCGTCTGTTGCAGCAATTGACCCAGCTAGGTTCTTTAAAAATTTTGACGAAAGTCACGTTCAACTGGGATTTTGGTATCCGACATTCATCAGGTTTACCGACATCAAACTCAAGCATCTGTTACTACCCGAATTAAGGAGAAGCTCAGGAAACAATATGTTTGGACAAACTAATTTAGGTTTAGTGGCACGATCGAGTCGAAAGAGAGTCAGGGAAGCACTAGAACACTCAGGTTATGGAAACGCACAAATCGATAGATATCTGCTAGCTTGGCAGTGTTTTCAGGAATACAAAGATTCCGTCAACCGACGATTCAATCAATTTAATGCCAGAGATTTTCAAAACATTGCCACTCGTTATAATGAGTTGAATGAAAGTGAAAACAGCGTTAGCGGCTCGGAAATTCAAACCTGGTTGGACAACATTGGAGAAGCGATTCGACGTTTATCAGATCCACCCCGCATCTCTTTTTGGACTGGTTTTTCTTCCGACTCGCATGAGGAAACAAATTTGGTAGAAAACATTCCATTTGAGACAAGCTACGATGAGGAGATGGCTGAAAAGGTAAGTGCATTCATGCAAGCGATCGCTAATCTGTTGAATGACTTAAAAGAAAAACAGCAAATACTTTTTCTCAACTATGGGTTAGAACTGAACCAAAAGAAAATTGCTGAGGAAAGAGGGATCAATCAATCGACAGTCAGTCGGCATATCGATGGTTCATTTGATCGCATTTGGTCGGGAGTTTGGAAGTGGTTCCAAAGAGAGCTAGAAAGCAAAGATAATCCTCCAAAAGAAGAATTGGCTGGAATAAAAGCAGGGGTGTACCAACATTATTCTGATAAACTCGACCGCTATGTTCAAAATTCAATTCGTTCAGTTAACGAAGAAAGTTGGAAATTGTTAAAGCTGTTTTATCTGGTTAAACAACCGCTTTCAGAAATTGGAAACATGTTTCAAAGAACTGAAGAGGAAGTGCGCGATCGCTTAAACGCAATCAAACAAAAGTTATGCAGCAAAACCGTCGATCAAATTCAAGCTGAATTCAACCTCGAATTACAACCAGAGGGTGCAGCTATCAACGCCATTCGTGCAATAGTCGAAACTCGGCTAGAACGAATTCTGCAACATTTAGACTAAGCGGGGAAAAAACAATGAAATTGAGTCAAGCCAACCTCAGCCAGATTTATTCCGAGCATTTGTGGTTAGAACTTTCGGACAGCGATTTGGAATTAGCTCGCCCAAATCCTAAAAATTACTCAAACGATACTGGACGCAATTATGCATTTTTCAATCGCCTGTGTTTGAATGCATTTTTGCATTGGTGCCAGGAAAATTTAGAATTAGCACCTTCCGTATTTCCCAATGAGGAAGTTTTACCCATGCTTTGGGAATTTTTCACTGGTTGTGGAATTAATCTTTACGGCAAACGACTGGTATTAATTCCCACCGACGCCATCGATATGGCAGATTTCGCCGTACCTCAAGAATGGGTGGATATTCCCAATTTAGCGGCGGATTATTACTTACCCGTTCGGATTGATATAGAAAACCGCTCGCTTCATTTTTGGGGTTTTGTTTCCCGACGCACTTTGAAAGCTAAAGCAGATTTCGACTCGATTTATCGTCTGTATTACGTCGAGGGAGATTGGGTTATTCCTAATTTAGAGATGTTGGAGGGTGCGTCTAATTTGCGCGACGAAAAAGGACAAGTGGCACCTTTAGTAACACTATCGAATGTAGAAGATTTAATTGCACAACTGAGCGAACCTTCGCCTTATTCTCCCCGCCTGAAGGCAAAGTTTGAAAAGTGGGGAGCTTTATTAAATGAGAGTCGTTGGCTACAGCAACTCTATGAGGGACGGACAGGATGTCCATCCCACAAGAAAGATCTAGCTGTCGTATTCAATCTCAGTATGTGGTTGGATGGGATAGTTGAAGCGGGGTGGCAGACATTTGATGAATGGTTCAATACGAACAAAATGCCAGCATTTCGAGCCAAACAAGTGAGGGGAATTGAACTAGAAACACCGGAAAAAGTTAAACGAGCGGTGAGACAGTTACGTAACAGTCAAAGTGATGTAGATTTTCCTACTGACATTGAAGATCGAGAGGCGTTGGTTCATTTGTTACAGCATACGCACGATGAAACAGTTCGCTGGAAAGCGGTTGAATATTTGTGGACAATCGATCCAAATTATCCCAATCCGGCGCTCAGGAGAGTGATGGATTTAGGCGTACAGTTGATGGGTCATCCCATCGCTTTAATGATTGCTGTTTTGCGAAAATTAGATGGGCGAATTGCCGTATTGCTGCGAGCTTATCCAATGGGAGGTCAGACTAAATTACCCCCCGATTTGCAATTGATTGCACTCGATGAAAATGGCGATCCAATTCCGCGTTTGGAAGCCGTATCTAGAAGCCAACCTTTAGATGATTACATCGCGCTTTATTTTACGGCGGATGTGGGCGATCGCTTTAGCGTCTGCCTAACTTTAGAAGATACCAGCATCACCGAACAATTCGTGGTTTAACCAACATATTATTGGCACAAACGTAGGTTGGGTTGAGGTAACGAAACCCAACTATACTGTTATATCATGTCCTTAAGATTCCCGATAATTAGAAGCCGGGACACGGCAAGATTAATGTTATCTGTTTGTCCGATATATCTCTGATGCCGTATCCCTACGCAACGACTCTGTGGCTTTTTTTATTATGGGCTATTCAACGGATAGCATATTATGTTTGGGTTAAGCGATCGCTCAATTCAACCCGGTTAAATAGCGCATGTAAAGGTTTATTAATATTTAACAAACCTACTTTCATTTAGGGATTTTTTATAGTATTATACAACTCAATAATTTCAACCCAAGGAAGATGAGAAATGAGCAAGCGAGTCATCTTCAGAATTGATAATGATGGGAATTTTGAGCAAGGTTTTACTATCACCTTAACAATTAAGGAAAATGGGGAAGTTTGCGTTCCAGAAGTCAAGGGCAGACTGAAACCAGCACCAGAAATTATCGAGCTTTATAATCAATGGCAAGAAGCTTACTGCTCTTGGGGACAAAACTACCGTGGGTGGAGAAGAAGAAAAATTGACGTTCCACCGGAAATAGAGAGAAACTGTGCGGGTTACAGCGAGGATGATGTTAACAAATATGCTCGTAAGTTTGAAGCTGCTTTAAATGAATGGCTAGATCGCTCCCAATTGCAAGAGCTAAGAGAGGAACTGGCGCGTACAATTGATAAAAAAGATTCGGCGAGCTTCATTGTTCAAACCAATTGCGAAGAATTACAAAAATTACCCTGGGAATTATGGAGTTTACTTCAGGATAATTACGATGCTGAAGTGGCGTTGAGCCGCAGAAGCGTACCTAAAAAAGGAACGTGGAAAAGCTCAGTTAAAATTCTGGTAATTCTGGGAAGCGACAAAAATATTGATATTGAAACAGACTGGAATATTATTAGGAAGAGATTGCCACAAGATGAATTAGTTCCGCTAAAACAACCTAGCAAGAATGATGCGATCGCAATATTGAAAGAGCGGCATTGGGATATTATTTTCTTTGCGGGACATAGTTCGAGCCAGCTAGATGGAAATAATGCAAAAATTTGGCTCAATGACCAAGAAGATTTATCGCAAGAGGAGCTAAAGGATTGTCTGGAGACAGCGGTAAAAAATGGATTGAAACTAGCAATTTTTAACTCCTGCGATGGATTGGGATTAGCACGACACTTGAAAACTTTAGAAATTCCCCATAGTATTGTCATGCGGGAGCCAGTCCACGATCAAGTTGCCCAAAAATTTTTAGATAATTTTCTCAAAAGCTTTACTAGAGGTGCTTCTTTACACGAAGCAGTCTCCAAAGCACGCAACGAGTTAAAAGAGATAGAAAAAAGTTCTCCTAATGCGTCTTGGCTACCCGTAATATTTCAAAATCCTGAAGAACCACCGCTATTTTATCGGAGAAAAAATTACAACCAATTGTTAAAGCTGGTATTGTGCGGGATGGGAGCGTTAGCGAAGCTTTCCGTAGGAATCGCTACTCTAACGTTAGGTGCATTTGCTATCTTTCCGCCGTCACAAAAAGCTTGCGATGTACAACTGAATAAAAATTTACCGCTGAGTTGCGGTGAGAAGGCGTTAATGAATCCAAAAGATCGTCCGCCGCAACTTAAAAAAGAAGAGGGGATTAATGCGATCGCTCAAAAACAATACTCAAAAGCCGTCGAATTACTAACAGCAGCATGGCAGGAGAAAAAAGATCCAGAAACACTGATATATCTCAACAATGCTAAGATTCTAGCTGATAATATTCCTGAAAATAAGATTTACACTATTCCTGTAGTCGTTCCCATCTCGAATGCTCCAGATTTCCAAAGTAAGGATATAGTCAAAGGGATAGCTTGGCTGCAAGATCGAGTCAATAAAAACCCTGACAACCAATGGAAAATTAGAGTTATGATCGCCGATGATGGCAATCATATAGCACAAGCTCAAACGATTGCCAAAGAATTAGTGAAGCGCTCCGATATTTTAGTCGTTATCGGTCATTATTCCAGTCATCTTACAACCAACGTTAAAAATATCTATCAAGCTAACAAGTTAGTATTGGTATCAGGCAGTGCTGCTTCTCAAGAACTCAGCGATACCGCTCATGTTAACAATTTCTTTTTTAGAAGCACCCTAAACACCCAAATGGTATCCAAACCATTAGCGGACTATCTGAGCGAAAAAAACTATCAAAATATCGCGATATTTTACACAAAAGGTCAAGCATATAGCGAGTCGTTTAAGAAAGAATTTAAAACTCATTTGAATCAGCGGGTAAAAATTGTTGGAGACTTTGATTTAGGGGAAGATACATTTAAGCTAAGAAGTAATGTAGCTAGAATGAAAAAAGAGTTTGAAAATGTTGCTTTAGTGCTACTTCCAGATGCTTATACCACTTCTAATGAGGGGGAGAATCAACTAGCAGTCATTAAAGAAAACAACGGCGAATTGTTGATTGCTGGCAGCAACACAGTTATAGAGGATAAAGTTTTGGCTTTAGGAAGGCAAGCACTCAGAAAAATGGTTGTTGCTACTCCTTTGTATCCCTCTAGTAGCAATAAGAAAGAATTTCAAGATTTTTGGGGAAAGACAGAAAAGCCAACTTGGCTTGTTATCCTGTCTTATGATGCTTTACAAATGGCAATTCGTGCCATAGAAATACAGCCAAATCAACCTACTCGAATAGGAGTGCAAAAAGCCTTAGCCGACAAGGGATTTGAAGTTGAAGGATTGAGTGGGAAGATTACATTGAATGTCAGCGATCGCCAAGAAAATACTACTGCATTAATCGAGCCAGATTGTTCGGCAGAACATTGCGTTTGGCGTCCAATTCAGAAGTAAGGAGTAGCCATATCTATATGAAAGTATTGCACCAAGAACTTACCCGCCAGAGAATAAATTCTCTGGCTCATAGCAGAAGTCCACGCTTTGTGGACTGAAGCAGCTTTTTTAGTTTACTTTAGTGGAGTTTCGCTACTCGCTATGGGAATTAATTCCACGGCGGAATGACAGCACAAGCGCAAGATATGAATATACATAAAGGCAGGCAAAAATGACTAAGCGAGTAATCTTTAGAATTGACCAAGGAAATTTCGAGCAAGGTTTTCCCGTCACCTTGACTATTAGGGAAAATGGGACGATGTGCGGTAAAGAAGTCAGGGGTAGACTTGCGATCGCACCAGAAATTATTGACGGTTATAATACCTGGCAAAGACTGTACTACTCTTGGGGAGAAAGCTACCGTTGGTGGAGACGAAAGATCGAGCCTTGCGATCGTATGGAGACAAACTCATCGAGTTTTAACAGACAAGCTGAAGCTGAAGCATCTGCTCGCAACTTTGAAGCCGCTTTTAATAACTGGCTAGATAATTCTTCCTTGGAACAAATTACGCGACAACTGCTACATACCGTTGGCGAAAATGAAAAGGTGAGTTTCGTTGTACAGACCGATAACCAAGAGTTACAGAAACTCCCTTGGGAGCAGTGGAATTTTATTCAGGAATATTATGACCATGCTGAAGTTGCTTTGGGGAGCCTCAGCCGCTCTCCAGCAGAAGCTTTGAGCGGAAAAGTAAAAATCCTAGTAATTCTGGGAAGCGACGAAAACATTGAGATTGAAACCGATGGGAATATTATCCAGAATAATTTGCCAAATGCCGAATTAGTTTTACTCCAAAAACCTGACTCAATCAAACTCAGAGATACGTTGATGAGTCAGCATTGGAATATTATCTTTTTTGCGGGACATAGCGCAACTCAACCAGAGGGAAATGATGGCAGAATTTGGATCAATGACAAAGAATATTTGTCCCCCGCTCAGTTAAGAATTACCCTGAGCCAAGCTGCCAGAAATGGATTAAAGCTGGCGATTTTTAACTCATGTGATGGATTGGGATTAGCACGACAATTGGATAGTTTGGAAATTCCCCATATTATAGTAATGCGGGAGCCAATCCACGATCGAGTGGCTCAAATGTTTTTGAATGCTTTTCTAACTGAGTTTGCTAAAGGTGCTTCTTTACACGAAGCTGTGCGCGAAGCACGGGATCAATTAAGGTTGTTAGAAAATGACTCTCCGAAGGCGTCTTGGCTGCCTGTAATTTTCCAAAATCCGGAAGAACCGCCGCTATTTTATCCGCAACCTGCGGTTACAATTATACAAGACCCTCAACCGAAACCGCCAGAAAAGAAACAAAAAGATCGGCAACTTGTATGGTGGGGAATGGGAGCGTTATCACTCATCACCCTAGCCTTTGTCATCCATAAAATCATCGAGATCGATAAAGATTCTACCCGTGTTTCTGGAATTAGCTTAGGAGAAGAAATCCTCACCCAAAATAGCAGTCCTGAAAAACAAGCGGGTATAAAAGCCTTTGGCAACAAAAACTACCCGGAAGCAATAGCAAATTTTAAAGCTTCTCTTGAGAAGAATCCCAAAGATCCGGAAACCAAAATTTATTTAAACAATTTAATAGCGGCAAATAGCAAACAAACCCTGAAAATTGCCGTCAGCGTACCTATTGGTAACAACCAACCCGTTGCCGAAGAGATTTTACGAGGTGTCGTTCAAGTTCAAGACGAGTTTAATCGCGACTACGGGATTCATGGATTGCCGTTACAGGTGGTCATCGCTAACGATAATAACACCGCCGAGCTGGCTGAAGAAGTGGCTCGTAAACTGGTGAAAGATCCGGCTATTTTTGCCGTGGTTGGTCATAATTCTAGTAATGCCTCTGTTGCAGCAGCGCCCATCTATAAAAACGGGAAATTAGTCATGATTTCCCCAACTAGCTTTGCTAACCAATTGAGAGAACAGTCGTATGTTTTTCGCATGGTTCCCCAGATTACGTTTTTTGCGGCGCAATTATCTAAAGGTCTTGGCAAAGCAGTTCCTAACCCTAAAGTGGCAATTTGTGTAGATAACGTATCCCCAGATCAAGACTCATTTAGGAACGAATTTAAGTACGTTGTTTCAGCTTATAAAGGACAGCATATCGATTTAGAATGTAACCTGGCAAACCCCAATTTCAATCCGATGGATGTGGTTGAGGAAATTAGAAAGAACAACGTTAACAGCTTGTTAATCGCACCCTTTGTCAATAACCTGCCACAGGCAAGCGAGATATTCAAAGCGCTCCAAGAAAATCAATTACAGATTAAGCTGTTTGGCAGTCCAACTTTATACAACGATACAACCATTAAGTTGGGAGGAAAAGCAGTAGAAGGTTTGACAATATCAGTCCCTTACTTCCCGGATGCGGCAGAAAAGAATTCATTTCGCTCGCTTTGGAAGACAGAATTAAACACTTGGCGAACCACGATGGCGAAGGATACAACACTAGCGATCGCAACCGCTTTACAACAACTCTTACTAGACCAAAATCCCACTCGTGACAAATTAGACAATATCCTCAGATCTCCCAACTTTAAAGTCAAAGGAGCCACCGGAGAATTTAAATTCAACAACAACACAGGCGAACGGGAATTCCTGTTTCAGAAACAGCGATCTGACGCATTAATCAGAATTGAAAACGGTCAATTTGTCAAGCTTGAATAGCATCATTCCTCTCGTTCCCAGGCTCCGGCCTGGGAACGCAGATAAGCGAGGCTCTGCCTCCTTTGCACCGGGAGGCAGAGCCTCCGTTATTGCGTTCCCAGGTAGAACCTGGGAACGAGAAAACGAGAAAAATTATTCCTAACCGCAAGCCCCATAACACCCAGAACCCCGACTTCTATTGTGAAGTCGGGGTTCTAGCAGCGATCGCGCATTTTACTAACTCAACAAAATCGTAAATTCCCTGGCAAGACTGCATATTTTTTTCTACGACCAACGTCTTCTCAAGTGATTTCGTCTCGGTTTAAGTCCGCAGTGGCATAGTCTCCTGGTCAAACCCGGTATTTTCAAATAACCGGGTTTCTTTGCATAGGCGTAGGGACACGGCATCCTAAATCTTGTATACAAAGCAAAATTTTATGATTGCCGTGTCCCTACTTTGCCGACGATTTTTCAGACCGGGTTTCTTTCCATAGACTGCATATTTTTCTCACTCCATCCCAATCCTAAATTAGATGCATTAGAAGTAAGCGATCGTGAAACTTATAAATACTCAGCAAGCGGAACTGTATCAACGCCTTCAAGCATTTTCCCTAGATGCGGCTGATGCAAGTCTGCCTTTCAGTAAACGACTTGCACGGGATAACGGCTGGACAATTGAATACGCTCGTCGCGTTATCGATGAATACAAAAAATTCATGTTTCTAGCCGTACTAGCCGGTCATCCTGTTACTCCCTCTGACCAGGTAGATCAAGCTTGGCATTTACACTTACTCTATACCCGCTCCTATTGGGAAGAATTCTGTCCCAATATTTTACAGACGCCAATGCATCATGGCCCTACCCAAGGAGGAATAAAAGAGCGGCGTAAGTTCGATAACTGGTACAACAAAACTTTAGCAAGCTACGAACAATTTTTTCAACAATCACCGCCTGTAGATATCTGGCCTCCATCCCATATTCGCTTTGGCAAAGATATTAAATTTGTGCGAGTAAATACGCAGGAAAACTGGATTTTACCGAAGGCGAGGTTGAATTTTTTGTCTGGATTTCGTCTGATATCATTTCCGCTTCCATCACCGCCAATATCCCTCACCCTGAAGGGTGGGGCTACACAAACAAAGACCGCCTGCGCGGTCTATAACCATATTGGCATCGGATTTCGTCTGAGTCGAAGTGCGATCTTCATTTTATGTTTTTTGCTAGCATTGACGGTGACAAGCTGTGGCTCTTTGGGGCGATCGCATACTATCTCAAATCTACTCAATCTGACAGGGCCAGAATTTTTGAAACTCTATCTGTTGCTGGGAATTCTATCGATTATCCTGGCAAACATTATCCGCGAGTGCCTGCGACAGCCGGATGGCAATTCTTTTGTCTCGCTGGATGTGTACGAAACTGCCTACCTCAAAGCAGGAAAATACCACACTGTAGATACAGCGATCGCTAGTCTTTTCCAGCGCGGATACGTGCAGCCCCAAGCACAGGAACGTCAGCTTGTCCTGACAACAACATTAGAGCAGATTGACCACCCACTCGAACGAACAATTGCAACAGCAATTGAAACGGATGGAAACATCGATCGAGTCAGAGTATCTACTGCTGTTATTCTTGCCGTTGAAAAGATTGGCGATCGCTTACGGCAATTGCAATTGCTAGTGAATCAACAGCAAGCTTTCATCTCCGGGATGTTTTCAGCAATTCCTATTTTCGCTTTGTTGGCACTCGGTATTAGCAAAATTGCAGTCGGAATCTCTCGCGGTAAGCCTGTAGGATATCTGATGTTTTTGTGTTTTATCGCTGCAATTATAGGGTTGTGTTATCTGTTTGGGCAACCTCATCGCAGTCTTATGGGCGATCGCGTCTTGGCAAACATTCGCACTCGTATAAGACGGAAGGTAGCTGTTAGCAGCACCGATCCGCAACTCCCACTTGCGTTTGCCTTATTTGGCGCCGGAGTATTAGCTGGTAGCACGCTTGCCGACTTACGGCAGGTTTTGATTCCTCCTGCTACTGCTAGTGGTGGTGATGGTGGCGGCGGTGGTGGTGATGGTGGCGGCGGTGGTGGCGGCTGCGGCGGCTGCGGTGGCTGCGGTGGCTGAGACAGGGTTTCTTTATATAAACTGCATCAGGACTTAGGCGCGACGAAGCCAGAAACCCAGTTTGAGAGTAGGGACACGGCATCCTACATCTTCTATACAAGGCGAGATTTTATCATTGCCGTGTCCCTACTTTGCCGACGATTTTTCAGGCCGGGTTTCTCTGCATAGACTGCATATTTCTTGCACTCCATCCCAATCCTAAATTAGATGCGTTAGAAGCGAGAACCGAATGAAACCTACTAATACTAACAATAACCAAAACCAGTCTCGGCAGTGGCTTGTGCCGTTAATCCTCACCGCGATTGGCGGGTTCGTGCTTAATTTAACTTGGAAAAAATCCGGGCGTACTCTGGTAGCAATCTGGAATTGGCTGTGGGGTATGCCGATTGAATCCGGTGGCAAAATCGCTGTAGAAGTGGCGCGGAGTTCTCTTGAATCGATGCAACAATCCATCGCTCAACTCGCCGAATCTGTCGCCCTCGCTATTGCTGCTTATGAGAAAGTCAAAGCGCAATATAAAGTCAAACAGCAGGAATTTAAACAGGCAGAAAATCAAGCTTTACTCGCGTACCAACAAGGAAATGAAGCAGCCGCAAGATTGGCGATGAGTCGGGCAATTTCCATCGAACGCTTGCTGCCCAAAATTGAGGAACAAGTAACTCAAGCGGAAAAAGTCGTATTGGGTGCAAAAGAAAAACTCTGTCGAGAACGAGAAAAGTTAGAGGCTTATCAGATAGACCTGCAAAATATGAAGGCTTTAGCAGACATCAATGAAGCCTTAGAAACGATTTCCCAAGTTGATAGTAGTTTAGACATGTACTCGGAACGCAATCAATTTGAAGCTGCAAGAGCAGCGGTGCAAGGGCGAAATATAGAAGCGATCGCTCGCGCCGAATTGTCTGAAAATCCGGAAGAAAAATTGCAAGCAGATTTAGACCAATTGACGCTCACCGATGAAATTTCCCGTCGCTTCCAACAATTGAAAGCCGACAAAAATAACTTACCTACATCGCAGCCTAATTCTACAGTTTCGTTTAAGTTGAACGTCTTAGAACAAAACGGAGAAAATTATCATGACACAAACAAAACAGGTTCAAACTAAAAGGCGCAAATTTCCGCCGATTTTATTCATCTTTCTGGGATTGGGATGTTGGTTTTTATTTTCTCGCGTGCAGGGGATGTGGAAAACTAATTCTGGAATTGGCAGTATCGGGAATCGCTCGTTGATTTCAGAAAAAGTAACCCCAGACAAACAAAAGGGAATTGAAGCTTTTGCTAAAGGGGATTATCAAAGCGCGATCGCATCCTTTAAATCCTCTCTGGCTCGCAATCCCAACGATCCCGAAACCCTGATCTATTTAAACAACGCCCAAGCGGGAAACAATGCGCTCAAAATCGCCGTCAGCGTCCCAATTGGCAACAACTTAAACGTGGCGCAAGAAATCCTGCGCGGCGTGGCGACAGCCCAAGATGAAATTAACCAAAAAGGCGGGATAAACGGCAAGAAATTGCAAGTCGAAATTGTCAACGATGAAAACAACCCAGAAATTGCCAAAAAAATTGCTCAAGAATTAGTCAAAGATCCCCAAGTTCTTGGCGTCGTCGGACACAATTCCAGCGATGTTTCTCTGGCTGCTGCGCCCATCTATCAACGGGGAGGATTGGTGATGATATCGCCTACCTCTTCTGCTAATAATCTTTCTGGCATCGGTCAATATATTTTTCGCACCGTTCCCACTACCAAATTGATGGCAGAAGCATTAGCAAACTATGCGGTTAATACTGCCCGTAAAACCAAAATTGCCTATTGTTACGATTCTCAATCGCCCGGTAATATCTCTTTCAAAGATGAATTTGTCGCGGCATTTGTCAGCAAAGGAGGGCGATTCATTCCCACAGTTTGCGATTTATCAACTCCTAACTTTAACCCCGATCTTGCGGTGAGTGAAGCTATCAACAGCGGTGCGGATGCCTTGTTTATTGCTAGCCACGTGGATAGGATTGATGCCGCCGTCTCTCTCGCCAAAGTTAATCAAGGCAGATTGGCGCTTTTTAGCGATCCGACGATGTACACTGTCAAAACCTTACAAGTTGGACAGCAAGCCGTTAATGGGTTAACTCTCGTCGCACCTTGGCATCCTCAAGTTAACCCGTATTTGGCAGAAACAATGCGTCAGCGGTGGCGCGGTACAGTTAACTGGCGCACGGCGACGGCATATGACGCAACGCAAGCGATAATTGCCGGATTGCAACCAGGTACTTCGCGCGATATGCCTCCGGCACGCTGGCGCGATCGCTTACCCCAAGCCTTGCACAATCCAGGATTTACCGTCAGCGGCGCCACGGGTGCCCTCAGATTTGCACCATCGGGCGATCGCATCGGCAATCCAGTCATTATCCAAGTCCAATCTAACGGTTCAAATTACCAATTCGCGATGCTATCCAAAACGCCTTAATTTGCTAATTGCTAATTGTTAATTGTTAATTGTTAATTGCTAATTGCTCATGGGAATATTTTGCGGTTCTACTATTAGCCATTAGCCATTAGCCATTAACCATTAGCCATTAGCCATTAGCAACGGCAACATTAGGATTATTTGCTAACCGCCCATCTTCCATATAAACAATCCGATCGGCGATATCCAAAATGCGATTATCGTGGGTCACTAATAGAATCGTACAACCTTGTTCTTTTGCCAATCTTTGCATCAAATCAACCACATCGCGACCCGATTTTTTATCTAGCGCTGCGGTGGGTTCATCCGCCAAAACTATTTTGGGATTAGACACTAAGGCGCGCGCGATCGCTACTCGTTGTTTTTGTCCCCCCGATAGGTCATCTGGATAGTAATTCAGTCGATTTCCTAAACCTACATGTTCTAACATTTTAGCAGACCTGGTTTGCATTTCTTCTGGGGAAATCTCCGAATGCAATTCTAATCCCATTCTGACATTTTGCAACGCAGTCAAACTATTATGAAGGTTATGGGCTTGGAAAATATAACCGTGATGGCGTCGTGCTTGGGTTAATTTTTCTGGACTAGCACCGCACAGTTCTCTTCCTAATATTTTTAAACTCCCAGATTGAGCAGAACGCAATCCACCAACTAACGTCAATAGGGTTGTTTTTCCCGAACCAGATGGCCCGGTCATGATAATAATTTCCCCGGCATTAATCTCTAAATTGATATCAAACAAAACTTGCTTTCGCAGTTGACCTTTACCGAAATAATGGTCTAAATTTTGAATAGAGATGACGGGTTCAGAGTTAATGAGAGTTTGCATAAATCTATTCCTCCTAGAACATGTCCGCCGGATCGGCAGATTGCAGCTTGCGAGTAGCGATCGCACCCGATATCGTACACATAATGATAGTCATAATCAGTACTGTCACCGCTCGCGCCATCGTCATGTAAAGGGGTAAATTCGTAGCATTTCGCGTCAATCTGTACAATCCCAAAGGCAGAAGCGATCCGGGAATAAAGCCGAGAAGTGCCAAAATTATCGCTTCTTCAAACACCACACCCAGCAAATAGATATTGCGATATCCCATCGCTTTAAATGTGGCGTATTCTTTCATATGGGCATTTACGTCGGTTGAGAGGACTTGATAAACAATAATCACCCCCACTACAAACCCCATTGCTACGCCCAAATTAAAGATAAACCCAATCGGGCTATTTGTTTGCCACCAATTTACCTCAAAGTTAATAAATTCCTCCTGCGTCAGCACTCGGACATCATCAGAAAGGTGGGATTTTAACGCGGCTGATACTTGCTTGGGATCGTAACCCGGTTCGACTCGAATTAAACCCAAACTTACACTCGCGGCTTCTCGTTTGGGAAAGAGTCGTAAAAAGTTCTGATCGCTGGTAATTAAGCTACCATCTGCGCCAAAAGACGCCCCCACTTTAAATAAGCCACCGACGGTAACTGTGCGCCGTTCGATTTCGGTGGTGACGGATTTTCCTTGCTCAACTTGGGTAATGACTTCTTTATATTCCCCTCTGGCACCGCGATCGAATAAAACGGTATCGGGTAGTTTAAGTTTGTCTAATTGTTGATTCACTTCTGGCAAGTTAAAGGCTGGTCGATCGGGGTCAAATCCAATAACTTGCACTTGTCTTTGATCGCGAGTTTTGGGATTTTTCCAGGTGATAATATTGACGTACATTGGATCTGCCGATTTCACTCCCGCAATATCTTCGGCTTGATACAATCTGCGCCGGGAAAATGTGGATAATCCTTGCCAGTTTCGGGCTTGGGGACTGATTAAAACGATGTCTGCTTCTAAACTGCGATGCAGGCGGGTGTTACTGTCGTAAAGTGCGGATTGAAAGCCGAGTTGCATGAATATGAGAACGTCGGCAAAGGCGATTCCTGATATGGCAACTAGCAATCGACTTTTTTCGCGACTTAGTTG
>DNGJ01000104.1:15589-17812 GCA_003486305.1 Cyanobacteria bacterium UBA11371
GATTGAAAGCCGAGTTGCATGAATATGAGAACGTCGGCAAAGGCGATTCCTGATATGGCAACTAGCAATCGACTTTTTTCGCGACTTAGTTGCAACCATCCGAGGGGGGTTCGTCGTCTCAGTTGTTGAATTAAGTTTGTCATATGGTAATCTTCTTTGAGTGATGAATTTTTTAACAAACCGCAGAGACGCAGAGGACGCAGAGAGGAGGAAACAGAGGAGTTGGGGAATTATATCGAGTAGGGGCGGGTTTTACCAGTTATATTATGTCCGTTGAATTGCCCGCAATCAAAAAACCTCACACAGTCGTTGCGTAGGGACACGGCATTATAGATATCTCCGACACAGATAAGGTTAATCGTGCCGTGTCCCGGCTGATGATTATGGGTAATCTTAAGGACATGATGTTATTTAGGTTTATCTAGTTGCACTACTACTTTGACTTGCAGGTTGGTGAATTTGGCTGCTTTTTGACTGGATGCTTCGTCAAGTTTGATTTTAACTTCTACGATTCTGGCGTCAATGTTGGCGCTAGGATCGGTGTTGACGATGTTTTGTCGTTTGACTTGCCAGCCAATTGTGTCTACTGTTCCTTGCAGTTCTTCGGGAAGAGAATCGCTGCTAATTCTCACTGATTGTCCGGTATGAATGTTGTTAATATCGCTTTGATAAATTTCGGCGATCGCATACATCTGTTGAGTTTCTCCTATATCGATGATGCCATCGTTTGAGACTAATTCACCTGGACGTGCGTGAATTTCTAAAACTGTCCCATCTTGAGGCGATCGCACGCTGGCTTTGTCTAAGTTTACCTTGGCTTGATTCATGGCTGCGATCGCTCGCCTAACTTCTGCTTTTGCTGCTTCTACATCTACTGGACGCACTTCGGCAATTCTGTCTAATGTCGCTTCTGCTTCGCCAATTTGTTCGCTACCTGTAGAATTTGTCCGATTTAAAATCGCTTTGGCTTCGCTGAGTTGTTTGCTACCTGTAGAATTAATCCGATTTAAAACGGCTTTGGCTTCGCTGAGTTGTTTGCTACCTGTAGAATTAATCCGATTTAAAACCGCTTTGGCTTCGCTGAGTTGTTTGCTACCTGTAGAATTAATCCGATTTAAAACGGCTTGGGCTTCGCTTATTTGTTTGCTAGCAGTTGTATCAATTCGATTTAAAACCGCTTTGGCTTCGTTGAGTTGCTGAAGCGCTGTTTCTACCGCCAGACGCTTGCTTTCATAAACAGATCGAGAAATTGCACCATCTTGGTAGATATTTTCGTAGCGTTTATATTCGGCTTGTGCGTTTTCTAATTGTGCTTCGAGTTTCTTAATTGTTGCTTGTTGTGCGGTGCGATCGCCTTGCCATTGCGCTTGAATCCGTTCAATTGTTTCTTGTTGCGCTGTCTTGTCGCCTTCCCACTGTGCTTGAATGCGCGAGATTGTTTCTTGTTGCGCTGTCTTGTCGCCTTCCCACTGCGCTTGAATGCGTTCGATTGTTTCTTGTTGCGCTGTCTTGTCGCCTTGCCATTGCGCTTCAATCCGGTAAATGCTTTCTTGTTGTGCTGTCTTGTCTCCTTGCAACTGTGCCTGAATTCGGGCAATTTCGGCTTTTTGCGCCGCAATTTCGCCCCGTTTGGCTCCCGCTTGCACTTTGGCGAGGTTTGCCTGCGCTACGCTGACGGCTTCTTCCGCTTCTGCCAATGCTGCTAACAGGCGATCGCGACTGTCTAAAATCGCAATTTCTTGTCCCGCTTTGATGCTATCTCCCTCTTTTACCAGCAGTTTCTCCACCCGACTCCCTTCGTTTGACACGGGTGCCGAAAGTTTCACGATTTCTCCCTTGGGTTCCAATCTTCCCAAGGCTGTTACCGTTTTTACTTCTGGTTGAATCGATTCCTGTACCGGAACGTTAGTTTCTGCGGCATTCTGCCACCGCACTGCTGTATAAATTCCGACTCCGCTTACTAGGAGAGATGCCGCGATCGCGATAACGCTGGGCGAACGCGAAAGGAGATCGGTAGGTATATTTTCTAGCTTGGAGTGCTGAACCATAACTGCCTCGCAAAAGCAGATGTTTAAACTAAACCGTTTAGTTTTGTTATAAAATAATACTAGACTAAACCGTTTAGTTTAGTCTAGTCGATTCCCAGAGAGCGGAGATATAGCGGATTGCGATCTTAGTGAGGTAAAGCCTTAAGGCTTCGTTTGTGTAGAGGCAGCGTTAACG
>DNGJ01000104.1:18016-20744 GCA_003486305.1 Cyanobacteria bacterium UBA11371
CGTTAACGCTGCCTCTACACAAATCTTCGGTGTACCTAATACGGCTGCAATCCGCTGTATTTCTCTAAGATGAAGAAGACACAAGGGGAAAAAAATGGCGCGGATCAAAGCTGGTGAAGCAGAGCGAGAGATTTCGGTTGATAAATCCGAGAAAATTCTGCAAGGAGCAATGGAAGAGTTCTTGGCGCACGGCTATGCCGGTGCGAGCATGGATCGGGTAGCCTCCCGTGCCGGAGTTTCCAAAGCCACCGTCTACAGTTACTTTCAAGACAAAGAAGGACTGTTTAAAACCTTAGTCGAGCAAATGGCAACCAAGCGGTTTCAGTCTGTGTTTGGCAAGCAACCCCCTGGAGGAGATCCCAGCGTCGTGCTGCCCAAGTTGGCAAAAGCAGCATTAGCTCAGATGATTGACGATAAGGAACATCGGGCGTTTATGCGGGTAATAATAGGCGAATCGGGTCGTTTCCCGGAGTTAGCGCAAGTTTGCGTCCGCTGCCTGACAAAACCAGCGATTGAAACAGTTACTCAATACCTCAGCAATCATCCCGAACTGAACTTACCAGATCCAGAAGCCACAGCCTGGATTTTAGTAGGCTCTTTGATTAGTTTTATGAAGATACAAGAGATGCTGCACGGGAAAGAGATTATACCAATGGAAAGCGATCGCCTAATCGAAGCCCTGACTTATCTAATTGCTGGTGCAGCCCATCCCAAATCTGCAACAGTGGACAGTTGACAGTTGACAGTTATACGAATTTCCTTTGAAAATGCTACACATAAACATGTAACAATTGTAGGGGCTACTTTTACCAGTCATGTTGGGAAAAAACAAACAATTTCTCTAAACCCGCCCCCAAGTGTGGCGGATTCATGGGAAAAGGTTATTACCTCTTCCTCAAGCTTATAGGATTGCGAGCGAGGCAAATTAATTTTCCCTTTCCCCCTAAAAGAGGGAACCTTTCAACCCATTTTTTCTGATAACACGTCTCTAATCATATTATGTTCGGGTGCTTTGGTTGTAGATAATTTTTGATTTTGTCGGGGCGGGTTTATGACAATCTTTGATTGGAAAACAAGAGATCTACGAAGAAACTAAAATGATGGCCTCGTTAAACCCTTCCTTTGCTGACGTTACCGATGGCACCAGAGATGATATAAACACACCCCTTGCGACACAAAACCCTCTATCTGAAAGCCTATCCCGTTGGGAACAGTAAAGAAACCCGACAATGTTTCTTACGAAAGACGACATAGTTTTAACCTTTGAATTACATTATTTATTGTGATTTAAGCAACATTTCAACTTCACAATAAACGGTTGAAATCAAACCATTTTTTAAAGGAAGGTACAAAATGAGCCTGGAAGATAGAGCCAAAGCAACTGCCAAAAATATCGAAGGCAAAGCCCAAGAAGCCCTGGGAAATGTCAGCGGCGACCCCGAAGATAAAACCGAAGGTAAAGCCAAACAAGGCGAAGCTTCTGTGCGCCACGGCGTAGAAGACCTCAAAGATAAAGCCAAAGACATGATCGACCGGGCATAGTTAACCAGAAACCCGGTTTCTTTAAGAAACCGGGTTTCTCCCCTTAAAAAAGGAGGAAATAAAGGTGAATTTTCTCAAGCAAAGTCGCCAATTTTTAACCGCGATCGCATTAATTTTAGTCTTGACAATTACCACGGCTTGTGCAGGGCCAAGCGTAGCGACCCAAAAACCTCAGCTACCTTCAATCAATCAAGTTTCTAGCCAACTGCAACGGGGTAATACTTCGGCAGGTCAGAAGTATGGTGACTGGGTAGTGCAAACTGCCAAAGGACTGGTTAAAGATGCATACGTGCGCGACAACAACAAATTGGGGGTTGTAATTGCGCCACAAGTCAAGCCTACCGAAGTTCGTGACTTAGCGCGAAGTCTCGTACAAGGCTTCCACAATAATTTCCCCAATCAAGACGTATCCGTTTTAGTTTACGGCCCCGATAAGCACCTAATTTTAACCGCCCAGTACGACCATCAATCGAACCAAGTTAAGTACCAGGCTAATAGCTAATTGGTAATTGGTAATTGGTAATTGCACTCCATTAGCCATTAGCAATTAGCCATTAGCAATTAACCATTAGCACTCAAAGAATCGGAGAACAACATGACTTACTCTTCTGACGATTACAAGCGTCAAATCATGAAAGATTTGGCGAGTGGGAATGTCGAATCCCTCGACGATGTTCCCAGCGATCCATCTAGAGACTATCAAGATTTTGATGATTTTGCTCAGCGTTCCAGCGTTGACGAACGGCGGCAATTGTTTGGTCAATCTTTGCATCCAGAACGCATTCCCGCCAGTCAAATGGAACCGGAATTGCGCAAAGCAATCGAACAAATTAAACCCAACGAACGCGATGATGTAGCGCGCGCTTTCATGAAGCGGTTACACGAACGAGGATTTAGCGATCGCCAACTAGAGCAACAACTAAGCCTCTCTACTCACCATGCTAGCCGCATGAGTGCTGACGATGTTGCTAAAATGGCGACCTTCGTTTATCACAATCATCCGGATATCTTCCAAGATGTCCTGGCGGAAAAACCCGGTTTAATGAAGTTTCTCAGCAATCCCCTAGTTGCCGCAATCGTCGGTATCATGGCGGCTAAATGGCTCAGCGGTCGTCGTTCTTAGTAACGATGCTCAAATAGCAGTTTAATTGCAAAGGGCGGTCATGCGCTCGCCCTTTGTTCGCAT
>DNGJ01000255.1:0-1607 GCA_003486305.1 Cyanobacteria bacterium UBA11371
CTTAAATGCAGCCGGTGCCAGATATACGGCTGCACCCCAAGCCAGATCTAAGACAATTCGCATTCCCCGCAGGTCTATTTCTCCCACCAGGGGTTTGTGCAGCGATTCCAGGTATTCGCCTGTTAACTCGGATCTCTGGTATTGGCGTCCCCAACAGCCGTTCAACATGGGAAAATCGGCATTGCCTCTGATTCCGGCCTCAATTTTTTCCTGGATTGCCTGGGGTAGTTTGGTTCCATCCGCGCCAAAAAACTTAATGCCGTTATCCTCTGGGGGATTGTGAGACGCAGAAATCATCACGCCCCCAATTGCCGAGGAAACGCTCGTCAGATAGGCGACGCAGGGGGTGGGGCAGATTCCCAAATGCCAAACCTCGAGTCCTGCTGCGGTCAACCCCGCTGACAGCGCCATTGCCAGCATATCGCTGGAGTTTCTGGGGTCTTGCCCTACAATAACGGAGCCGGTAGCGCCGCCGTTGCCAGATCGCAGCACTTGACCTGCCCAAAAACCAATTTGCATTGCCAGGGGCGCGGAAAGCAAATCTCCCACCCGTCCGCGAATTCCATCCGTACCAAATAAAGGCGTTGCTGGCAAATCAATTGAGTGCCAAACCGTACTCAAAGAAGTCTGTTTGCTCGGATGTGCCGAAGGCGTCAAAGACAACGGCGCTTCAGAAATGCCAGAAAGTTGAGACCGAATAGGCGAGGTAACCATAATTGCTCGACACTCCACACACGCTTTCTTGTGGAGAATAGCACTTTCTTTAACTATTCCGCCCTAGTTTTAGATGAAGAGTTTGTATAAGCTGCCCAGATTACACTAGGTTAGACCAATAACAGCTTGTCTTCCGTAAAGATACGGAAAAGTTTTGCAGAATTTTTTTAAAGATTGTGTAAAGTTACGGTTGTCAGCCTGGAGCAGTTTCCCCTGTGCCTCTAAACGCCCATCTCTGACAACAAAGGTTGGATCGTTTCCCAGGTTAGTCCTTGCTGGATGTAACGGGGTGCTGCGGGGTTATACGGACTTGCTACCCGGTCGATGGAGATAATTTTGGCATCATCTGGCAGAACTGGCACATCGGGATCGAACGCCGTCGGTCGCATTAAAGAACTGGAAAAGCCTTTAAAAATAGCAATTTGGTCGGCTTCGCCCGAGATTTCAACCGTTACGATTAGAACTTCGTGAGGACGCTTGGCGGTGTATCGCTCTAGGCGCTGGGCTATGGAATAAGTCATTAGTTTATTGTCAGTTGTGTAGGGGCGGGTTGCACCAGGGATCTATGCCATAATCGACAGTTGCTATAAACCCGCCCCCAGTGGTTAACGTGTGTAGGGGCGGGTTGCACCAGAGATCTATGCCATAATCGACAGTTGCTATAAACCCGCCCCCAGTGGTTAACGTGTGTAGGGGCGGGTTGCACCAGGGATCTATGCCATAATCGACAGTTGCTATAAACCCGCCCCCAGTGGTTAACGTGTGTAGGGGCGGGTTTCATAATCGTGTTCGTTTGCATTGGTAGCGTCAGCTAAGGAAGGGTTTATTTATGCTTGGCTGGTAGGGGCGGGTTTAATAACATATTTAGTGGTTCCACAGATTGGTTGGTAAAA
>DNGJ01000255.1:1847-4938 GCA_003486305.1 Cyanobacteria bacterium UBA11371
CCGCCCCTACTGTAAAACTCTTGTAAAACCAGGCTCTACACCTGTCAAAAACACTTGGCCTTCCATTGCTAGTGGACATGATATCACCAGCTATCTATGCCATAATCGAATGTTGATTTAAATCTGCCGCCAGTTGTTACTGTTCCATCGCCGAGCGTCCCTGTTTACCCAGCCGCACAAAAATAAAGTAGCTCAGGTAAAGGACGTAAACTATTAAGCCAACGATGCCGAGAAAGCCTAAAAGTCCGGTGCTGTAACCGGCATGGAAAATTTCTTTGTAGCGCCAAGGTGGTTCTAGCCAAACGCGACAAGATGGTTGTTCGAGAGCGCCTCCACCGAACGCACAACCGAGGAAGAAGATTTGAGTTACAAAGCCGATCCCATTGTAAACTGTAACCGCCCACCGCCAGGATGTGACGGCTAGTTTAAGCGATCGCTGGGGCAGGTCGTTGATTTCTTCGTTGATATCCGCCCAAAACCACAGGGAGACGGGTATTAGTATCCGCGCGATCGCCGCCGTGATAAAGCCAATCTGCAATGACGCGATCAACAGGTATACCGTAATCAACAGCAGGCTCGCGACTCGCCAGTAAATCGTTAACAGGCGTTGCACTGCTTCCGATTTTTGATAGAGCGCCCAGATTAGCAGAGTTAGGGGGATAAAAACTGCGAACAACAACGCCAGTCTATAATCCATCCAAACTAGCGGTTTAAACCAAACATTTTCTTCCATAGATTGCTTCGATCTGCTTTTTTTCTGGCTTTACCCGCCGGATAATTCAATTCCTATTTTCACTTAACAAGTGTCGCATAAAAAATAAGCAACTCGAACTAAGGTTTGCCAAGTTCGGTTGCTTTTGTTAGTTCTTCAGTCGCATCGGGGATCTAGCAGAGAGCTTTTTCTGCTATGACTCACCTACCTTAGTCATCGTAGATCCGGCATTCTACTGCGTCTGGGTTGTCATCGCAATATTGCTCAAAAGAATTTTTTGGTTTCTCTTGCTTACGATGGGATGCTTCTGCTTGCAGTTCTTCTACCGCATCCCAAGCTGCGGCACATTCTTTAGAGGTTGCGCCTTCGGTATCGCAGACCGTGCGGGCGTTTTCCCGTTCTTGTTCGATTTGTGATTGGATGTTGTTCATAGCTCTTGGTTTCAACAGATACTTTCGTTTGTTAGGATCTTCACTGTTATAGAGCGAGTTTTCTGGCAAATCTTACCTAACTAAAGATGGTATTTAAAAGATCCTAACTGTTCAGTATTACACCAAGCCGAGTCATTGACTGGGGAATGATGTTTATTTTTTAAGATTTAACCAAACCTCACTCTACAACAAAGCTTGACGGTAAATTTTTTTTGTCTCCATACACCTTAACACTTCTTAAAGCGATCGCGCTATCACCCAGGTAATAATTTTTTCCATAGCTTTTAAGTAAAGTTGCTCTGGCGCGCGGCTGCACCTGTGAGTTCGGCTTCTGTGGCATCCCCATAAATGTTATACAGTAATCTTTGAAGTATGGCTGTGGGGGCGCAGCACTGAATAACTTTAAATAGGATAAGGAAGATGGTCGAACCTGTAAATAACCAGATGCAGTGGGTCAATGCGCTTTCAACCCGTCCTTCTTTGGAAGCGGCAGTTGAGGAAGTTGTAGAAAGGGTAAAAGCAGCGTTGTCAGCAAAAGCCGATCTGGGATTGGTGTTTATATCTGCTGCCTTTGCCAGCGAGTATACGCGGCTGATGCCTTTACTGCAAGAGCGACTTGATGTGCCGGTGTTAATAGGTTGCAGCGGCGGTGGCGTGGTGGGGATGAACTCGAACCAACAAGCGCAAGAGGTAGAAGGCGAACCTGGTTTAAGCTTGCATCTGGCGCATCTTCCCGGCGTCAATGTGAAAGCGTTTCATATCTTTGCCGAATCTATGCCGGATTTGGATAGTCCTCCAGATGCGTGGGTAGAATTAATCGGCGTCTCGCCGCAGGAGCAACCCCAGTTTATTTTATTAGCCGATCCGTTCTCGTCTAAAGTCAACGATTTGATTCAGGGTTTAGATTTTGCCTATCCAGGGTGCGTGAAAGTCGGGGGACTTGCCAGCGGTAGCGCCCGGATTGGCGGCACGGGATTGTTTTGTAACTACAAGCTTTATCGCGAAGGTACGATCGGCGTTGCCCTCAGCGGTAATATTGTGATGGAAACGATTGTGGCGCAAGGGTGTCGCCCGATCGGTCACCCTTATCGCGTGACTAACGGCGATCGCAACATCGTCTTAGGAATGGAAGCAGAAAGCGCAGGTGTGGGTACAACTGGCAAATCTGCCACACCTTTAGAAGTGTTGCGGGATTTGATCCAAAGTTTGAGCGAAGAGGATCGGATGCTGGCGCAGCATTCGCTGTTTGTCGGCGTGGCGCGCGATGAATTTAAGCAAAATTTAGAACAGGGAGACTTTTTAATCCGCAATTTGCTGGGAGTTGAACCATCGGCGGGTGCGATCGCAATTGGCGATCGCGTTCGTGCTGGACAGCGCATCCAATTCCACCTCCGCGACGCCAATACCTCGGCAGAAGATTTGGAACTGTTACTTTTACGCTATCAGCAGCAAGCAGCTACCACAGCCGCGAGCGGTGCTTTAATGTTCTCCTGTATGGGACGGGGAGAAGGTCTTTATGGCAGTCCTAATTTTGATTCCCATCTGTTCCAACGCTATCTAAGTAATATTCCTCTGGCTGGTTTCTTCTGCAATGGCGAAATTGGTCCAGTGGGTGCTAGTACTTTTCTCCACGGTTACACTTCCGTTTTTGGGATTTGTCGCCAACGTTAATTCGGCAATGGTAGGGGGCAGGGCAATGGATATATTCGATAGTTAACAACGTTACTCACGTTCCCTACCGCAAATTTTCTGCACATTGAGATAGTTGGTGAACTTACAGAGCGATCGCAACACTCACTCGCGAGTATAAAAGCTTAATGCGCGAGAAAATCAAGCAGAAATGACAGCCGTTTTCCATTGGGTGCAACGCAACATTGCAGGTACACGGGGTTCAAAATTGTAGGGAACGTTCAAACGTGTTTGGTAAATGCGACAATTTATTGATGCC
>DNGJ01000526.1:0-1865 GCA_003486305.1 Cyanobacteria bacterium UBA11371
CGGCAGCGTTAACGCTGCCGCTCGCGCATTCCTTCGGTGTACCTCATACGACTGCAATCCGCTATAAATAAACCCGCCCCAATTGTTTCGCATTGATGGGAAAACAGTATTAGCAATTAGCCATTAGCCATTAGCCATTAGGTACAAGTTTGCTCTCGCTAACAATTTAAGTTATTAATACCAAGAACGCAGCCACATTCGCCATTGAAAAGCTTCGGTAGATAAAGGCAAACCTAAATAAACCGGCAGCCAAAATACAAAAGCTAATAAAATTAGAAAACTCGCGGTTACTCCTAGCAATCTAAACTCAATATCAAAACTATAAAGCCACCGTTCGACTAGCCATGCAATGCTCAAAAATCCAAATATTGCTGCTGGCATATAAAGATAAATAAACGTACAGCGCGTTACCTTAATCCAAGGAAGAAAGTTAGCTCCATAGTTCAGCAATAAATACAGCGCAATCCATAATTTGGGTGACTGTTTGATTCCCCGTCTTGCACCAGTAACTTGGCGAGGCGGAGCCTCTAGGAAATCGTTCCCAGGTTGAACCTGGGAACGAGATAGACGAGATAGAACCTGGGAACGAGATAGACGAGATAAAGATAATCCTAACCAAATGTGCTTAGCTAGTTCGATTAATAATAAAACAATTGCCGCCGCTGATAACCACCACAAAAAGGGATTTCCCATTGCATGAACATCGTAAATAACTTTACCAGCACCAGCGGGTAAAGGAGGCCCAAAAGATGGAACGGGTTCGGTTGTATTGCGCGCCGTTTCGTAAAAATAACTCATCGGACGCAACATTAAAGGCCAAGTATACCAACTCGAACAGTAAGGATGAACGCTCGCTCCGCTTCCCAGTCCTTGATGAAATCCTAAAATTTGTTTGTGCAGTCCCCAAAATCCCGTTTTTGTATTTATTTGTAAGTGGGGAATCCACACTAAGTAGTAAACTATCCCCGGAAGAATAGCCAAATTTGCCAATAAATGATATAATTTAATTTGAGTTAAATTTTGGAAAGGAAGGCGCAAGTTTTTGATGTCGATTCCCAACCACTGCATTAGCTTCGCACATATCCAAATTAGATAAATACCGAGTAAAAATCCCAACCCGTTCCACTTAACTGAAATACAGGCTCCAAAACCAAGACCGGATAAAGCTAACCAAAGCCAACGCCAACGACCTTGATGTTCTAATGCCAGCAGGAAAAACCAATGAGCTAACAAGCCAAAAAAAACCAGATAAATATTGATTAAAGCATAGCGAGACTCGACGAGAAATAAACCGTCTAAAGTGGTGAATAAAGCTGCAATGAGGGCGTAACTGCGACGGTGACTGATATGATATGCGATCGCACCCACCACAAAAGGCAGCAGCGAACCGACAAGCGCATTTAACCAACGGTAAGTCCAGGGAGAAAACGGCACGCCCCCTAGATTATTGACAGCATCTTGTGGGGATTGAAAGCGACTACCGATCCAAATCGCGAGAGCGATCGCATACTTCCCCAACGGCGGATGGGCATCAAAAAAAGGCGTCCGGGTTAAATAGTTATGGGCATATTTAACGTAATAAACCTCATCAAACACCAAAGTGTTAAATCGGTCTAGCCCCCAAAAATGCAAACCGAACGATAGCAGCAACACCCCCGTCATACCGACGGTAAACCAAGGAAAACACGAACGATCTGACTTTTTCAACAAATTCATAAGCATCTGTAGGGGCGGGTTTTACCAACGATTTATGCCACGATCTACAGTCTATATAAACCCGCCCCCATTCTGTAGGGGCGGGTTTTACCAACGATTTATGCCACGATCTACAGTCTATATAAACCCGCCCCCATTCTGTAGGGGCG
>DNGJ01000526.1:2073-3837 GCA_003486305.1 Cyanobacteria bacterium UBA11371
GGTTTTACCAACGATTTATGCCATTATCTACAGTCTATATAAACCCGCCCCCGTCAAAGGTAAACCGTTTGACCCGTTTCTGCGGACTTACGAGCAGCATCTGCTACTTTGAGCGTATACAAACTTTCTGCTGGCGTGACATAAAGCGGAGTCCCTTCGAGTAAATAATCTAGTACCATCTTGGTATCCTTAGCAAACAAACCTCGCCGACTCCCCACTTCAATCGATGTTGTTGCATCTTGCTTGACTAACTTGCCCTCATCGCCATCAAATATTAGCGTACCTTGTTCGCCTTGGACTTCAAATTTGCGTTCCGCCTGAAAGAAAGTTTTTCCCTTACCGTAGATTACTTCCCCAATTAAACCGCTATTGAAACGTAACCCAGTTGCACAAAGACAGGCGCTGTAAAATTCTCCATCGTCTTGCCAAAAACGCGCTTGAGTGCTAACGCTGACGACTTCCCCAAATAGATCGATCAATCTGTGTAGGCGGGAAAGCGCGCCGATCAGGGGAAAACCGAATAATGCTGGGTTATAAGTCCACTTGCGCGGGGCGGGGTGTTGGGGATTGATCGTACAGTAGCGCGCATAAAATGGCGTACCAATTTCCGGAATCGACTGGCGCAGTGCTTGGTGGACTCCCCCCAAGAGTTCGATGTGTTCCACGTGCAACAGTTTACCCTGGGCTTGTGCAAGGGCGATCGCATCCTCTGCTGCTTGTGGTTCCAGGTCGAGGGGATATTCTACCACCACATGCTTACCCGCCATCAGAGCGGCGCGAGCGATCGCCGCGCGATCGCGATTAATATTGCAAATTACCACCAAATCTAGATCCGGACGTTCCACCAACTCCTGCCAAGAGTCTAGCGCCAAAGCTTGGTAAGTTTGGGCGAATTCCTGGGTTTTTTCGGGGGTATGTCCTGCGATCGCTACCAAATCGCTGCGCGGTTCCGATTGCAACGTTTGGGCCCTCAACTTCGCTGCATATCCCGTTCCAACCAAACCCACTTTTAAGGGCATTTTGCCATCAATATAATTAGTTAAATCATTCATTTTACACCATATGTTGTCTATTTTTTCGTACCTCTAGCCGCAGAATTAGAGGTCAACTCCCCTAACCCTTATCGCTAGCTGTTTCCCATAAGTATAAGTAATTAGGATTAAATTAAGAAAATTGATTGCGAATACCATTCAACCAAATTGCGAAATAAGTATAAAAACCCTGATGTTTTCCTTTAGTATCAGAATGTAAAGCAAACCTGAAGGCAGCGCCGGTATCGATTTCGGCGAACACCGCTGCTTAAGGAAAACTTATACGGATGTGAAGAACACATAAGAGGAGAACAAATGGCTACTTACAAAGTCACGTTAATCAATGAAGCCGAAGGTCTAAATCAGACCATTGAAGTAGCTGATGACGTGTATATTCTCGACGCAGCAGAAGAACAAGGACTCGACCTGCCTTTTTCTTGTCGTGCAGGCGCTTGCTCTACTTGCGCTGGCAAAATTGTAGAAGGTGGAATTGACCAATCCGATCAATCTTTCTTGGATGACGATCAAATTGAAGCTGGCTACGTTTTAACCTGCGTGGCTTATCCTACCTCTGATTGCACCATCATGACCCACCAAGAAGAAGCTCTCTACTAAAAGCTTCTAGGGAAATTATGCAGGGGAGTTGCTGGTAGCGATCGCCAAGGCGCGAGAAAATTCACTACTTAACTCAAGTTGCTAGTTACATCAAAAGACACTGGTAATGGCGTTCCCT
>DNGJ01000369.1 GCA_003486305.1 Cyanobacteria bacterium UBA11371
CGCGTTCTTTGGCAAAGGCGGCTTTGGTCAGTGCAGTCACTTGGTCGCGATCGCCGCACTGACGGGCGAGAACGGCTCGATCTACCAATTCCATTGCTTCGTGGTGAAGGGCTTCTACTGTCTGCATTTTTTGACGATCCGTGCTTTGGGAGAGCCGAACTCAACGACAGATACATAGCCAGGAGCTACGTCATCTGAAGGGCGGATTTGTTCTAATTTCATGTTAACTCTGGCTTGGATTAGGCTGTCAGAACCTTGACGAATCCCGGAGACTTCTAAGCGGGCTTTGCGTTGAAATAGCGTGTCTGGGTCTTCTAGGGAGCCAAGCCAAAAGTCGAAACCCAAGCCTTTGCCTTTTACAGAGCGTTCGATGATGGTAAGCCCAGTGAGGTGAGGCATGATGAGAGCCGAAATTCCGTAGGCTCCATATTCTGTGGCAACTTCCCGATCGGCGTTAAAGCGACGGATGGTATCATCGATCGCATCGACTTGAATTTGGATTTCACAGGGTTGAATTCCTTCAATTTTCAGCGTTACAGGGCTAGAGTGTCCTTGCTCGTCGAGGCAGACGGCGGCTGCATCTGCACAGATGCCTCCGAAAGTGAGTGACCAGCCTGGACGTTCGGGCTTGTTCTCGCGCAGGTCATTGAGGGAGAGAGTTTTAATCGGGTTAATGTCGGTCATCAGAGAAGAATACTCAAATCAAATTTGGATGAGAGCAAGCGCAAACCACCCATGTTCTCATCCAATTTAAACACCATCAATTAGGTAAAACTTGACCCAGTGCTTCTAAGAGTCGGTCAACACTTTCTGGACGACTGTTATAACCCATCAAACCAACGCGCCAAACTTTACCAGCAAGTTCGCCCAATCCGCCGCCAATTTCTATGTTATGTTCGTGAAGCAACCGGCTTTGAATTGCTTTACCATCTACACCTTCTGGTATGCGAACCGTTGTCAGAGTTGGTAGGCGGAATTGTTTCTCGACGTGCAAGGTAAGTCCAAAAGCTTCTAATTTCTGCCAGAGATATTCGGCGTTCTTTTGATGGCGAGTCCAGCAGTTTTCTACTCCTTCTTGGGCAATCAAACGTAATGCTTCGCGCAGGGCATAGTATAGATTGATTGGGGCGGTATGGTGGTAGATGCGATCGCTTCCCCAATACTTACCCAACAAATTCATATCCAAATACCAATTCGCCACCTTGTCGCGGCGTCGCTGCAATTTTTCCATTGCCCGTGGACTCATCGTAAACGGCGAAGCTCCTGGCGGACAACCTAACCCTTTTTGGCTACAACTATAAGCGAGGTCAACACCCCATTCATCCAAAAATAACGGCACTCCACCCAAACTGGTTACGGTATCTACTAACAGCAGACAGTCAAATTCGCGACACAGATCGCCGACGCCTTCCAACGGTTGACGCGCCCCCGTCGATGTTTCGGCATTGACTAACGCCAGAATCGCCGGACGATAAGTTTCTACAGCCGTTCGCAATTCCTCCAGCGAGAAAACTTCCCCCCAAGGTTTGGTAATCTTTTGCACATCAGCACCATAGCGTCCCGCCATATCAACCAAGCGGTTACCGAAGTAACCAGCGACACTTACCAAAACCACGTCACCAGGTTCTACAGAATTAGCAATGGTTGCTTCCATCGCCGCCGTTCCCGTGCCGCTGACAGCAATCGTCAGGGGATTTTCTGTCTGCCAAACATAGCGCAGCAGTGACTGAATTTCATCCATCAGCGCCAAAAATGCTGGGTCGAGATGTCCTACAGGCGGCGTACTCATGGCTTGCAGAACGTCGGGGTGGGCATTCGAGGGGCCTGGGCCAAGTAGCAGACGATGGGGGATGGATAATGGGTTGAGTTGCGATCGCCCAGCGTTGTTAATCGAAGATGTTAGAGTCATTTTTTTTCTGAGATTATGCAGTAACTAAAAGTCTAAAGCTTGACGGGGTACAAGCAACGCGCTTTAATTTTTTTATCTAACTCAAGTTGCTAGTTACAACCATAATGGGTTGCTCGCATTGCTAATTGCTAATTGCTCATGGATCATGGGAATATTTTACGCTTAGACAATTAGCCATTAGCAATTAGCCATTAGCTGTTAGCCGTTCTCAAAATATAACTAGCAACTTGCGTTATCTATCTTATGGAATATTAAATTTAAACTATATTTTCTGCTTTGGCCTTGACTTTTGATAGACGTAACTAGAGGTTATGGTTTTTTATCGTTGAGTTACACCAGTTGCTAATCGCAACCAAGCCAGCATAATCTGGGAAAATTGAGGTATCAATATGAATTACAGCGATATTATTGCTTTCTGTTTGACGCTCGTCGCGTTGTTGGGTTGGGCGCTTTCTGAGTGTTTGCTGTTTTTAAGCTAGAAAACTGAATGATTGTAGTTAAACGATAGTGAACCCCAACCTACCGGCGGGTAACATGCCAAAAATGAAGCAAAATAAAGATAGCAGCAAATAAACTTCATTCACAGGTATGGAGACGACCCCAACAGCTATTGAGCAGACTCTGTCGTATCAAACAACAACTGTAGATAACGACTTAGTGACTAGCACAACGCTAGAAAAACAAGCGGCGGGATCTGGCTCAACTGACACCATGCCTGCTGGTGGCAGCGACCTTTCTCGTTTTGATTGCAAGGAAGCGTGGTATCCCGTTTACTATATCGAAGATTTGGATAAGTCTAAGCCTTCGCCTTTTACCCTGCTGGGCAAAGATATTGTCATCTGGTGGGATAAAACTGCCTCTTGTTGGCGGGCGTTTGAAGATAAATGTCCTCATCGCCTCGCACCCCTATCCGAAGGCAGAATTGCCGAAGATGGCAATTTAGAATGTCCTTATCATGGTTGGGCTTTTTCTGGTAGCGGTGAATGTCAGCGGATTCCGCAACAAGTTGAAGGTGGAAGGGCAGAACTTTCTCTTCGTGCTTGCGTTGCTTCGTTTCCCACGGTGGAAAGACAAGGATTGTTATTTGTCTATCCGGGGGAACCAGAAAACGCGGCTAAAACCAAAGTTCCCATCGTTGAACCTCTCCAAGATTCTCCCAATGAATGGACTTGCCTCAACACGTTTCGGGATTTGCCTTACGATGCCTTGACTCTGTTAGAAAATGTCCTGGATGCGAGTCACGTTCCTTATACCCACCATCGCAGTGTGGGAAATCGCGCCTATGCCAGCCCGGTAGAGCTAGAAGTCGTAGAATCTAACCGACAGGGGTTTAAAGGGGTTTGGGAACAAGGGCCGCGAAAGGGGACGCTAGGCCGCCAGGAAACGACATTTGTTGCCCCTGGCTTGATGTGGCACGATTTGACCTCGAAGCAGTTTGGCAGAACTTTAACGGTGGTGTATGCGACTCCGATTCGCAAGGGCGAGTGTCGGATATTTGCCCGCTTTCCGTTTAAGTTTTCCTCTAAGTTGCCTGCTTTGTTTATCAAGCTGACACCGCGTTGGTATTCCCATATCGGGCAGAATGCGGTGTTGGAAGATGACCAGATTTTCTTGTATTTTCAAGAGCGCTATCTGGAGGCGGCGGGTGGTAGTTCGCGCTTTGCTAAAGCATTTTATCTGCCAACTAAAGCGGATCGCTTTGTGATGGAGTTGCGTCAGTGGGTGAATCAATACGATGCGGAACCTTTTCCTGGGGCGATATTATCCCCACCTGCGCCCCGCGAACAGCTGTTAGAGCGGTATTATTCCCATACGAGCAAGTGTGCGAGTTGTCGGAGAGCTTTAGGGAATATCCAGCGGGTGAGGATGGCTTTGGCTATTGTAGGAGCGATCGCTCTCTCCATCTCCCCCCTTGTCGCGCTCTCTCTCGGCGAAACCGCAACCCCAGCTGTCGCCCTCTTAACCCTGGTAAGCTTGACTTGCGGCGCTTCCTGGTTGTTTTTAGGACGCCTTGTGCGGCAATTTTACCAAGGTCGGGATATACCGCCGCGCAATTTACCTGAGAAAAAGCGGCAATTGGTAATTGGTAATTGGTAATTGGTAATTGGTAATTGCAAGCTTGCTAATTGCTAATTGCAAGCTTGCCCCTACACAAAGTAATTCCGATGCAACGGGAGAAGCTGATACGCGCAGAACAATCCATTTTCCGCAACAACATTGCTATTTTTTGCCACAGATACTGCTCCAAGGCAGATAACGTCTGTGTTCCCCTCATACTTGGGTTCTGCACAGTCGTTGCTATTAGCCATGTTTAGGAAGTTAAGCGATTTGTCTAGGTTTGACTATCCGAAATGGAACTATTTTATCTCAATTGATGAGAGCGTTAGATCGAAAGAAAGCAAACATCTAGAAACCCAGTTTCCCAAAGAAACTGGGTTTTTTATCCCAAGTAGGGGCGTCTGGAATTGGGCGGTGTAGAATAACTTCGCTCTCACCAATCTTAGACAGCTTGAGTTTATCACCTGTTAGATGTGCGCCTGCTTTAGGCGAGTAAAACAATCAAGAACAAAAAGGCGACAACTGACAGACCGGATTCAACAAAAAGTTCTAAACTAAAATCGCGTTGCATAATGTTTCCCCTTCTGCTGTAGAGTCAGACAATTTCTTTTTTCTGAAGAAGGACTACAGGATAATCGGCAGGTATTCCCTACCGTCTTGACAAATCTAAATATATCTGCAAATCTCGCAATGTGTATTTTCTGCCCAAAGCGATTTGCCCCAGGAGCAAGGTATGAAAAAACCGATTAGCATTTTGTTGCAGACGACGATTCCGACAACGGAAGATGACTGGAGCATCGGGCGTTTCTCGATGTTAAGCGAGTATCTGGCGTCGGTGAAAGACGAGGCGGGAGATAATATATTTGAGGTAACCGCACGCGATACGGCTGACGCCACGCTACGCGATCGCACATCCGACCCGGAAGGTAACGACCCAATTTTAAGCAACCTCGGCGAGTCAGACTTTGACCAACTTTGGTTATTTGCCTTAGATGTGGGAGAAGGTTAGCGATCGCTGCTCAAATCATCCAACAAATTGCCAATAACATCAAGTTGCCCTCGACTAAGCGCCACTGTGCCTAATGTTTGCTTCTGTTCTTCTGCCAAAGATTGCAACGCTTTGACTGCATTTTTGAGGGGCGAACGGCTAAAAATAATCAGTGCTTCTCCACTGCCTGTTTCTATCGATCTTAACCTCAGTTGTTGGGTGTCACCTACAATTACACTTTGACCAGCTTTGAGTTGCATTGACTCATTGGAAACAGCCCAGGTGTAGGGAAATGCTACGACTAAGCCGCCAGTTGAATCCATGAGTAAAATTGTGAAATACAGGTCGCGAGTATCTCGATTGGTAACTCTAAATTGAAACAGTTCATTCAGCGTTAATTTATTAGTATATCTTTGGTCTAACTTTTGACGATTACTTCTGAGTTTAGCAGTATAAACCCGAGCAATAGTTTGGTTTATTTGCTCTACCAAGTTTAGCGAAACTTCTACATAAACTTCGGAAGAATTGGCATTTAAAGTTGCCTTGAGAATGTTGACAACTTCTTTATTAGCTCCCGGTTGTAATAGAATAGGAGATATAACAGGACTCCAAGCGGCGGCAAATTCTTTATCAGTTCTTGCCAGCAGATTAGGAAGCGCTTCTCGTAACAGATAAATTGTTTTTTCAAGCGAGCTTATTGCCTGCTGTTTATCGGATTTTAAATAGTAGGATAAGCTAGCTAAGGTAGAAGAGATGATAGGTTTTAATGTATTAGCAAGTTCTTTATCCATCTCTGCCAACATTAATGGGATTAATTCTTCAAGTCTGGCAAATGCTTTGTTGTTTAACCTTGAGGTTTTAAAAAGTTTACTTCATTTGCTAATTGTTAATTGTTAATTGCTAATTGCTAATTGGTAATTGGATTTAAAGGCAGTTTACTTATTACCTAAAAAAATCAAATTGTGGTAAGGTTTGCACCGATCCAAAAACCGAAACCCTTGTTTGGAGGAGGCTCATGCTCATTTAACCCCAAAAAATTGACAGTTACTGTGTTGTTTTTGAGCGGCTGAAAAAACAAGTTATATCATGTCCTTAAGCAACGGTTGTGTAACTGCTAATAGCTAATGGCTGCTCTCAGGCGATTGACAATTAGCCATTAGCCATTGATCCACTACCGATACCACCGGACATGATATTATCCATTTGAGATGTTGGATTTTGAATCGCTGTTTGAGCTAAAAGTACAGCAATTAACCAAGCTAAACCAACGGCATAGCCAGCTACCACATCAGTAGGCCAGTGTACGCCCAGATAAAGCCGACTAAAACCGATGGCAGCAATTAACCCAGCAGTACTGACAAGAATGCGTTCCCGTTGTTGAGGAAATTGCTCTGCCAAAATGTAACCTAAGAAGCCGTAAATCGCAATCGACACCATTGCGTGACCGCTAGGAAAGCTGTGGTGATGCACGTCAACAATCCAATTCCATAGTGCCGGACGTGTTCTACCAAATAGCACTTTCAGCACATAATTTAAACCGATTGCACCGGCTGCGATGATGCCTAAACTTTTTGCTTCGCTGCGACGATTATAGTGCAGTAGCCCCATTTCCCCTACCAAACAAACTAACAGCAAAGCTATTGGCTCACCGAGAAAAGTGATACCCAACATGATGCGATCTAGGATTGGTGTGTGTAGCTTTTTGATTGATAGTAAAATACTTTTGTCAAGACCATAGATGTGCAGCAGTCCAGTCCCAAGGACAAGCGTACCAACAGTCCCCCACAGCAGAACAAGTTGACTGTCTGCTAAGGTTAATTGTTTCTGCTTGGGTGTTGAGCGCATTAAGGCTGGGTCAAGCCTACTAAAAAGTTGCAATTGACTATCTCTCTTCACCAGAGGCGATCGCTTAACTAAAGTCTCGTTGATAATTTTTTTGGATTGGCTTTCTCTGTTGGAATCAATGGCAGCTTTGACAACAAAAACGCCGATAATTACTAAAGCATCAGCTAGTCCCCCTGTCGCAATCGATAGCCCAGCCGCAACGGTCACAAGGTCAACTGGTAAAGATTTTAACCGTTCGGGCAACAGAGTGGACGTGGAACGGTAAGCGGAAAGAAAACTTGCTCCGGCTGAAGTATTAAACTCAGCCACTCCTGGATTTACTGACTCTACACGTGGGAGGGAAATTGTTGGATTTTGAACCTCGAGCGTTTGCTTGCGAGGATTTATTTGGGATGCATGTAAGTGTTTGGTTGCCTCTGATACTGCACTAACATAAACTGTACTTGCAGCGAGTTCTCTGGATTTTTCTCTGTAATCTAAAACAATACGTTCGACTAGATCAGCAATGACGTTGTGGTTTTGGTATGGCTGGAAAATAATTAGAACATTTCCCGTGATAGGGTTAGCTTGAACTTGCTCGATTATTGGTGACTGTGCCAATCTAAATTCCAGGTAGTTTTTGAGAGCTTTTGAATGATGAAGCCCACTGACCTTATATCTAGCTCTGCCTTTGACAGCCGTATGGATTGCCTGAATTAAAGGACTATTGTTGGGTATATTTTTGACAAAATTATCCATTATAAAAACTGAGTTTAACAGAAAATTAGCGATTTGGAATTAGGAATAATATCGTGGTTTAAGCACACCGCAGCAACATTATCCCTAACTAAATTATCGCTGGTTCATCCTAGTTTTGGGTAAAGCGAGTCAGCCTCAGCAACGCTGGCGCGCTCGCAACGAAACACCAACGACCAGCAAGGCTCACGCTAGTTTCCCCCAGAACTCGACGAGTTTATCTGACCGCACCTGATTGCTCCCCTACTATAAACCCACGCTACGGCAAGGGGTGTAAAATCTTTCGTTTAATACGATTGACACAAATTCTTCGCAAGACTGTCATAATTTGTTGTTATTTTGAGGGCATCCGCCGAGTCACAAGCTTGCAGTCTGATTATGTCACCTGTTTTCTTATCTCTATCTTTGATTAGCCTGTTAACTTTATTTGGGTTAGCAGCGATCGCTTACTTATTTCCCTTCTACGATTCTCAAGACTAACATCTTCTCAACACTCAATTTTATGCTCGATGCCCGTTTTCCCGCTTGTCTTGAGCGTATACATTAAAAAATCCGCTTTTTCTAGCATTTCATCCACGGATTTTGGCGCGTTCATAAACGTAATTGCAACGATACTAAACGAGACATGCCATTGATGATATTCTACAGTTTCCGCGAGTTGTTTTTGCACTCTCTCAACTACAATTTGCGATGGTTCGTACCCCGTTCCCGGCAGCAGGAGAGCAAATTCATCTCCACCTATTCTGGCAATTATATCGGTGCCTCTAATATTCCCGTAGATGGTTTGAGCGAATTCTTGTAAAAGCTTATCGCCCATTTTGTGTCCTAACTTATCGTTGATTTTTTTTAACTTATCAAGATCTATAAAAACCAAGGTGATCGGATGTCCGTATCTAGAGGCTCTTTGAATTTCCAGATTGCTTAATTCATAAAATAATTTTTGATTGGCGATGCCGGTGATCGAGTCAGTACGAGCGAGTTTTTTTTCGCGATCGCGCGAAGTTCGCAATTCGGATAAAAGATACGTTGTGACCAAATAAAAACCAAATCGCACGGCGGCGTTCCAATAAGGAATACCTGGATGAGTATGATGGGTTTGTCCGATGATATCATTGGCAATAATCCAGGCGATCGAGCTGGCAATTGATATAAATATCCCAGGTGCTTCGCCAGCGTACCAAGTTGTGAAAAAAATGGGAATTAAATAAAATATTGATAAAGAAACATCGGCAGAAATGAAGGCATCAATCCCTGCGATTAATAAAAGCAATAAAAGTCCTAAAGTTATCAAAACAAATTTAGACTGATTTTCTAGGTATTTGGTAAGACGCACGGCTGACTTCCTTATCAGATCGCAAGATAGTACAAATTTTAGCCCAAGAGCGCAAACGGGATAGGCTAAAAGCCTATCCCGCGATCGCAAGATTTTAGAATTAGTAGTAGCACGGCATTACATGGCGTTTTTATACAAACCAGGAATTATTCTCAGCCGTGCTACTACTCGCTCCTATTGATCTTTTGTACTACTTTCCTGCTTGTCCTACTGAGGCGAATTGGCGGGGAAAGCACCTGTTTGTACGGTCAAGTTGAGGCTTTGTCCGCTGCGACGCAGCCCTACTTGCAGATTATCGCCCACCTTTGTATTTTCAACGGCTCGCTGTACGGCGTCGGCGTCTTTAACCGATTGACCGTTGATTTGAGTTAGGACATCCCCAGAACGCAGTCCAGCACGCGCAGCGGGTGAATTGGGCATGACGCGAGCGATCAACACGCCGCGATCTTCATCCACAGTAAAATTGCTGTCGCCACTGCTGTTAATGTTTTGCTTAACTTCTGGGGTGAGGGTCACCATTTGAATTCCCAGGTAAGGATGTTGCACCCGACCTTTGGAGATTAACTGATTGGCGATGTTTTGTGCGGTATTGATTGGAATCGCAAAACCCAAACCTTGCGCCCCTTGGATAATAGCGGTATTAATCCCAATTACCTGACCCGCAGCGTTGAGCAAGGGTCCGCCAGAATTGCCTGGATTAATCGCCGCATCGGTTTGAATAAACCTAACCCGCTTATCGGGGACGCCGACTTGCGAGCCAGATCGACCAGTACCGCTGATAATGCCGGTAGTAACGGTATTATCCAAGCCCAGAGGGTTGCCGATGGCGATCGCCCACTCACCCGGCCTCAACCTGTCGGAATTGCCCAAACTAGCCGTTGGTAAATTATTTGCTTCAATTTTGATCACCGCCACATCGGTCACCCGATCCGCACCTACAACCCTACCTTGGAAGGTACGACCATCCCTGAGAGTGACATTCACCCGATCCGCACCATCCACAACGTGGGCGTTGGTGAGGATTTGACCGTTGGCACTGATAATAAAACCCGACCCCGTACCGCTTTCAATTCGCCGCCTGGGTCTTTGTGGCATTGGGGAGCCAAAGAACTCCTCCATAGAATCTTCGTCGAATTCCTCACCCATTGGATTTCTCGCCGTGCGGGAGGAGTTAATGGTTACCACGGCTGGCCCAACTTTGTCAACTACATTGGTGATGAAATTGGTATTTGTCGCCCCTGGTAGCCTGATGGGCGACGAGTTAACCGTAGGAGGGAGCGGGGCTTGAGCGACTTGAACACCGGATATATCGGCAGAGCTTCGCATCGAAGTAAAATAGCTGCCAGCAAAAGTCACACCGGCTCCCAGCAGCATCAAGGATAGATATTTGATTGGAGTTGCCAAGGAAAAAGCTTTAGGGCGAGGGGGCTTGAGGTCGGAAGATTTGACTGGGTGCAAGTTTTGCATTTTTAACACCTTGTATAAGGAACCGAAAACTCTAGCAGTCTGAGGATAGTAATAGAGTAGTAGCGCCTGATAGGGGCAGGACACGCACGGGGGGCCAAAAACCCGGTTTCTGGGTTAACCTCGATTCTCTAAACCCAAGATTTTTCCTAGAAACCGGGTTTTTTGTGTCAGTCCTGAGAGGTTTACCAACCTGAGAATACTCAGTCCGATAGGTGAAACGTCACACTTTTAAAGATAAGAACTTAATATGACATGCTTGTTACAGAGGTGTCGCAGTTTTGTGGAATTTCCAGCAGAAGCTGGGTATCGGTACCCTGCCGCGCTTAAGTCATTATGCTCAAATCAGCAAGTAAACTGCCTCGATGGATATTGGTAGGGCTGGCGTTTCCCTTAATCGTTCTCAACGGCTGGCTAGGGCTGTTGGTGTTCCATTATTTCCAATCCATCATCGGCATCTTGGTCATCGCCACCATTTTATCTTTCCTGTTGGACTACCCGGTTGGGTTTCTCCGACAGCGCGGAATGGAACGAAACCGTGCCGTTTTGTTAGTTGTCCTGTTCACTTTATTAATTTTGGGTGCTTTTGGCCTCACCTTAGCGCCCCTGCTCATCGATCAGCTTAACGGACTGATCGTGCGCCTTCCGAGTTGGATTGCTTCTGGCACCCAGCAACTCCAAACTTTTCGCGATTGGGCGGCAGAGAGAAACCTGCCAATTAACCTACTTGAGTTAGCTAGCCAAACGATCGCGCGCGTGTCCAGTCAATTGCAGTCGCTGACAGGACAAAGCATCCGATTGGTTCTCGATACTCTGGGTAGCGTCGTCAACGTCATTTTGACAATTGTCTTGACTTTCTACCTGTTGTTGCACGGGGAGCGACTCTGGGACGGAATTTTCCAGTGGTTTCCCTCCAGAGTCGGTTTAGAGATTAGGCAATCGTTGCGGCAGAATTTTCACAACTATTTTATCGGTCAAGCCACATTAGCCACCCTGATGGGGATTTCCTTGACCGTGGCATTTTCCATCCTCAAAGTACCATTTGGCCTACTTTTTGGTTTGGGAGTGGGATTGATGACGTTGATTCCTTTTGGTGGCGCAACTGGAATTAGTATCGTCAGTTTACTCATGGCTTTCCAAAACTTTTGGCTGGGGATTAAGGTTTTGCTCGTCGCCAGTCTAATTGACCAGGCGATTGGCAATATTATTGCTCCCCGAATTTTAGGAGAAATTATCGGTCTAAATCCCGTTTGGGTTTTAGTTTCTTTGTTGCTAGGTGCCAAAGTGGGAGGATTGCTGGGTTTGTTAATTGCCGTGCCAATTGCTGGTTGTATCAAGAGTATCGCCCAGAGCTTGTATGGGGCATTCAACCAAGAAGACCAGCCTGAAACCGAAACCCTATCTAATTCAACCAACGTAGAACCTGGAAATCGCAGTTTGGAAATTTCTGCGCCCAAGTGAAACTCAAGTAGAATTTTAGATTGTAGATTTGAGATTTCAGATTTTGAATTGAAGAAGGCAAAATCTGAAATCTCAAAAGGTTTCACAGCGATGCTAAAACTGCTTGAAAAAACTCCCAATGAATATCCTTGACTTGTTTGCAGACGATACTCATCCGGCGCTGATTGCTCCAAATCAACCGCCCCTATCCTACAAGCAACTGCGCGAGAATATCGCTCGGTTAGTGTCTCAACTCCACAGCTTTGGTTTAGGAGAGGGGGATCGAATTGCGATCGCTATGCCCAATGGTACTCCAATGGCGATCGCTTTCCTAGCATCTACCCTCTGCGGCACGGCATGTCCCTTAAATCCCAAATACAAGCAAGAAGAATTTGCCTTTTACTACGAAGACACGCAAGCCCAAGCATTGATTGTATTACCGGGAACCGTAGCAGAAGCGAAGTCCGCCATTACTCCCACGATGAAGTTAATCCACGCCAACGTGGAACCCGATGGCACTTTGAGTTTTGAACTGATTGGGGGAGAGCGCAATTTACCAACTCAATCCTCTCCACCCGATGCCGACAGCATCGCCATGATTCTCCACACCAGCGGCACCACCAGTCGCCCGAAGCGCGTACCCCTGCGCCACCGCAATCTAATTGCTTCTGCCAAAAACATCATCAGCGCCTACAATCTGACGCGGGAAGATACCACCCTCTGTCTCATGCCCTTGTTCCACATTCACGGACTGGTAGGATGTCTGCTGTCAACCTTGGCATCTGGCGGCACTGTAGTTTGTCCCAACGGCTTTAACGCCCTAGAATTTTGGCAGCTGGTAGATACCTTCAAGCCGACTTGGTACTCAGCTGCACCCACAATGCACCAAATGATTCTGGCACGTGCGACGCGCAATCAAGAGATTGTCAAAGCGAATCCTTTCCGTTTCATTCGTTCCAGCAGCGCCCCCCTTCCTCTCGTCGTCATCGAGCAAATCGAAGCCACGCTCAACGCTCCCGTGCTGGAATCCTACAGCATGACAGAAGCCGCTCACATGATGACCACCAATCCCCTACCGCCAAATTTACGCAAACCTGGAAGCGTCGGCTACGGTTTTGGCGTCGAAGTCACGATTATGGACGAAGAAGGCAACTTGCTGCCTCAAGGTAGTTTAGGCGAAGTAGCGATCAAAGGAGCCAATGCGATCAACGGTTACGAAAACAATCCCGAAGCCAACGCCAAAGCCTTTGTCAACGGCTGGTTTCGTACAGGCGATCAAGGCAAGCTAGATCAAGACGGCTATCTCCATCTCACCGGACGCATCAAAGAACTAATCAACCGTGGCGGTGAAAAAATTTCTCCTTTAGAAGTAGATAACATACTACTGCGCCATCCCGCCGTCGCCGAAGCCCTTGCCTTTGCCGTTCCCCATAAGTCTCTGGGTGAGGATATCCATGCGGCTGTTGTCCTCAAAGACGCTGCAACTGAAACAGACCTCAAAGCTTATTGCGCCAACGTTTTGGCAGATTTCAAAATTCCCAAACAAATTCACATTTTGGACGAACTACCTCGTGGTGCCACAGGTAAATTGCAACGTTTGAGTATGGCAAAATTACTGAAGCTAGAAGGGGTTTAACATCTTGTTCGTTAGCAGATGAGAAGCATATTTAATGGTGTTGTAGGGGCGGGTTTTACCTTCCACCTTTGATAGTAAGCGAATTGTGTTGGTAAACCCGCCCCCCCGTGCGATGCCTATATCAAACTTGAGATAAATCAGATGAAAATTTGCATAGTTGGTGCGGGTGCGATTGGTGGATACCTGGGAGCAAAACTAGCGGCTTCAGGAGCAGAGGTGACGTTAATTGCCCGTGGCGCGCATCTCCAAGCAATTCGCTCCCAGGGATTGAAGTTAATAATGGCAGATGGTTCGAGCCAGGTAGCAATCCCAAAACTAGCAACCAATAATCTAGAGGAAGCTGGCGCGCAAGATGTAGTAATTTTGACAGTCAAAGCTCAGAGCTTACCCGCGATCGCTCCCTCGCTCCCCACGCTCTATCATCCTGAAACAATCGTTGTAACCGCCCAGAATGGCATACCTTGGTGGTATTTCCGCCAGCACGGCGGCGAATATGAAGGCACTCGCATTCATGCCGTCGATCCCGATGGCATTGTAGAAGCCAACATCGGCGCAGATCGCGCCATTGGATGCGTCATCTATCCAGCGGCAGAAATTGTAGAACCTGGTGTCATCAAGCATATTGAAGGCGATCGCTTTACACTAGGGGAAATTGACGGGTCAAAAAGCGATCGCATCCAAACATTAGCGCAAGTATTAAAACAAGCAGGTTTTAAAGCCCCGATACGCAATCAAATTCGCACAGATATCTGGGTAAAACTATGGGGAAACGTCGCATTCAACCCCATCAGCGCCCTAACTCGCGCCACTCTAGAAGAGATTTGCCAGTATCATTTGACACGGGAACTGGCACGAGAAATGATGAGCGAAGCGCAAGCGATCGCAGAAAAACTGGGAATTGATTTTGGTATTACTTTAGAGCAAAGAATAAACGGTGCCGAAAAAGTAGGCGCGCACAAAACCTCAATGCTGCAAGACATTGAAGCCAATCGTCCCACAGAAGTTGATGCGATCGTCGGTGCGGTAGCAGAATTAGGTAGGTTGACGGGAATCCCGACACCCTATATCAACGCCATCTACGCCAGCGTCAAATTGCTGGAAATGAACCGCACAGACGCAGAGGGCGCAGAGAAAGAGAAGAGAGGTTAGTAAAGCAAAGAATTTTGAACGCTGTGTTCTGGCGATCGCAGTCGGAGCGAAGATAGAGACAAATAATGAATTGTAGGGGCACGGCATCAGTAATGGTTGCAGAAAAGCGAAGAATTTTGAACGCCTTGCAAGGGCGATCGCAGTTGAAGGGATGATAGAGACAAATGAAGAATGGTAGGGGCACGGCATCAGTAATGGTTGGAGAAAAGCGAAGATTTTTTGCCGCCGTGCCCCGGCGATCGCTGATTTGGTGATGATAGATATAAACGATCAATTGTACGGAACATAAGAAGCTGTTGGAGAAAAGCGAAGAATTTTGAATGCCGTGCCCCTACTGAATATTTTGCCGGTGGAATCGCTCCCATGATTGACCACTCTAACCAAGGTACAGTAGTTTCCGTCCGGGGAAGCATCATCGATGCTTATTTCCCCCACCAATTGCCGGAGCTTTACAGCCAATTGCAAGCCGGGGAAAATGGTAACGTCGCCATCGAAGTCGTTTCCCATCTCACTTCCCACGTAGTGCGCGGAATTGCCCTCACCCCGACTTCAGGGTTAGCGCGCGGCACCCTCGTCGCCGATACGGGACACCCATTGCAAGTCCCCGTGGGAGAGCGCCTCAAAGGCAGGATGTTTAACATTTTCGGCGAAACCATCGACGGCGAGGCTAACCTACGTGGAGGCGAGTGGCGATCGATACACGCTGCTCCGGTTTCCCTGGCACAGCGCGCGACCAGTTCGGAAATCCTCAAAACCGGAATTAAAGCAATTGATGTTCTCGCACCGCTAGAACGAGGCGGAAAAGCTGGACTCTTGGGCGGCGCAGGGGTTGGCAAAACCGTCTTGATTACCGAAATGATTCACAATATGGTGAGTCAGCACGAAGGGGTGAGCATCTTCTGCGGCATCGGGGAACGCTGTCGCGAAGCAGAGGATCTCTACCGAGAAATGCAGGCAGCGGGTGTATTGCATAATACCGTGATGGTATTCGGACAGATGAACGAACCCCCCGGCGCGAGGTTTCGCATCGGACATGCGGCGCTGACGATGGCGGAGTATTTCCGCGACGATGAAAAGCAAGATGTATTGCTGTTAATTGATAATATTTTCCGATTTATTCAGGCGGGGGCGGAAGTTTCTGGCTTAATGGGACAACTTCCTTCGCGCGTTGGTTATCAACCGACTTTAGCAACAGAATTAGCCGCATTAGAAGAAAGAATTTGCAATACGGCGACGGGGGCGATTACTTCAATTCAAGCAGTTTACGTCCCTGCGGATGATTTTACCGATCCGGCGGCGGTGCATACATTTTCTCATTTGTCGGCTTCGATTGTATTGTCCCGAAAACGCGCTAGCGAGGGATTTTATCCGGCGGTGGATTTGTTACAATCCGGCTCGAAAATGTTGATGCCTCATATTGTAGGAGAGCGTCACTATCGCATTGCTCAACAAGTGCGACAAACTTTGGCAAATTACGAAGAATTGAAGGATATTATGGCGATGTTGGGATTAGAAGAACTGTCGCAAAATGACCGGCGGATTGTTAACCGGGCGCGACGGTTGGAAAGGTTTTTAACTCAACCGTTTTTCTCGACGGAACAGTTTACCGGATTGGCGGGGAAATTGGTGGAATTGGAGGATGCACTGGAGGGATGCGATCGCATTCTCAACGACGAATTCTCCGACTACCCCGAAAAGGCACTTTACACCATCGGCAAGATCGATGAAGCTAAAAAGTTATGAAACTTAAGGTCTTGCTGCCGACTAAAATTTTGTTGGAGGAAGAGGTGAGTAAAATAACTGCTGAAGCTGCAAATGGTAGCTTTTGCCTCCTACCCCGTCACATCGATTTTGTCACCGCTTTAGTGCCGGGAATATTAATTTTTGTTTCTATTCGGGGTGAGGAAAACTTTCTGGCGGTTGATGAAGGTATTTTAGTCAAAAGCTCCGCAGAAGTGCTGGTTTCCACCAGACATGCCGTGCAGAGTTCTGACCTCGGTTTGTTGCAGGAAACAGTTGAAAAACAGTTTCGCATCCTCAACGAACGGGAGAAGGTTACCCGCTCCGCTTTAGCTAAACTAGAAGTAAACATTGTGCGGCAATTTATGGAATTAGGAAAAGGAGGTTTGGGATTTTAGATTGTTGTTAGTTATTAGTCATGTAGGGGCGGGTTTCACCAGCAATTCATGCCATCAGTGAAAAATCATCTAAACCCGCCCCCCGTTAATGGGTAGGCATGTAGGGGCGGGGTTTACCAGCAA
>DNGJ01000439.1 GCA_003486305.1 Cyanobacteria bacterium UBA11371
TTAGTAAATGGCGTTAATGCTGAGCGTTTGCAAGAAACTTTGCGGATTATTTATGGCTTGGGTATTTATCAAGATTTCCAACGGGCAAGGGTAGTTTACGCTTATCCCGACGAGACGCTTGTTAACTTGGCTCGGAGTCGAAATGCACCCTTACTTGAAGCATTGCAAGGCGAGTTAAGATTAGGAGAACGCTTTGCCTACTGGTTAGAAGTTGCCCAACCGCGAGAAGGTAGACCGATTATCGGTAGAATGACGATTCTGCTGAAAGAAGATTTAGAAAAAATACAAACAGAACTGCGAAACCGATAATCAATTAAGGTCGGAAAATGCGGTGCAGGTCTAGAATTGGCGGGGCAACTTCCGTTTGAGTTAATAAATCGTGAATTTGTCCGCGATGGTGTGTATGTTTGTTGAAAAAGTGTGCCACTAACAAAGTAACCGGATCGTTATGGGTTCTACCTTCCATATCGCGGTACTTGATTTTACCGCTGAGGAATTCCTCGGTTATAGAAGAGAAGAACTTTTCAATTCGATCGTCTTCTGCGATGCGCGCCCCCCAAAGCTGGTCGAAGTCATCGTGGAGAATTTCGTCCTTTTGGGGCGAGTTGATTTGTTGACCCTCGAAGCGGCTCATCCAGACGCGATCGCTAACTATAAGATGGTTAAGTGTGCCGTGAATGCTCTTAAAAAAAGCCGGTCGAGTCCGCTTGCGCTCCTCATCGGAAAGTCTAGCGCAAACTCCGTAAAGCCTGCGGTTTGCCAATGTATTGTACCGAGCGAGCATTTGGAAGTAAGTTGTCAACATAGTGAGGGCGATCAAATTGAGTTATTCGTTTAGCTTAACCTTGCTTTGTACCTGCGAAAATACTTTGGACAGCGATCGCTATCCTTTCTAAATCTTGATCCAACAAAGGAGGCCATTCCACTCCAGCAAGTCGTCCTTCTACGTACAGCCGGTAGCTTTCATAACACAGCAAGTGCAGTGCTAGCGTTAATTCCCGGTCGAGATTGGGTTCTTGTTGCACAACATCAAATACAATTTTCAGTGCCACTAATATCGATGTCATTTGACCGGGTACTGGCGGCTTGCCAACTTTGAGCATCATCAGCAAGTCATTTGGATTTTGCTGGGTTTGCAGCGCAGTTCCTTGAGTTAATAAAAAGTTACGAGCCGTTTTGTAGTTCATGAATGGGGAACTTTAGATTTTAGATTTTAGATTTTAGATTTTAGATTTTATTTGGTGTTTGAGTCACTTAACAATTTTACTATAACGAAATACCTAAATAAATATCTGGAGTAAATTCAATATCGATTGATTGGTATATAGAGAAAAATCAGAGAATTATACGCCACGAGTGCGATCGCGCGATTCTGACTCAGGGAACCATTGTATAAAATGCTAACAGAGTTTGCGTAAGGCGAGGTCGTCTATATTCGTACTCTGTAGGGGCGGGTTTAACCAACCATTCTACGGAACCACGAGAGATCTGGTTAAACGCGCCGTGGCTCTGTCTTGGTATGAACCGGGAAAGTGATAGAATCCACACTAAAAGCAGCCGGTTGATAGCACTGCATCGGGCGAGATTAAGTTGCTAAATTAGATATCTAGAGCTGGGGAGAGTTGCTTAAAATAAATTAAAACTGGGAATGTTAGAGATAATACGCTCAAAATGTATTTTAATCTAATACACCTTCATGAGTAGTCATAAAAGGGTAGGGGAGCCGATGAAAACACTGTTGACGCTTTTTAACAAAGAACGCAACAATCTAGAGACAGAAATTGATAAAGCAGGTAGCCTAAAACAAGTCGTGGGGTTGGTGCAAAATAAACTCGATAATGTAGAAAGGAATTACATCGGAGAACTGAGCGTTAGCCAGGTAAGATTAGTAAAATTATTCCTGGATACGTTGCGCCAGTCGATGAGTGCGATCGCTGCGACAAACGAAACAGCAATATCATCGCCAGCGGATGTTATAGCTATCCCAATCAAACGCACATCCCCCAACAGGCTGATATTAAAAGGACTGCAAATACTCACCGCCGTCGGTATTATCAGCACGTCGTTTTCCCTCACAAGAGAAACCCCCGCCGCCTGGACGGATGTTTTACTAATAGCAGTATTGGTAGGATTGGAAATTGCGATCAAATTCGACAAAAGTAACCGGGAAAACACTACCGAAATCCAACCGATTCAACCAGCACTACCCCCCGTACAAGTAGACAGCAAATTCCTTTTAGATAACCTAGCCGACGCACTGAACACAATCGATCGCGCCGTCGCACTGGCAGAAATTCAAAAACCGCTCAACGCCAGCGGAATTGAAGAAATGCCAGAAATGCTAGACTTTCTACAAAAACTTTGGGGCGCATCATTTTTAGGCAATCCTCAAATGGCATTAGAAATAAGCAAACTCGTACCGCAAATATTAATGGAACAAGGAATTCGCGTGCAAAATTACCGACCGGGCGACGAACGTAGCCCGCGCGAGTACTTCGACTTCGAGCCAAGTATCGACGGCTTGACCAAAGATTACATTACCCTAACCCCAGCTTTGTTGAAAAGCGATCGCTTACTCCGAAGAGGGCGCGTAATCGAACCAACATCAGCAGAATAACTCCACTTCCTCCTGCTTCTCTGACTCTAGGGTTTATTAACTCATTTTCTTAACTTATAAACTATGGATACACAAGTAGTAGAAACAATTGGATTCGATTTAGGACACGGCGAAACCGCCGTAGCCAAAGCCAAAGTAGAAAGCATCGAACCCCCCCAGATGCTAGAAGTAAATAACAAAAAAATCCAAATCACCGCGATTGGAATCCATCCGGAACTAGGAATTTTAGTAGGCGACCAAGCATTAATCCAAGCAGGCGTCACCCAACTGCAAATTGGTTTCAAACAAAAACCCAACAATTCGCCAAAATATCGGCAAACAATCCATAACTTTGTCGAAACCTATGACCGCATCTTAAAAGAAAGCAAACAAATTGAAGGAAAGGACGCGAGTCAATATTACGTCGGTTGTCCTTCTGGATGGTCAACAGAAGAAAGACAAGAATACCAAACCCTGCTCAAAGAAGCCGGAATTAAAAAATTAAGCGTTATCCCAGAATCGCGGGCAGCTTTCATGCAAGCCAAGGAAGGCGGAAAGCTGGGATATAACGAACTGCTTTCGACAGTTTTGATTGTTGACATTGGCTCTTCCACGACAGATTTTACCTTAGTTAAAAGCTTGCACGAAATGCCGCTAGATTTCGGGCGCAACACTTTAGGCGCAAGCTTAATAGACAAAGCTATTTTTGCCCGGACATTAGCCAACCACGAGCAGAAAGACTTACTCGAAAAAATATTCGAGCAACATTCCCATCACAAATTCCGTTGCGAAATTCAATGCCGTAGAGTTAAAGAAGATTACTTTTCTAACGAACAACTTTACAGCGATCCGGCTACGTTTGCGCGGGGATTTGAATTTATTACCCCACAAATTCACTTTATCCCCCAAGTCAACAAATCGATCATGGAGGAAATAATTAACCAGCCGCTACCGGAATTAGAAAATAAAAGCTGGATTGAATCATTTCGCGAAGCCGTAACCGAAGCGAAAGAAAAGCTGAAAGACCAAGGGATTTTGCCACAAGTTGTGTTAATGACTGGGGGCGCATCGCGGATGAAATTCACCCGCGAAGTTTGTGCGGAAATATTCCCAGAACCTGCGACACAAGTGCGCCCAGATCCGGAACCAGAAAGGTGTATCGCCCTTGGTTTAGCCAGAGTTGGACGCTGGGAATTGCGCGCGGCGGCGTTTAAAGAAGAGGTGAATAAACTGTGCGATTCGCCGAAGCTGAAAGAGATTGTATCGAAACATATTCCAGGGTTAATTGACTTGCTTGTCCCGCCATTATCCGCCGGTTTACTGCAAAATGCGGTGAAATCTGGGTTAAAAGAATGGAAAGACAACAAGATACGGACATTGGCAGATTTGCAAAGCACAATTGAACAGCGGGCGTTACAGTGGTTGAAAAGCGATCGCGCGCAGCAAATCATCAACGATCGATGCGTTAATTGGTTTAATACCCAGATTCGCCCCGACTTAGCCGCAGAAACCGACCCCATCTGTCAAAAGTTCCAAATCTCTAAAAGCAGCTTGAGATTTGAAGGTGGAATTGACTCTACCGTAGTTAATCCGCAACTATCTTTTGCTGAAGATGTGCTGGGAGTGACAGTCTCATTTTTAGTCAGTTTAATTATTGCTGGAGGCACGATTGGCAGTTTGATTGCGCTGCTACTAACGGGGCATTTTGTGTTACCAATTGCGCTGGTTTATGGGGCAGCATTTTTAGGCGAGGGAGTGCGATTAAACAAAGAGAAAATTACCGACGCGCTGAAGACAAAGATAGATATTCCTGGGTGGATACGTTTTATGGCATTGAGCGATCGCGCCATCGACGAAATGTGCGAAAAAATGAATCCCGATCTGCAAAAGAGTCTGAAAGAAAGCATGACACAGCAACGGGAAGCGTTTGACGAACTGATTGGCAAAGTTGGACAACAACTGAAAAATGCTTTGGATGCCAAGGCGGAAGAGGCAATTATTTTGATTCAATAGGGAGATGGCAGATTCAAGATTGAAGAATTGCAGATTTGTGTCAACAGTCTAAAATTTTAAATCAACAGTGCGATTCCGCGAAGCGGATATGCCTCCGGCAATCGCACGTTAGTTAAAAAATACAAGTGCGATCGCCTACAATAGAATCAACACCCCCCTCGCCCAACGCTATGCAAATAGTCTTACCACCTGAAATCGAAGCCCTTGTGCAGCGCCAACTTACCAGCGGCAAATACAATAACGCGATCGAAGTCATACTTGCAGGTATCAAATTGCTTGAACAACAGCAAGACATATACCAAGGAAGACTACAAGAACTCCAACAGGACGCACTTATTGGCTCTTAAGCGTCCCAACGTGGTCAAGTAGTAGATGGTGCAACTGCGATCGCACAAATCCGCGCTAACTTGCGTTCGCGCTACAGTTCAAAAGACACATGACTGCACAATGCAAGCCTCACCGAACCCGCAATTCAAGACCGCCTAGCAAATTGCAGATTACATCGCGAGTCAATCAGGACTCGATCAAGCCGATCGCTTTTTGAACAAGCTCGATGTTAAATTTGCCAAAATTGCTCAGTTCCCAAACATTGGACGACAACGAGACGAGATTTTACCTGGTCTACGCAGTCTTCCGATGGATAACTATCTCATTCTCTATATGCCAATCGGACAAGACGTAGAGATTTTTCGAGTTGTCAGTGGCTATCGAGACTTGTCAGCCCTCTTCACCGATGCTGATGATTGAATTTTACTAAATGGTGGGATTTTTAGACTTGTTCCCTCAACGATATACGCTTTGGATTAATGCGACGCTACGAGGTTTTTGTAACTCGTTACTCTGGTTTAGCATACGGTTACGATCCAACAGCACCTTAATTCTTTGATCTGGTTTACCATCTAAACTTAGATCGCACAATTTTTGATTGATTTCTAATGCATCAATCAGGGCTATTTTTCCGCGATCGCTAATTCCATTCCGCTCAAGATTCAGCTTCAATAAGGTTTGATTGTGGGTGAGAAAATTTGCGATCGCCATCGCACCTGCGTCTCCAATCTGATTTGGATGCGTCGCTAATACTCGTGTAGAAGGACTGTAACCCAAATCCAGATTACCGATTTTGGGATGGTTTTGCAGTGCTGCTAATAGTCGATTGCACCCTTCTACCCCAATCCCATTGCTAGCAAGTCCTAACTCAATCAATGTTTTATTACTTTCCAATCCACCTGCTAAAACTTTAACTCCGCCATCGCCAAGATGATTGACATTAAGAAATAAACCAGCGATCGCCCAATTATGAGTTAAAAGATTAGCCAGTAAATAAGCATGATTTTCCTGAATCTGATTGCCGCCCAAGTACAGCCGTTCGACGGTACAATTGGTGTGAGTTAAAACTTCTAAAATGGCTGATAATCCCTCTTCTCCTATTTGAGTATTCACCAAATCCAGCGTGCGGATACTTTTGTTATGACGCAACATTTCAGCTAGATGATATGCACCTTCTACGCCAATTGGATTGCGTTTTAACCACAGCCCGGTTACAGATTGATTATGCGTTAATGCGGCGGCGAGTGCAGCAATACCCGTCGATGAAATCGCGTTGCAACCTAAATAAACAATTTCTAGGCTATTGTTACGTTGAATCAATCGCGCCACATCTTCAGCACCAAAATTACCTATACCATTAGTTCCGAGTAATAAGCTAGCGATCGCAGAATTGTTTGTCAATGCTTCAGTTACTAAATGGCATCCCGTCGCGCCTAAACTTTGCTTGCACAAATCGAGTCTTCCATCCGGCATTACTGTGCCTCGCGGGAAGACTATTTTTTCAGTTATCCGTTGATTGGTGTGGAGATAATCGATTAAAGATTCTAAATCGATCAAAACTTCCTCAGAAGACTGAATAGAATTAGGTAATGGACAGTTGAGAGGTGGATTTGTCATTGTTTGCTACCAAGGATAAGGGGCATAATCTTTCAGAAAATGACCATAAATGGGAGTTTCGGGGTTTTCAATACCTTGAACAATCGGATCGTAAATTCTTGCCATCCCATCAATAGCATCTAATGGCGTGTAAAAATTTTGTGTGACTTGAATACGCATCTTCTTAGGATAAGGATTTTCATTAGTAATCCAACCTGTATCTACACTGTTCATGAAAATATTATCTTTAGCATAATCAGATGCCGAGGTTCGCGTCATCATATTCAATGCCGCTTTTGCCATATTGGTATGGGGATGATAAGGTGTTTTGCTGTCGCGGTTGAATTGTCCCTCCATTGCCGAAACGTTGATTATAAAGCGTCTTTCAAAGCGCGATCGCATCAATAATCCTTTGAGTTTACTGTTGATAATAAACGGCGCGATCGCATTTACTAACTGGACTTCCAGTAACTCAATCGTGTTAACTTCATCTAGTTTTAGCAACCAGCTATTGATTGGGCGCAGATCCATTTGTTGTCCATCAGCATCAAATCGATCGGTTGGGAAGTAATCGGCGATGTAACTTGGTTGACTTTCCAGTAGAAGAGATTTTTGTTGAGCTAAATTTTCCTTTGATGTAATGCGATCGCTCAAAATTAACCCTTGCGCTTTTTTTGATAATATTTGCGATGCTTCATCTTCTTGATTCAGCAAATGTTGGTAAAATGCCAAGGGACGTTTGATCGTTTGGGCAGCATTATTAATAATGATATCAAGTGCAGATTCAGTATGCAGTAAATCCCCTACAAAGGTTTCCAATGCTGGGATATTTCGCAGATCGAGTCCGTGAATTTGCAAGCGATCGCGCCACTGCTCAAAATCGGGTTCTAGACTATAACGGTAAGCACAGTCATAGGGAAATCTTGTGGTGAGAATTACCCGCGCACCATCCCGCAATAGCCGCAATACAATTTGATAACCAATCTTGATTCGTCCGCCTGTAATTAAGGCAATTCGCCCAGCTAAATTCGTGCGCTGTTGTCGTTTTTGATAGTTAAATTCAGCACATTTTGGGCAGAGTAAATGATAAAAAAAATGAATTTGCGTATAAGGGGTTTTACAAATGTAACAAGAAATTGGTTTATGCAATTTCTGCAAATTTGTTGTTGATTCTGGCAAAGCAGCCAATGATTTTTCCTGGTGCTGATACTGCACCATCACAGTTGATGCTTTCAGTTGTTTATCTTCAACCCGTCGCTGTTGTTGTTGAGTTTGACGAAAACTTCTACGCCCCTCTTTATAGATTTTGGCAATCAAACTTTTGAAGCGATCGTGTTCGCTAATAATATCAGGAGCTTCTGAAATTTGTTGCAGAACGTTGAGGCATATTTCTAATTGGTCTGCTGGGATATTCATCTTGAACAACCGCGAGAAAAGATTGAACGGAACTACCCCTTTAGGGGATGGGGACTAAGAGGATT
>DNGJ01000437.1 GCA_003486305.1 Cyanobacteria bacterium UBA11371
GTATTGTTATTGGTGAAACCCGCCCCTACAAACATGCTCCCCTGCTCATCATCATCTCTCAGCAAGCGATCGTAGCTCCTTAAATCTGCAAGGGTAAGAAAATGTCTTTAACAGGCCATGTGTATTCAAGCGGTTTTAAGCTCCAGTATATTGTTGAAGGTACTGGAACTCCTGCCATTGTAGTTGGAAGTTCGCTGTATTACTTCAGAACCTTTTCTGACAATCTTCGTAACAGTTTAAACTTGGTCTTTTTCGATCATCGAGGTTTCTCACCTCCTTACGATTGTCAAGACACTTCTCAGTTCAAGTTAAACTTACTCGTTGATGATATTGAACTGATTAGGAAAGAATTAGGATTTGATAAGGTTATTATTATTGGTCATTCAGGTCATGCATTTATGGCACTAGAGTATGCCAAGAAATATCCTGCCAATGTGTCTCATCTAGTAATGATGTGTGCAGCACCAAATTTCTCACGTGAAGGGCATATCGCTGCGGAAAGATATCTGAATGACTCTGTTTGTCCTGAGCGCAAAGCAACTCTGGCAAAAAACCTGGCAAGATTGCCTCAAGAAATAGAAGCAGCACCTGAGAAAGCCTTTATTACTTATTGCCTTCTCATGGGGCCGAAAAGTTGGTTTGATTATAACTATGATGCGACAAAACTTTGGGAAGGTATAGAAGTAAATATGGCTATGTTTGATTATGTTTGGGGCGAAGTTTTTCGCGACATTGATATTACTGAGAATTTAGATAAGTTGCAAGTGCCTGCGTTCCTTGCTCTCGGTCGTTACGATTACCTAATTCCACCCCCATATATGTGGGAATCCGTCAGAGATAAGTTCAGCAATCTTACTATCCGCGTATTTGAAAAGAGCAGTCATGCGCCTCACTTTGAAGAGCCAGATCTATTCGATCAAGAGTTAATCGAGTGGCTGATAAATACTTAACTCAAGTTGCTAATGGCTAATTGCTAAGCTGCTACGCATTTAATATCGTGTCCGTTAGTAGGGGCGGGTTTTATACCAATTTCCTTTGAAAATGCTACACATCAACATGTAACGATTTACGGTGTGGGTTTTACCAGTTATGTTGGTAAAAAACAAAGAATTTCTCTGGACCCGCCCCCAAGTGTGGCGCATTCATGGGAAAAGGGTTTTACCAGATACCTTTGATGCCAAGCGAATAATTTTAATAAACCCGCCCCTCGCGCGATGCCGATGCAACCAGACTTGATATAAATCGAATAAAGAGACGGGGCTTGGGCAGCCCATCCCACAAGAAAAAGGCAAAAATTGGCTCTCAAGCATGGGGGGGCTACTTTAACGAAATATCTCGTGGTTCCACAGATTGACTGGTAAAACCCGCCCCTACAAAAATATTAAATGTACGAGTCCGATACGAAGGGACATGATATCAATCGGGAAAATGCTAGCTTTACAGCAGATTGCGGTGCCGTACTACATTTTGATCCTTATGGATCGAGCGGGAAAAATGCTCCCATTAGCAATTAGCTATTAGCAATGTCGTCGATCGCTCATTGCGCCCAATTCTCATAACGCAAGCCCTCAATGTTTTGGAAGTGTTGGACATTAGCTGTAATTAGGGTACAGTCATGCTCGATTGCACTGGCTGCAATTAGTAAGTCGATTGGCGCGATCGCAACACCCTGCTGCCGCAAGTCTGTGTGGATTTTGCTGGCAATATCCATTGTGGGCAGATATAGGTGCAGGATTTCACTTTCGCGGGCAATTTCTTCAAATTTAGTCAGCAGTCTTCTGGAATCTCGGTAGGTGAGTCCAGCTTTGATTTCGTAATAGGTCAGAATCGAAAAAGTAAGGAAGTCGTAAAATTGCCCATACTCGTTTAGTTTAGCGATTACGTTTGCTTGTCCTCTGAGAAAGCAAGAGAGGATGTTGGTGTCTAGAAGGGCTTTGTTCATATATCTACTTGACGTTGTAGGTCGAGGGCGCGATCGCGGAAAACGTCTTCTTCCAGACTGGTGAGGAGATCGGACTCTTCGGCGGCGATACCTGCAAAGCGCATGAATTTAGCTTGTTTGGTAAAAATTGCGTTTGGATTGATGGCGAGGCTTTGTGTCAGGATTTCGATCGCGATCGCTGTTATATCTTTTCCCTGGCGCAACGCAATGGCTTGCAAGGCGACTTCGAGATCGGGTGGAAGGGTGATAATCATGGGTGTTCTACTCGTGGGGCTTGTTTAGATTTTACCTTCTGCCCTCGATATGAGCGATCGCTTCTAAATACCCCTTGACATCCATCCCCTTTGTAATACATGATGTAGTATAAATAAATTCCGATATTTGGGATTGGTAGCTCAATTGGAAGAGCCTGCCATTGCAAGGCAGAGGTTGGGAGTTCGAGTCTCCCTCAGTCCCACGTTTTTGGGGGCTATAACTCAACGGAAGAGTGCAGGTCTACGGAACCTGAAGTTAGGGGTTCAAATCCTCTTAGTCCCCATCCCCTAAAGGGGTATTTCCGTTCAATCTTTTCTCGCGGTTGGTCAAGATGAATATCCC
>DNGJ01000182.1 GCA_003486305.1 Cyanobacteria bacterium UBA11371
ACTCCGGTGTCTGGGGTGCTGGCGGATCGGTTTGGCAGGAAACAAATCTTAGTACCGGCGCTGTTGTTATTTGCTGGCGCCGGATGTTTTTGTGCGTTGGCTCAGAATTTTCGCACGCTGCTGGAGATGCGTTTGCTGCAAGGGATAGGTGCTGCTCCCTTAGAGTCCCTAGCGCTGACGTTAATCGGCGATTTGTATGCGGGAAAAGCGCTGACATCAGCAATGGCGTTCAATGCAGGGGGGATTGGCATGGCTTTGGTATTGTACCCCCTGATGAGTGGAGGATTGGCAGCACTGGGATGGCGGTATCCTTTTCTGCTGCCATTGGCTGCTATTCCAGTCGCACTGTTGGTGTTATTCTGCCTGGAAATACCCAAGTTTCAAAAGCAGCAGGAGTTCGATTTTAAAGTTTATTTGCACAATATTTGGTGCAGTATCAACAATCGCCAGGTGGTGGGACTTCTGTGGGCAGTAGTTGCCTTATTCATTCTGTTGTTTGGTGCTTATTTTACTTACATTCCCATCTTGGCGAGCGATACTCTGGGTGCTTCTCATGTGACGATTGGCATCATTCTGGCAAGTATGGCAATTTCGCTGGCTTTTGTTTCTTCGCAACTGGGATTATTTGCACAAAAGCTGTCGGAAATAACACTAATTAAAGTCTCGTTTGTTCTCTATGCGCTGGCGCTTGTCATTACTCCGGCGCTGCACAATGTCTGGCTGCTGTTCATTCCCAGTTTTTTATTCGGTGCCGCGCATGGCATGGTGTTTCCTTCAACTCAGGCGCTCTTAGGTGGACTCGCCCCCCAACAGTATCGAGCGGGATTTATGGCGGTGAATGCCACAGTTTTGTCACTGGGGCAAGCGTTAGGGCCGCTGTTAGCAGGAATCGCGTTTGGAGTGTGGGGAATGCAGGGTGTTTTTTACGCTGGTGCTGTTTTTGCTATTGCGACTCTCGGCTTGCTCAATTTACTGCTTGCTCGCTCATCTAAAATCCAAAATTCAAGGGTGTGAATATGAGACGAAAAATCGGGGTAACTACATGGGTATTCGGCAATATCGAATTGGTTGATATTGCAGAGATGGTTGCTCAAATGGGATTTGACGGGGTGGAATTGTATGTAGATATCGATCGGGTTTCGCCTCAAGAGGTCAAAAAAATTTTGGCAGACAAGGGGTTAGAAATATTTTCGCTCACTCCGGGTAACGTAGATTTAGCCAGCAGCGATCGCCATATCAGAAATCATGCGATCGCTTACTACAAAAAGTTGATTGATTACGCAGCAGAACTAGGTCAGCCAATTGTTGTTTGTCACGAATACATCCAAAACCAAACGGGTAGTGTTTATACAGGCTCGCTTGAGTTTCTATCAGAATCATGCCGAGAAATTGCTCTCCATGCCGCTGGAGCAAATATCAAATTAGGCTTTGAACCCCTGAATCGCTATCTATGTCGCTTCGTTCTCAAAAGCACCGATGTCCTGGATCTGCTTAGCGAGATTAATGCCGAGAATATGACCGTTGTTTTGGATGCGTTTCATATGAATATTGAAGAAGACGATCCAGTCAAAGCCATCAGACGATGTGGAGAGCAACTCAGTCTCTATCAAATCGCTGATTCTAATAGAAAAGGAATCGGATTTGGACACATTAGCTTCGAGGAACATTTGGCTGCCCTTGATGCAATTCAATATAATGGGCCAATTGTCATCGAATGCGCCCATCCGCGACAAACACCAGGTTCGCAGTCAGAGGGAAGTTTGGATGAACTCAAGTTCTATTTAAGCGCCAGCAAAGACTGGCTGGATCTAAAGAAACCCGGTTTTTGAGAAAAACCGGGTTTCTGGGTAAACAACTAGATATATCCAGGAGGAAATCATGCATCCAATCTATCCCGATTTAAAAGACAAGCACGTTTTGATCACAGGTGGTAGTAATGGAATTGGAGAAGCTTTAACGCGATCTTTTGCCGAACAGGCTGCTCTTGTAACCATTCTCGATAAAGATGAAAAGAAGGGTTTAGCCATAGCCAAAGAATGCGAACAATTTGGGGGCAAGGTTAATGTATATTCTGTGGATTTAACCGATACCTCAGCACTGAGCGAAACCTTAACTCAAATCAGAAAAGAAAGACCAGTAGTGGATGTTTTGATCAATAACGCTGGTTACGATCCGAGATATCCGTTGCTGGAAATGTCCGAACAGCAGTGGAACGACTTATTTCAACTGAATGTAGTGCATTATTTCGTGACTTGCCGCGAGTTGTTGCCAGACATGATCGATGCTGGTCGAGGTAGCATTATTATGACCAGTTCTCATGTTGTATGGGTTGCTAAACCAGATATGATTGCCTACGATACAACTAAAGCGGCAATTATCGGTATGGTTCGCGGTTTGGCTCAGGCTGTAGGGAAACATCATATCCGGGTTAATGCTGTTGCACCGGGTTGGATAATGACTGAAAGACAGCTTAATCAATGGGTAACACCAGAAGCCAAACACAAGAATTTACACGAACAACAATCTATTCCCATCGAACTTACACCCGATGAATTGGTGGGAACTTATTTGTTTTTGGCTTCAGATACCTCACGAGCAATCACCCGTCAGACATTAGTAGTCGATGGTGGATATGCTCAGAGTTAAGGTTGCTTCCGTTATCTAATTCCGGGGCGCGAAAAATATAGGTAAACTCACATCTTGCACCAAGGCTAAACCTTAGTTTCTTGCAAATAGCTCAACTTGAAAACCTAGATTTTTCGTCAAGAAGCCCGGTTTTTCAACGCTTGTTGATAATGGTGCAAGATCTGAGTAAACCGATTGAGATCGGAGTGCTGGGCAAAATCAATTTGCCCAGCACTCTTTTTTGTTCAAAGTTCAAGAAAAACAAATATAGCGGATTGCGACTTAATAGAATACACTTAATTTTTCATAAGTTAATAGCCCG
>DNGJ01000106.1 GCA_003486305.1 Cyanobacteria bacterium UBA11371
GCTGGCAATCCGCTGTATGCTGCCGATAGCGTTACCTGGATTGGTATGGGATACCTGCCTAACGCTCAGCGGATGCAACTACAGCCTTTGGGTTATGGTTTGTACGATGGTGCTGATGGAATTGCTTTATTTTTAGCAGCTTTGGCAAAAATTACTGGAAATGCAGAATTTCGAGATTTAGCGCTGTGTGCCTTGCAAGACTTGAGAAAATTATTGCAGGAAATAGACCCAAATGAACATGGTATCGGTGGAGCTAGTGGATTGGGATCTATTGTTTATACTTTGGTACGAGTCAGTCAATTTTTGGATGAACCAGAACTTTTGGATGTTGCTAAACTTGCAGCGTCATTAATAACTCAGGAAAGTATTGCGAAAGATCGCTATTTTGACATCATAGCTGGAGCCGCAGGAGCAATACTAGGATTGCTGAGTTTATATCAAGCCAAACCAGATCCATTTGTTCTAGATAAAGTCCAAGCCTTGGGTTATCACTTACTAATTAACCGCACGAGGAGCGATTCTGGATTGAGAGCTTGGGCAACTCTACAAGGCAAGTTAGCAACGGGATTTTCTCATGGTGCGGGGGGTATTGCCTATGCTTTATTGCGATTGTATAAAATTACTCAAGAAACGGATTTTTTGGCAGCGGCTGAGGAAGCGATCGCATACGAGCGTACTTTATTTTCCCACAGCGCTGGAAATTGGCAAGATGTCAGGGATGATTTCCCTTCTTTTATGACCAGTTGGTGTCATGGCGCACCTGGAATTGCTTTAGGTCGTTTGGGAGGTTTGGAAATTTTGGATACAACAGAAATTCGGCAAGAAATTGCGGTTGCTATTAATACAACACAACGTTTTGGTTTGCCTCCTCTCGACCATCTTTGTTGCGGTAATTTTGGCAGGATGGAGGTGTTATTAGTAGCAGCTTCCAAGTTGTCGCGTCCAGAACTTGGGAATACTGTGCAAAAACAGGCAGCATTGGTTGTAAGAAATGCCAAGCAACTTGGTAGTTTCTATCTGTTTCCTTCGCTGTCTGGCGAGTTGTACAATCCTGGTTTCTTTCAAGGTACGGCTGGAATTGGTTATCAATTATTGAGGTTGGCGTATCCAGATTTATTGCCTTCTGTGTTGTTGTGGGAATAAATCAGAGTTACACATCAACAGATAGACACCGATTGTAGGGGCGGGTTTTACCAATAACCTTTCGCACAAACAAACAATTTAACTCTTCCCGCCCCGCCCCTTGTGTGGCTACTACAAGCCAAATTCAAAATCTAAAATCCGGGCGCAATTAAGCTTCCACAAATGCTAGACCAAAAGCACAATCTATTCCGTAAAGAATCCCTGGAACGTCTATCTTCGCCTGAAAGATTAGACCAATTGATGCAGGTTGTTAGTCCTAAAAGTTGGCTGAATTTAGTTAATTTAGGTTGTTTGGTGTTGGTAGCGATTGTTTGGAGTGTATACGGACGCATACCGATTACTGTTGAGGGGCGAGGCGTACTAATCTATCCTCGTAAAGTTTTGGCACTCCAATCAAAAACTCCTGGGCAATTACTTAGTTTGAATGTTAAAGTTGGGGATATTGTTAAAAAAGGGGATGCGATCGCAACAATTAACCAAGCCGATCTTCGCAAGCAATTGGAACAGCAACGCGCTAAACTAACCGAACTAGAATTGCAAGATCGAGGCTTAGGTTCGGTTCAAGATCAACGCATAGAACAGGAAAAAATAGCTATTCAACAGCAACGCCAATATTTGCAACAACGCATCGCAGAATTTCAAGCTTTAACCCCTGTTTTAAAAGCCAAAGGTAGCGATTCTATTATCCAGCAACGTCAATATTTGCAACAACGCATCGCCGAATTTCAAACTTTAGCCCCTGTTTTGAAAGCCAAAGGTAGCGATTCTATTATCCAGCAACGTCTGTACTTGCAACAACGCATTGCAGAACTTCAAACTTTAACGCCTGTTTTGAAAGCCAAAGGTAGCGATTCTATTATCCAGCAACGGCGAAGCTTGCAACAACGCATTGCAGAACTTCAAGCTTTAACGCCAATTTTGCAGGCGAAAGCTAGGGATTCTATTCTCCAACAACGGCGAGGATTACAGCAAACTCTGCAAAAAGTCAAGGCGATGACTCCCATTTTCCAAAAAAGAATGGAAATCCGCAGAAAGTTATTTGAAGAAGAAAAAGCTATCTCCAGCGATCTTGTTTTAGACGCACAACAGCAATATTTGCAAAACTTGGAAAAAATCTCTAATCTGGAAACTCAGTTAAAGGAATTAGATGTTAAACAAGTTGAGGAGGAAAAGTCTTATCGGGAAAACCTCAGCAGCATTTCCAATTTACAAACTCAGTTAAAAGATTTAGATGTCAAACAAGTTGAGGAGGAAAAGTCTTATCGTGAAAACCTCAGCAGCATTTCCAATTTACAAACTCAGTTAAAAGATTTGGATGTCAAACAAGCTCAGGAGGAAAAGTCTTATCGGGAAAACCTCGGCACCATTGCTAATTTTCGCGCTCAGTTAAAAGATTTGGATGTCAAACAAGCTCAGGAGGAAAAGTCTTATCGGGAAAATCTGGGTAATATTTCCAATTTCCAAGCTCAGTTAAAAGATTTGGATAGCAGAGAAGCAAATTTAGCTAAAGAAAACTTGGAAACTGCAACTAATCGCACCAGAGAAATCCAAGAATTAAAGCGCGAAATCGCCAGACTAGAACTGCAATTAAACAATGAAAGCCAGATTATCAGTCAATACTCAGGACGCATTCTCGAAATCGCGGTTAACCCTGGAGAAGTTGTGAATGCAGGAACGAGATTAGCGAGCATTGATGAGGAAAATACAACCAGTAAGCTGGTAGCCGTAACTTATTTTCCCATAAAAGAAGGTAAAAAATTTAAACCAGGCATGAAAGTGCAAATTACACCCGAAACTGTAAAGCGAGAACGATTTGGTGGAATTGTTGGCACTGTTACGAGTATTTCACCTTTTCCCATCACTAAAGAAGCGGCGATTAATTTAGTAGGCAATCCCGAAATAGTAGCGGGTTTGGTATCTAATCAACAAGAAGGTGTAATGCAAGTATTCGCCGAATTAGAGCCAGATTCTACAACTTTCAGCGGTTATAAGTGGTCTTCTTCCATTGGCCCACAATTGAAAATTTCTCCTGGAACTACCACCGTCGTTAGAGTCAAGGTGGAAGAACGCGCTCCTATCACTTATGTTTTACCTATTTTGAGGTCTGTAAGTGGGATTTTCTAATTCAATGTCAGTAACGTTTAATCCTCTACCCGACTGGCAAAAATTGCTGCCAAATCGAGGTAAAAGGGTAAAGACTCCCACGGTTTTGCAAATGGAAGCGGTAGAGTGTGGTGCTGCTGCTTTGGGGATTATTTTGGGTTACTACCGTCTGTTTGTACCATTAGCAGAACTGCGTCGCGAATGCGGGGTTTCTCGTGATGGTAGTAAGGCGTCTAATGTACTAAAAGCTGCCAGAAATTACGGACTTCAAGCTAAAGGTTTTAAGAAGGAATTGGAGCAACTTAAAAACTTGTCTCCTCCTTATATTGCCTTCTGGAATTTCAATCATTTCTTAGTAGTCGAGGGATTTACCAAACAAAAAGTTTATCTTAATGACCCCGCCAGTGGACCGCGTACTGTTTCGCTACAGGAATTTGACGAGGGATATACCGGCGTCGTGCTGGTGATGGAACCGGGACGGGAGTTTAAAAAATGCGATCGCATCCCCAGCAAATTCTTTTCCCTATGGCAACGGTTGCAAGGCAGTCTTGGTGCTTTATTTTACTGTGTAGTTGCGGGATTTCTCTTAACCGTTGTCGGATTGGCAGTGCCGATATTTAGCCAGATATTCGTAGACGCTATTCTGGTAGAACAACGACAGGATTGGCTGCGTCCGCTGCTTTTGGCGATGGCGATCGCATCTTTCCTACAAGGGTGGCTAACGCTACTGCGGTTGCGCTATCTGCGCCGTCTGAAAATAAAACTGGCGGTGGGAATGTCTAGTCGCTTTCTCTGGCACATTCTGCACTTACCTGTTAGTTTTTACGCCCAAAGATTTGCCGGAGAAATCAGCGATCGCACCACTCTTAACGACCAAGTTGCTGATGTTCTTTCAGGGAAGTTAGCAACTACTGCGATTGATGCAGTGATGGTGATTTTTTATGCTTTGGTCATGTTACAATATGACTGGATACTGACTGCGATCGCCATCAGTTTTGCTGCTATAAATGTCTTCACTTTACAGTGGATTTCCCGTCAGCGCGTAGACGCCAACCAAAGATTAATTCAAGAGTATGGCAAAGCCGCAGGCACATCTATTGCCGCTCTCCAAAGTATCGAAACTATCAAAGCATCTGGATTAGAATCAGATTTCTTTTCTCGGTGGTCTGGTTACTACACCAAAGCAATTAATTCCCAACAGGAACTCGGCGTCACAAATCAGATATTTTCTGTATTACCCACCCTTCTATCCGCCCTGTCTTGTATGTTCTTATTAGTTGTCGGCGGTTTGCGAGTGATGGATGGACACCTCAGTATCGGAATGCTAATCGCCTTTCAAGGTTTGATGCAAAGTTTCCAAGAACCTGTAAATAATCTTGTCAACTTCGGCAGCACTTTACAAGAGTTGCAAGCGAATTTAATCCGCCTCGATGATGTCTTAAATAACCCCATAACTGTAGGCGCGGATTTAACCAACTCTCCCCCTCCCGGAAAAATTACCAATTACCAATTACCAATTACCAATTACCAATTACTCCAAGGCTATATTGAATTGCGAAACATCTCATTTGGTTATAGTCGCTTAGAACCGCCGTTAATTGAAAACTTTAACCTCTCAATTAAACCCGGACAGCGAGTTGCTTTAGTTGGTGGAAGCGGTTCTGGTAAATCTACCATTGCTAAATTAGTCAGCGGACTATATCAACCTTGGACAGGAGAAATTCTGTTTGATGGTACACCCAGAGAACAAATTCCCCAGGAAATACTAGCTAATTCCGTCGCAATGGTAGAACAAGAAATCCTCTTGTTTGGCGGCAGCATCAGGGACAATTTAACTTTATGGGATGCCACTATACCAGACAAAAATTTGCTCCAAGCTTGTCAGGATGCCGCTATTGCTGATGTAATCTTTTCAATGCCTGGGGGACTAGATGGCGAACTAATAGAAGGTGCTGCTAATTTAAGCGGGGGACAAAGACAACGCTTAGAAATTGCTCGCGCTTTGGTAAACAAACCCTCTATTTTAATTATGGATGAAGCTACCAGCGCCTTAGATGCAGAAACAGAAAAAATTATTGATGAAAATCTGCGGCGGCGGGGATGTACTTGCATTATCGTCGCCCATCGCTTAAGCACTATCCGCGACTGCGATGAAATTATTGTTCTCCAAAACGGAAAGGTAGTACAACGAGGTACTCACCAACAATTGTGGCAAATTGATGGTGTTTATTCCCGATTAATTCGCACCGCAGGTGAAGCGCTTTAATGCGATCGCTTGGGTGCCGTACTCTACATTTTGACCAATTACCAATTACCAATTACCAATTACCAAAACTATGTTACAAGGAAAACTTTACCAAGTTAAAGGCAACGAACCAATACTGCTAAACGATCCTAATTCGGTTTGGGCGATTCAGTCTGGAAAGATGGCGTTGTTTGCTGTCACCATTAAAGATGGTTTTGTGGAAGGAACTCGCCGTTATCTATGCAGTATTGTTCGGGGAGAAGCGCTGTTTGGAACAACTGCTAGTTGCCACCGTCAAATTTTGGCAGTACCGATGGGTGAAACAGAATTGTTGCAGCTAGACCGGGAATGTTTTAGAGATATGATAGCGAATGGTGATGTTGATGCGATCGCCTGGATAAAAAATTGGCTTGAACACCTTTCTACTGCACTTTTGAAGTTTGAGCAAATTACCCTCACCGATAACATCTTCTTGGAAACAATGGAAATGGTAAAACTGGCGATTAAAACTACCTCAGAAATTCGCAATGTTGATACCCTTTTCACCGGACTCTCCCACCTTCACACTCAACTACTACACTGCTTTTATCTTTTAGATGAACGGGAAGCACAGCAAGAATTACAAAGGTTGCGCGCGAGCCAACATCTCACCCGTCAAGTCACCGCAGAAGCTATCGGTGAACTCGCATCAACTTTGAGTCACAAAGAAGAAAACTTTTTCCTCGAAGGGACGCCTTTATTAATAGCTGCGGGTGCGGTAGGAAGGGCAATAGGAGTAAAAATTCGTCCCCCGGCTCGTTCTGAGAATCTCCAGCGAGTAAAGGAGCCTTTAGAAGCAATTGTCCGAGCTTCGCGCATCCGGATGCGGCGGGTATTGTTGCAAGGAAACTGGTGGGAAAAAGATTGCGGTTGTTTAGTAGCTTATAGAAGTTTGCAGCCTTCTCTTGTACACCAACAGCAGTGTGCAGGCAGCATTAAGCAGCCGGTGATGGTACACCTTCGTTTGTGTAGCGGCACCCTTAAGGGGGCCGCTACACAAACGAAGGAGTAACTCACTAAGAAAGCAATCCGCTGTAAATGGGTAGTAGTAGTGCTGTCTTCGCTCTTGGC
>DNGJ01000029.1 GCA_003486305.1 Cyanobacteria bacterium UBA11371
CATATTTACGCTTTAAGACATAGGCGATCTCTACCGTAAGGTAGTCGAATCTTGCGGATTCAAAATTATACGATCGTCATGGAAATCGGGAACCAGTTAGCGTTCAAACCCAGTTAAACTAGCCGAATGAATCGATTGAAATCACTTTGAAAACAGCCAGTAGGCAGTTCAATTTCTTTCAGTTTTTAGGAGATGATTATGCGGATTGCACAGATCGCACCTTTATGGGAGAGAGTCCCACCTCCTGCGTATGGCGGTATTGAGTTAGTGGTTAGTCTGCTAACCGATGAATTAGTGCGACGCGGGCATGAAGTAACTCTTTTTGCATCTGGAGATTCTATCACTTTAGCGAACCTTGAATCGGTTCATCCCCGCGCTTTACGACTCGATTCCAGTGTGAAGGAATTCGGCATCTATGAGATGCTACAAATGAGTCGAGTGTACGAACAAGCGTCAGAATTTGACATCATTCATTCCCATATGGGTTGCGCTGCACTACCTTATGTGAATCTGGTAAAAACGCCTACAGTTCACACGCTGCATGGCATTTTTACACCGGATAATGAAAAAATGTTTACATATGCGAAAAAGCAGCCATATGTAAGCATTTCCAATACGCAACGGGAGCCAAGATTAGGGTTAAATTGCGTGGCAACGGTTTACAATGGAATTGATGTAGACAGCTACAAGTTTTACCCGCAACCAGATGAACCTCCTTATCTAGCGTTTTTGGGTAGGATATCGCCGGAGAAGGGGACGCACCACGCGATAGCAATTGCCAAACAAGTGGGGTTACCTTTAAAAATGGCGGGTAAGGTGGATGTCGTTGACGTAGAGTATTACGAAAGCGAAATCAAACCCCACATTGATGGCGAGCAAATTCAGTATTTGGGTGAAGCAAATCACGTTCAGAAAAATGAATTGATGGGAAGAGCGATCGCTACTTTATTCCCCATTACTTGGCGCGAACCTTTCGGGTTAGTAATGGTTGAATCAATGGCATCGGGAACGCCAGTAATTGCGATGAATTTAGGCTCTACTTCCGAGGTAATTGCTGATGGCAAAACAGGCTTTTTATGCAACTCGATTGAAGAGTGCGTTAGTGCGGTGAGAAGAGTTGAGGAAATCAACCGCAATGATTGTCGAAAGCATGTAGTGAATCGCTTCAGCGTTCAGAAAATGACCGATGGGTATGAAGCGGTTTATCAACAAATTCTGGCAGAAAAGTTTGCCCAGAATGGACGCCTTCGTAGCTTAGTTCGTTAAAGCAGCAGGGGTTTGAACGATGCGATCGCATACCGAATTTGGGGATGCGATCGCTTTCTTAAATGTCATCTAACTTGGCAGACTCAATAGAAAAGTTTATAATCCACTTCAAATGAGATCTGTCACCTTGTATATAAGCAGAAATAGCTTCAGCTACATCAGATGCTCTGTTAAGAGGTACGACGTAATCAAACACCTTTGCCATAACCCTCAGCGTCTCTGCTGTCCAAGCACCATCCACCACTATCACGGCAAGCATTTCCTTATTTTTACCTTTCCAATTGATAGCTGAAAACATTTTATCTTTTGCATAGAGCGATGCGTGTCTTGAAGATGATTTTCTCACCTCTATAAAAGGTTTCGGGGATGTTTCATCTGGAATCGCGAAATCTGCTCGGAAATTGTAAACCACACCTTCAAGGTAGCTGTATTCAGACTCTAGCTTATAAGGAACATTAGCATCATCAAGCGCATTAGCAACAATACTCTCAAGCAGAACTCTTCCCACCAAATCTCGGACGATGCCTTCTAAAGTTGGTTCAATACTCTGCAAAATCTGTCCGCGATTTGTATTTTGACCTGGTTTTCGTTGGTTCAAAAGTTCGGACATTTTCCTTGCTGCTGAAGCTGAAATCCCATTGTCTGAAACATTGCCAATTCGCCTTTTTAGCTCAGCCTTACTCGAAATATTTGCTAGGCGCTGAAGAATTGGCAACATATAGGGATGAGATTGTATATAACTAGAGTTAAACTCCAAAAATCCTTTTGTTGCTTGTTCAAGTTCGTCTAAAAGATTTTCAACTCGGTTTCGTAACTGAATGTATACACCCTTTGTAATAGCAGACTCTACATCAAAAGGTACAGCCTGCCTGCGCCGCCACTCCTGTACAACTTGGTTGTTTCATTGGTTAAGTATGCGACCCGATTGCGTTCTGCCTTATTTTATGATACATCCATCTGGCATCTTTATATCTTTTAACTTAGCATCACTCAACTGGGCACCCTCAAGATTTGCACCCGTCAAATCAGCACCGCTTAAATCAACAGCGCTCAAATTCGCACCGACTAATTTAGCTCCAACTAACTTAGCATTGCTCAAATCTGCATCGCTTAAGTTAGCATAACTTAGATCGGTATTGCTCAAATTGGCATCTCGTAAAATTGCGCCCATCAGCTTTGCTTTTCTCAAACTGGCACTACTCAAATCTGCATGACTTAAATCGGAAATTACTAATTTTATGCCATCTAAGCAAGCATTTCTCAAATCACCATCATTCAGCAAAGTACCGATTAAATTAGCATCCCGCAAGTTAGCACCTGCAATTTCAATACCTCTCAAGTCTGCACCTTGAAAATTTCTCCCGCCTGCTGCATATCGCTTCAGCAATTCTCCCGCATCGGTAACGCTAATTTCTCGCATCGGACGGCGATTAAAAGTAAAACTAAAAGTGTCGCCGCTGTCAAGTACTTTTTTGATTTCTTCATACATTGGATAGTTACCAATCCCGCTTAATTTTACCCAACCTCTGGCTCTAGTTAATGCTACAAATAGTTGATTGCGGAGGGTGAGGTTATTCTCTTTTTGGGCAACATTATCGCAGCCGATTATATAAACCATATCTGCCTCGTTTCCTTTGGCGCGGTGGATGGGAGAAACGGTGACTGCACCTGCACACCAAAACTTATTGGGGTTGCGGTTTTCTGGGTCTGATTTTAAGATATTGCGTTCGGTATTACCGGGAATAAAAATATCAATTCCTTGGGATATTAAAAACTCGGCTACGTGAGATTCTAGTTCGATTGCATCGAAAAATTCACCTAAAACAATGACTAGGATTTCGCGACTGGGGTTGAGATGATCTTGCTTGACATTGTGGCAAATATTGGCGGATAATGCAGAGAGTTCGGAGATGCGATCGCTAAAAATTTCAAACTCAATCACCGACCCTTTCCATAGTTGGGGAATCACATTAGGAGAGTTATCAGATAACCGCCGCAAAGTAATCTGTTGACCGCGAGTAAAACGCCCCGTAACTTCATAACCAAGTGCCTGCCAATCTGGCGTTCTAGTAATACCTGAAAGCATTCCCTCCGGACGTAATAAACCCATACCAATTCCATGTGCGGCTGTCAGAATCGGGCCAGGAGTGCGGTAACATTTATGCATAATTTCGCTTTTTTTAATTCCACCTGGATAGAAACCCGTTACCAAATGCGCCAATTCATCCCCGAATAATTCACCCGCTGTGGGCATATTTAAACTTGACAAACTTTGCGCTTCGTCGTATGCCCAAATTAAGCGCCGCTGTTCTGGATGTTGCATATCAACGGGACGCAATGTTTGATACGCCATCCAGTAAAAAGGTTGTTTATCGTTAAATTTAAACTCATCATCGACGATTAAATCTTGTCCTTCGTCAATCAGAATCGCATCAAATATTTGGGGAATTATTGCTGTTTTAAGTAACAAGCTACAAACTTCTGCAAGACTTTCGTTAGGTTGCTTGCTGTCTGTGTCATAAACGGTGAGACGCTGAACGCCAGATGCTTCGCAAATAATGCTGTAAAGTCCAGGTTGATTTTTAGCACCCCAAGCGTGAAAAACTCGCAATTTTTGATTATTTGAGTCGTATTCCACCTCGCCGCTGCTGAAGCGACGCAACCATTTATCTAATTGTGCAATGATCGGGTCGTATAAACTGCGACTGAAAAAGACTAAGGCAATATCCCAATGGGGGTATTTTAAATGCATATGTGCGGCTTTTTGACACAGCAGGACGGTTTTACCCGAACCTGCAATACCGCGAATGCGTTGTGCGCCAGGGGGAATTTGTTTACCGATGAGTTCTTGCTGTAAGTCGAATTCAGATAACCAATTTCCCACTTGTTGTAGGACACCACCACGGGTGTGCAAACCTAATCCCCCTTGCTTGCTAGTTTTGGGGAGAGAAGTTAACCGAGGTTTGCGGAATACTGGACTTCCACCTAAGACTGCTAATATTAACTTCCACTGTTCTTCATTTAAGTTTCTACCTTTAATGACAGGAGTAGTTTGCTCAATTTGTTGAAGTAAAGCATTGACAGCAGTAGCAATTATATCTCCCCTGCTCCCCTGCTCACCTGCTCCTCTGCTCCCCTGCAAAAGACAATCTTGGAATAAAATAGAAGGACAACAGGGGAGTTGGTCGAAGCCTTTTTTTTGCCATTGTGCTTGGGTAATTAAAGGTAAGGCTACAATCGCTCTACCTGTAACATTACAGCGGAGAGTGGGTTCGCGATCGCAATACCCCAATAACGCAAATAACTGATTTTCCGCCTGTTGGTAAGGATGCCCATAATTGGTATAAAAATTCCGCAATTCCCACCGATGACCGTTGATAGCAACTATCTGGTCAATCGTCATAGATTTGACTTCAATAACAATTAAGCCGAGTTCAACATCGGCAATTAAAATATCCGCTTCTTTCCTGGTTTTTCCCAATCTTGAAAATATGGGATAGCGCCAATAGGCAATGCAGTTTCTATCTGTAAAAGCCAGCTTGACCGCTTCCCATACGTTACTTTCGCCTCTCTCTCCACTTTTGCCCAGTGGTTCAGTCGTAATAAATTTACTCTTTGAATTTTGCCAAAACCACGCCATAGGCAATTTCTGTATTTAAACTATCTGATTTTTCCTCAAAACCCAGATAGTTTTAGTTCGAGCTGTTTTTCTTTTCTTTTTGCTTTTTCCTCACAATCCAAACAATAAAAGAAACCACTAATAAGGCTGCCACAATCTTGGAAACCGGGCCAAGGTATTCATCTACCAATTCATAATTGGCGCCCAGCATGTAACCAGCCATTGTGAGAAAAGTGACCCACAAAATAGTGCCGATAGTTGAATAAATTAAGAATGGTACTAACGCCATTTCGTTGATTCCGGCTGGCAGGGAAATTAAGGTACGAATTCCCGGCACGAGGCGACCAAAAAACACGGCTTTTTCGCCATGTTTGTTGAACCAATTGTTTACCTTATCGATATCCTCTCCCGTGACGCTAATCCACTTGCCGTACTTGTTAGCTAGCCGCTTGATGTTTTCTTCACCGATCAGTTTGCCTACATAGTACCAAGGTAATGCGCCGACAACTGTGCCAATAACTCCAGCTGCAATGCTGATAGGTATTGATGGGATCTTGGTACCTGGTAGAGTTGCTGAATATCCTGCCAGTGGCATGATCAATTCTGAGGGTATGGGAGGGAAAAGATTTTCCAAAAACATCAGTATGCCAATTCCCCAATACCCCAGGGAATTCATCATGGTATTTATCCATTCATTCATAGCTTTGGTGATTGGTAATTGGTAATTGCAAGCTTGCTAATTGCTAATTGCTAATGGGTAATAGAATCATTTTCCTATTACCCATTGACAGATTTGGTAATAGTATAGTAATCGGCAACTGGTAAGGTAATTTTTTATTACCCATTACCAATTACCCATTACCAATTACCAAAGATTACGTTCCCGATGTCCAGGAATTGATGTACTCGATTTGATCGGGGGTCAAGGTATCGATGAAAATGCCCATTGCTTCCAATTTCAGCCGCGCAATTTCTTTATCGACTTCGACGGGGATAGAGTGAATGCCTGGTTCTAATTTGCCTTTATTTTTGACCAGATATTCAGCCGCTAAAGCTTGGTTGGCAAAGCTCATATCCATTACCGCGCTGGGGTGTCCTTCAGCAGCGGCTAAGTTGATTAAACGCCCTTCGCCTAACACTACGACGGACTTACCATTTTGCAAGCGATATTCTTGGGTAAAGTTCCGTACTTGCTTGATTTCTGTTGATTTTTCTGCTAAAGCTTTGAGGTCAATTTCGATGTCAAAGTGACCCGAATTGCAAACCATTGCGCCATCTTTCATCACATCGAAATGTTCGCTGCGGATGACGTGTTTGTTGCCGGTAACGGTGATAAACAAATCGCCTTGGGGTGCAGCTTCTGCCATTGGCATGACGCGGAAGCCGTCCATTACTGCTTCAATGGCTTTGGTGGGGTCGATTTCGGTGACGATTACGTTGGCACCGAGTCCCCGCGCGCGGAGGGCGGTACCTTTGCCGCACCAACCGTATCCAACTACGACAACGGTTTTACCGGCTAGCAATACGTTGGTAGCGCGGATGACGCCATCGAGGGTAGATTGTCCGGTGCCGTAGCGGTTGTCAAAGAAGTGCTTGGTGTCGGCGTCGTTAACGTTCATCGCGGGGAAAGAAAGTACCCCATCGCGGAACATCGCACGCAAACGCACAATGCCTGTCGTGGTTTCTTCTGTGGTACCGATAATATCAGCTAGTTGGTGTTGCCGTTCTTGTACCAGGGTGGCGACGACATCGCAACCATCATCGATGATGATGTTGGGTTTGTGATCTAGGGCAATTTGCACGTGACGCACGTAGGTTTCGGCGTCTTCGCCTTTGATGGCAAATACGGGGATGTCATAATCGGCGACGAGACAAGCAGCAACGTCATCTTGGGTAGAAAGGGGGTTGCTGGCGATGAGGACGGCGTCTGCACCTGCGGCTTTGAGAGCGATCGCTAAATTCGCAGTCTCTGTGGTAACGTGACAGCAGGCAACGAGACGAATCCCGGCGAGGGGTTTTTCAGCGGCGAAGCGATCGCGTATCTGCTTCAACACGGGCATTTCTCGCGAAGCCCATTCAATCCGCTGTTTACCAATCGGCGCGAGGGAAAGGTCTTTAACTTCGTGCTTTACCTGGGTTGCAACCATGAATCTATTTCTCAGAATTATTCTGCGTGCGTTTCTAGTCTAGATTACTCGATCTAAAGGCTGTTGGCTCTTCACAGTCGCCTCTAAAATCGTAGTGCTAGCCGTTTTAGCTTTGTGAGTCCCTCAAAATGGTCGCTTCCATCACCCCATCCGATCTCGTTGAACTCGTCTCCCTAGAAGACTTTTTGAGCCATCCGGGCGATCGCACAGAATGGGTAGACGGCAAACTAATCGAGAAAACTGGATTGACCATTAAGCATGGTTTGGCTCAAGCTAAGCTAATTCTTCAGATCGTGTCCTTAAGATTACCCATAATTAGACGCCTGGACACGGCACGATTAACCTTATCTGTTTATCCGAGATATCTCTGATGCCGTGTCCCTACGCAACAACTCGGTGAGGTTTTTTGCGTTTCGCGAAATTTGTTTGCTGAAACTCGAATTGTGTTAATTAATACTCAAAATAGATGGCTGTTATTTAATACAGATGAAGTTGTTATATGATTTTCGTTGAATTGCCCATAATAAAAAAAGGTCACAAAGTCGTTGCGTAGGGACACGGCATCTGACGATATCTCGGACAAACAGATAACTTTAATAATGCCGTGTCCCGGCTGCCGAGCGTGGGTAATCGACCGGGCATGATATTATTAATCTAAGTTTCATATCTAGAAAATTTGCATTCAATATCTATTTATTTTTCCCATTTGTGGATTGGATATTTTCACACCTGTGCAGGCTGTATATCCGAAAAATTCAGGTTTAATCTTGTATATTTAATTGAACAATTTATGGGAATCTACTGAAGATGCAACCAAAACCATTGACGACTTTACAAGCATTGCGTCGCAGTCTTGAGATGGTAATTCAAGCCGCACCATTTGAGCTTCGCAACATCGTCTTAGTGACTTTAGCGATTGGTACCGGGCCATCGGTTTCGCTGTTTTTAAGCAAGATTGTGATAGATGAAGCCTCTCGCCTTCTAGGACAGGGGGCAGTGGAAAATGCGATCGCACTCGTTTTGTCCCAACCGAAGCTGCTGTGGAGTATGGTAGGGGCAGTTCTGTTGAATTTAATCGTGGATTCGATCGACTCGGTTCGGGCAGCGATCTACTCAGCTTTGCACGATCGCATTCGGGGTTACGTGCAAGGGAAATTGTTGGACAAGATTGCCAATTTCAATGATATTGCTCTGTTTGAAAACCCCGATTTGTTGAATCTAGTTGAACTCACTGGAAAAGGTGTACAGCGCCTCCAGCAACTCTCATTTAGCGTGGCGACAACGCTGATTGGTATTTTTGTTTTTGTTCCGGCGGTGTTGCTTGCAGGTTCAATTGCTTGGTGGGTTCCTTTGTTGTTGGTAGCTGCTTCTATTCCGGCAATTTTTGTCGAATTGAAGTTTCGCAAAAAAACTTGGCGGGTAGAAGAAACTCAGGCAAGTGTTACTCGCGAGATGAATATCTATGTCAAGGTTTTAACCGGGGAACATTACGCTAAGGAAGTGCGATTGTTTTCGCTGCAATCTGTCTTGTTAGAACGATGGCAGCGATTGTTTGAACGCCAGTTTCTCAAGATGCAACAGGTGCGACGGGAAGAAGCGATCGCTGTGATATTTTGGTCGGTAGTTGACGGATTGGGGGTAGCTTTTCCCTACGTCTACGTGGTGCTAGGTTTGCTGCAAGGCAGATATACACTGGGAGATTTAGCCCTTTACACGGGGATTATTTTGCAACTGCGTCGCAGTGTCTACCTTTTAGTTGGCAACACGGGCGAACTATACGATGTGATGTTAGCAACTAGCCCGATTTTTCAATTACTAGATTTAGAACCTCAGTTGCACAGCGGTTATCTAAAACTTCCGGCTGCTGGGGAAAAGGGAATCGAGTTGCAGGATTTATCTTTTGCTTATCCCGGTAGCGAAAAACCGATTTTAAAACATATCAACCTGACGATTCAACCGGGAGAAATGGTAGCTTTGGTAGGAGAGAATGGGGCAGGTAAAACAACGTTGGCAAAGCTGCTGTGTCGCCTTTACGATCCGACTTCTGGTACGATTTATTGGCATCAGCAAGATTTGCGAAGTCTTGACTTAAACGAGTTGCGATCGCGCATTGCTGTTGTGATGCAAGATTACGCCCGCTTCCCAGCAACATTGCGGGAAAATGTCGGATGGGGTTATCAACCTAAATTGTCAGAAGATCTCGCGATTCAAACTGTATTGCAAGATGCAGGCATTGCCCACTTAATAGATGAATTAACTCAAGGGTTAGAAACTCCCCTCGGCAAGCAATTAGAAAATGGAATTGATTTATCAGGAGGACAATGGCAAAGAGTTGCGATCGCTCGTGCTTTAATCCGCTTATCAAAGGTAGAATTGCTAGTATTTGACGAACCTACCGCCGCCCTCGATCCGAAAAACGAACACGAAATTTACCGCATTTTTAAGACTATTGCCCAGGGACGAATGGCAGTTGTAGTCAGTCATCGCCTCGCCCTAGCAAAAATGGCAGATCGGATTGTAGTCTTAGAACATGGGGAAATTGTAGAAGTAGGAACTCACGATCAATTGATGGAATTGGGCGATCGCTATCACACCATGTTTACTCGTCAAGCTAGTAGTTATCTCTAATTGCTAATGGCTAATTGCNNAGTACTGGCTCGACGAGTACGGCATCCGCGAGGCCTGGCAGGTGACGCGCGGCGAGGGCGTCGTCATCGCCGTCATCGATTCGGGGGTGGATGCTCGGCACCCCGACCTCGCGGGTGCGGTCATCGGCGGCACCGACGTGTCGGGCCGCGGCAACGAGACCGGCACGCTGCCGCTCGGCCCGGGCGGCATCACCCACGGAACGATGGTCGCCTCGCTCGCGGCGGGGCGCGGCAGCGGCCCCGCATCCGGCGTCATCGGGGCCGCGCCGGCCGCGTCGATCCTCAGCATCTCGCTCGCCTTCGGGCCGGGCGAGCGCAGCGGCGACGACCAGGTCGCGGAGGG
>DNGJ01000246.1:0-770 GCA_003486305.1 Cyanobacteria bacterium UBA11371
AAAAACTATGACAACTAACGTTTCTGGTGACATCAAGAAGAGTATTAACTGGTCAATCTGGATGAGCGTTCTCCTGATTGTATTGGGAATCGGTGCGATCGCCGCCCCCGCTGTCTCTACAATCGTTGCTGAGACTTGGTTTGCTTTAATCTTGGCTAGCGGCGGCGTCGCCAAAATTGTCCACGCATTTCAAACTCGCGAAAACGGTTTTATCTGGAAGCTTTTATTAGGCGCTCTCTACATTGCCACGGGTTTGATGTTGTTTTTCTACCCTTTGACAGGTGTCCTCACACTAACTCTGTTGCTAGGTAGTTTCTTGCTGACAGAAGGTACTTTTGAAATCATTCTCGCCTTCCGTTTGCGCCCTCAACAAAACTGGACTTGGGAACTTGTTAATGGCATTGTTACTGTAGTGCTGGGTCTAATTGTTTGGTTCCAATGGCCTTTTAATGCACCTTGGCTGATCGGTACTTTTGTTGGTGTTAGCGTTTTGTTCAGCGGTACTTCCCGCCTCATGCTGTCGTTGAATGCGCGTAACGTTCTCAATCAATCTGACACTACTGCCAGTGCTTAAACGACTTCAGAAACCGGGTTTTTCTAACAATACTTTCGCCAAAATCCGACACCCTTAAGGGTGTGGCTATACAAACAAAGGCTGCCTTCGCAGCCTGTAAGAATTTCAGCCCGCGTAGGCGGGCTTTGTTTGTGTAGCCCCAGGCTTTAGCCTGGGGGCTAAAAACCCGGTTTCTGATTGGTTTAATATCGTGTCA
>DNGJ01000246.1:1125-3290 GCA_003486305.1 Cyanobacteria bacterium UBA11371
GCTAACGCACCCTACATATAGCTACATATAGCTACATTTTTTGCTGCAATGCTCGATTAACTGCACTGAGAATTGCTAACAACGACGCGGCTACAATATTCGAGTGAACCCCGACGCCGTGGAGAGTTCCGCCGATGAGATCGGTAGCAATTTCTACGTATGCGATCGCCCGCGCATCGCTCCCCCCAGAAAGCGCCCTTTCTTCATAATTATGCAGCCGCAAACCCAAATTCAATGCATTCAAAAACGCATCGATCGGGCCATTTCCTCGCCCGCTAATCTTGACAATTTTCCCATTTATTTGCAACGTCGCTGAAATCGCCTCGCCTTCTTCAAATAAATCGTGAGCGACGTACTTCCACGGCGAAGAAGCTTGCAAATATTCCCGCTCAAATAATTCCCAAAGGTCAGATGAGGACATTTCCTGACCGCGTGCATCCATTTCCCGCTGTACGATCTGGCTAAATTCAATTTGCAATCGACGCGGCAAGATTAAATTGTAATCTCGTTCCAACAAAAAGGCGATGCCGCCTTTCCCGGATTGACTGTTAACGCGCACAATTGATTCGTAAGTTCGTCCCACATCTGCCGGATCGATCGGTAAATAAGGCACTTGCCAAATTGCATCGGGTTTCTGTACCGCCAAGCCTTTTTTAATCGCATCTTGATGCGAACCGGAAAATGCTGTAAATACCAAATCTCCCACATAAGGATGGCGAGGATGAATCGGCAATTGGGTGCAATCTTCGATCGTTCTTGCGACTTGGTTAATATTAGAAAAATCTAACCCTGGATCGATGCCTTGGGTGTAAAGATTCAAAGCTAATGTTACCAAATCCACATTCCCCGTGCGTTCGCCGTTACCGAACAAACATCCCTCGACTCGATCTGCACCCGCCATTTGAGCGAGTTCTGCTGCGGCAACTCCACACCCGCGATCGTTGTGGGGATGTACGCTTAAAATAACCCCTTCTCGTCGTTCTAAGTTGCGGTGCATCCACTCAACTTGATCGGCGAAAATATTCGGAGTTGCGACTTCAACTGTAGCGGGAAGGTTGATAATTGCTTTATGTTCTGGCGTTGGTTGCCAAATATCCAAAACTGCATCGCAAATATCTTTGGCAAAGTCGAGTTCTGTCGCCGTAAATGTTTCGGGTGAATATTGGAAATACCATTCAGTATCCGGCTGCGATGCGGCAAGTTCTACGAATAGTTTGGCGGCTGAAACTGCAAGGTCGATTGTTCCCTGTCGAGCCAAATTAAACACAGTTTGGCGAAATACCGGAGACGTGGCGTTATACAAATGTACAATTGCTCGCTTCGCTCCTTGCAAAGATTCAAACGTGCGGCGAATTAATGATTCTCGCGCTTGCGTCAATACCTGAATCGTCACGTCATCGGGAATTAATTGATGTTCGATCAGATAGCGGACAAAATCAAAGTCAGTTTGTGAAGCGGCAGGAAAAGCAACTTCGATTTCTTTGAAACCAATATCGACTAACATCTGGAACAAACGCAACTTGCGTTCGACGTTCATCGGTTCAATTAAAGCTTGGTTACCGTCTCGCAAATCTGTACTTAACCAAATCGGTGGATGAGTTATTGTTTTACCAGGCCAGGTGCGGTTAGGCAAGTTAATTGGGGCAAATGGGCGATATTTTGTCGCGGGATTGTTCAACACGATCGCTTCTTCCTTTTTGTTCGATATTTGTGAGAGATTGTGGCGAAAATAGGGCTGTCAGATTGCCAATCAAACCAAGTCTGACAACCCAAAAACAGTCGCAGCAACATCCCAAGTGTTTGATGCAGTCGCATAAGAATCTCCAATTGTTAATTGCTAATTGCTAATTGCTAATGTTCGCATTTTGTATCAAGATCTCGTTCCCAGGTTCAACCTGGGAACGAGTTGCTAGAGGCTCCGCCTCGGCTGAATACTGGGTTTCTGCGATCCAAAAAACTTAATTGAAATGGTGAAAAAATTATTTGCGCCCAAGGCGCAGCAGCAGCCCCAGCCCCAGCAGAAGGCTTGTCAGGTGATGTAGTGATGGCTGCTTTGCAAACATGATTTAGAACCTTAACTTGTTTGTATCATAGCTGGACGAGCGTGTAGAGGTCAAGGGTATGTGCGATCGCACAGATAGATCCAGTCTCCAACCGAGGCGGAG
>DNGJ01000246.1:3634-4996 GCA_003486305.1 Cyanobacteria bacterium UBA11371
CGAGAGGCAAAACGTAAATTTTTATTAAATTATTAAAATGGTAGCTTATGCTACAGAATTTTCTGATATCTTAATTATTAGAAGGTCACCAAGGGAATCAGGAAGAAGGAGAAACAAAGTATGTCTACTGAAGATCAAGCTCGCGCCCTGATGATGCGTCACCATCACTTGATTAAGAATCGACAGCAAGCAATGCTGGGGCGTGCGGCGGCTGAATTTCACTTGTCTGTTGATGATGAGTACTGGACTCATACCCAAGGCAAGCCAGAACCGAGTTTCCGGGCAAGCTATGACCGCAGTAATGCTGCTTTGAGTTAGACGCTCTTAATGAACGAGCTAGAGGGAAGCAATTTTTTTGGCATCAGTCCTCGACTCGGCTGAATAATTTAACAATCTTTTATAGAGTGGGAATTTTTTTTTGGGCGTTGTTATGTGCAAGCAACGCCCTTAAATTTTTGACGCGATCGCCGATAACTGCTTGCACCATCGTGGTAGCGTTAAATTGTGCAACCCTTTAACTGCTTTGAGGTCGATCGTGCAAGAACCTATCTCTACCATGCCGCTGCTAGAATCTGAAAACAAATATCCCGACTGCCTGTCGATGAAATTAGAAGCAATTCCAGTAAATGATAAGCACGGACTGGACTTGTATTTGACTTTAGAATTTAACGAACAGTGGGAATCTTTACTCGGTGGTCGCGTTAAGTTCCGGCTAAAAGGTGGTGAATTAAAGCTAAAGCTCGAAGGTGGTGAATTCTCTTTAGCCTCTACTGAATTTAGCGAGGTTTTTTTTCAGGTAAAGACAAATGATTTAAACCAAAATCTGGTTGGTGTTTTTGAAGTCAAACCTTTAAAAGGGTTACTGAATCAGGTGAAACTGGGAACTTTGAAGGTAACCGAAAAACCCTGTCGTTTTGCAGCCAAGTTTGAAGTTTCGCCGCTAGATGTTTCTGTGACCGATGCTGAAGGCTTATGGCGACATGATATTAGCCCGAATCAACATGCAGTAATAGAAACAAAACTGGCTATTTTGCTGTCTTCAGCTAGATTGCAACCTTATCTGAGTCAATCCCAGTTATGCTACGAGTGTTCTCCCAGTTTTAGTGCTGTTGAAAATTCCTCAAACTTGGAACAACTTCAAGAGCTAATTCAGCACATTAGCGAAGCTAAAACTAACGACTTTCTGGAACTGGCGAAAATTGCTGCCCTTGATTTGAGCAGAGATTTTGCTGGGGGTAACTTGCTTGGGGCTAATTTAAGCAAAATTGATTTGAGCGGCGCTAATCTTTGCCGTACCAATCTCCGGGGTGCAGATTTGACCGATGCAGATTTGAGCGAGGCTAACTTGAGCGGTGCTAACTT
>DNGJ01000246.1:5222-23822 GCA_003486305.1 Cyanobacteria bacterium UBA11371
GCGGTGCTAACTTGAGCGGTGCTTATGTGGAAAATGCCGATCTGAGCTATACAGACTTGCACCGTGCCAGTTTGGCGCTGACAAATTTGGGCGGTGCGGATCTGTCTGGTGCGAATCTGCGCGAAACAAATCTGAGTAACGCCAATTTGAGCGGTGCAAAGGTGCAGTCAGCCTGTTTTGGTAACAATCCTGGACTTTCTCTGGAGCTACAGCAGAACTTGATCCAGCGGGGAGCCATTTTTGAGCAATCCTAAGCAATGCGATCGCTCCTTGAAGGGGTCAACGGGAACATTCTTCCCTTTCTTCCCCTTCACTCCTTGCTTATTTCTAATAATTTAATTTCCGAAAATCTACTGAGACTTTAAACTTTATTAAAATTGTTTTGAGTAAATCTACGGTATAAAGATGCTATATGCCTCCGGCACACTACGCGAACGCTCAAAAAAATCATTTAATTTCTCTAAAATCTTCCCTAACTTTATAAAAATTTAATTATGTTTTATTTTGTACTTCAGTATTATTACAGTTAAAACTTTCCTGAGTTTCAGAGTATGCTTAGAATTACCAATAAACCCAAAATAATACAAGGAGGACTCTCCAGGAATCTTGAAGGCTCTTCTGCTCTACCAATTACTGACGATCGCACTCAGATAAAACTGAGGTCACTAACCGAGTAATTTCACTAACCTCTTTCAGTATCTACCGATTTAAAAATTTTAACAATTTGGGTGCAGTTAGGGTTCTCATGTTAGTATAACTACCAAAAATTTTGCCAAAAGCCTGAAAAACCCTATGCTAGTTTGAGCCAATTGGCATCTACCTTTGTGCTGTGAATCATCCTGCTTGTTGATTGGGTGTATTTAGGCAAACTTAAGCGATCGGAGGAATCGCAGAGGAGGTATTAAAAATGAATTCGATCAACTGTCAGCAAATTAGTAGTTTTGAGCCAACCAAGAATAGATTTGGTTTGCTAGTTAAGCCAACAGCTAAAGTTGCTTCTCTTTCTTTGATAATGCTGCTACTAACTAGCGGTAATCCACCCGCTTGGATTGTAGGATTTACCTTGGTGCTGGCTATGGGATGGGTTACAAATAGAAGCCAAAAAAAGAAAATCGAAAATCTGAATGAGCTTTTGACAAAAACTAAAGATTTTGCGGGTGCAGACTTGAGCGAAGTTAATCTCCGCAATGCTAACCTCAGAAATGTAGACTTGAGAGTTGCTAACCTCAGCGGTGCTGATTTGAGCAATGCCGACTTAAGAAATGCAAACCTGAGAATTGCCGATCTCCGTAATGTAAACTTGAGTAATGCTGACTTGCGCGATGCTAACCTTAGCGTTGCTTACCTTAAAGGTGTCAACTTGAACGATGCCGATCTTCGCGGTGTAAACTTGAAAGGTGCTAATTTACACAATGCCAACCTCAGCGATGCCAATTTGAACAATGCCGATCTAAGCGGTGCCAATTTGAACGGTGCTAACTTATGGGGTGCTAGTGTAAGAAATACCAATTTGAGCCGCGCCAATGTCAAGAATGCTCGATTTAAAGATAACTTGGGGCTTTCTGAAGATATCAAGCGCGATTTGAAGCAACGCGGCGCAATTTTTGAGAATGCTTCAGACGAGGTTTTCGGGGTTTTGACCAGGGTTTAAATTAAACGGCGCGTCTACATCTGTTACATCGTTTTCCTAATAGTTTTCTACAGATTCCCCTCCACAAGGGGACTTTAATTCCAGTTCCCCCCTTTGTGCAAGGGGGGTTAGGGGGGATCGCATCACCAATTCCTTTATTTTTTATTAGTAGCTGTAAATGCGCCATTAGGTTGAATAATGACGGCTTCAGTCACAGTTCCAGCGGCATCTTTCGTGAATTTAATATTAAAGCCAGATAAATTCTAAGGAACTAATTCGTAATCTGGTTGACCAGATATTGATGCAATTAATCCCTCGCCTCTTAAAGAGATTGTGAGATTTTGTCCCGCTAGTTCATATTCACCCACAAATTTTTCTATAAACCGCTGACCGGGGCGGGTTTATTTAAGTTATTTGTTGGTAAAACCCGCCCCTACAGTGTCATTCCTTTTTCAGGTATCCGCGTAAATACAGCATCTTTCAAACTCGGTTCCATCGGAACGTAAAGACTTGTAATATTGCCTTTTTTATCAGTCCAGAAAGATATCAAATCAGGCGGCATATCAAGCATTTCACCCAGTTCCGAGTCAGATTCAAAGGTATCGTAGTGGTAGTGCTGAAGTTGAGAGACTATTGAATTATAAGTTGTGGTTAAACGATCGTCTTTGAGTTCAACTGAAATAATGCCATAGGCGGGATGTTCGTAATTGCCTGTATAATCTTCTAAAGCATGGGATGGTTGAGTTCCTCTTTTGCGTTCGGCTGCGATTTTTTCTTTGGCTTTGGTTGTAGATTCTTTGGCTAGAGCAACTCCTTCTTTGATTCGTTCGTTCCAAGGAATTGGGTCTAAATTTAGCAAGCGATCGCATACATAAAAACTCACAATCGAATGCAGCGGACTCGCGTTTAAATTCGTCAAGACCACAACGCCCATATTGTCTTGAGGTAACAACGTTGTCAAGGCAGAAAATCCATCTATTCCCCCTCCATGTTGCACAACTTTATACCCTCTGTAAGCATAAATAGCCCATCCCAAACCATAACAAGGATTCAAAACTTCACGCTCTGACTGCGGGTTCGGTTCTACAATCTGTGGCGTATGCATCTGCATTAGATTGCTGGGTGAAATTATTTGTTTATCCCCAACCTTGCCCTTGTTTAAATGCATTAAAAGCCACTGTGCCATATCGGTAATGTTGGAATTTATCGAGCCAGCAGGCCCAATAACGTCAATATTGAGAAATGGAATCTCTTTAACTTCCTCATTGTTATGTACGTAGGGAAAAGCAAAATCATCAGTTTTTTGGGACGCTTCTACGGAAAAATTGCTGTTTTCCATTCCTAAAGGTTGCAAAATTTCCCGTTGGACAAATTCTTCCCAAGTACAACCTGCTATTTCACCGACTAAGTAACCAGCCGCCAAGTACATTAAATTGTTATATTGAAAAACACTACGCAGTTCGTGAGTGGGTTCCAAATATGGCAAGCGGTTGATAATTTCTTCGCGGGTAAAAGGACTTCTATACCACATCGCATCGTGACGGGGTAAACCCGAACGATGGGTGACTAAATCGCGCGGGGTTATATGTTCGCTAGCGTAGGAATCGTAAAGTTTAAAACTAGGGAGATAATTTCTCACGGGTTTATCCCAATCTAATTGACCTCGGTCAACTAAAATACCCATAGCCATTGTAGTAAAGGCTTTGGTGCAAGAACCGATAGCAAAGAGGGTTTTGGGCGTGACTTTTAAGTTGTTTTTAACATCGCGCAAACCGAAACCTTCGGAGAAGACGATTTGGTTATCTTTGACGATGGCGATCGCTAGCCCCGGTACGTTCCACTCTGGCATCGTATCATTGATGAATTCGCTCAGACCTTGCATGGGATACTCGCTTCGCTACTCTCACCAGTTTATCTGAGCCTATAGGTTTGACGCTGGGATATATTCTTACAGGCAAGCGCGGTTTTAGTTAAATTAGGAAAGCGCCTACACAGGGAGTTAAAGTAACCTGTGGTACGGCAAAATTTTTTCAGGTCGAAGCATGGGGTATCGCTTAATGGTCGGTGCTAGCAATCGCAAACCCAACTCAATAGTCAAACCCGCTACAAGTATATTTCTGTCAGGTTTACTCGTGCTGACCGGCGCAGAAGTTAGTTTTGCTCAAACTCGTAGGAGAGTCACCCAAACTACCACTACCCGTTGTCCCCAAGCAGAACCTTATACTTTAGGCGCAGGCGATCGCATCCAATTAGACGTATTTAATGTGCCAGAATATACCCGTGAATACCAAGTACTTCCCGATGGGACGGTAAACTTGGCACTCGTGGGTCGCGTATCGGTAGCAGGATTGACCCTCGATCAAGCATCTAACGTTGTGCGGACGCGATACGCACCCTTCCTCAGAAGACCTATCATTACTGTAATTTTGGTTGCGCCCCGCCCCCTGAATGTGGCAGTATCCGGGGAAGTTACGCGCCCGGGTTCCTACAGCATTCCCATCACGGGGAGCGGTTCGGGGATTCAATTTCCGACAATCACCCAGGCGCTTACCGTGGCTGGGGGCATTACTCAGTCGGCAAATTTACAAGGGGTGCGCGTGGTTAGACCCGGACGGGGAGCGATCGCAGTTAATCTTTTGTCTTTGCTGCAACGGGGAGATCAGTGTCAAAATATCGCTTTGCGCGATGGAGATAGCATCTTTATTCCCACAGCCGCTAGCATTAACCCGGAAGCAGCTTCCCAGCTTGCCACGGCTAGTTTTGCTCCCGCTGCCAATCAACCGATTAACGTTGTTGTTGTCGGTGAAGTAACTCGTCCCGGGCCGCAAATTGTCCAGCCCGATCAAACCGGCGCCCTACCTACGATATCGCGGGCGCTGCAAGTCGCTGGGGGGATTCGCCAATCTGCCGATATCCGCCGCATCCAAGTGCGTCGCGCCACCCGGGGTGGACGCCAACAAACGATTAGCGTCAACCTGCAACGATTGTTGCAAAATGGCGATCGCTCTCAAGATTTAGTCTTGCAACAAGGCGATACCATCCTCGTTCCCACTGCTACAACTGCCAATCGAGTCCAAGCTCTAGATTTAGCCGCCGCCAGCTTCGCCCCCACCACGAATCAACCAATTAACGTCGCCGTTGTCGGGGAAGTTACTCGTCCCGGTCCCCAAGTCGTCCAGCCAGATCAATCCGGTGCCGTCCCCACCGTGTCCCGCGCCCTGCAAGTCGCTGGAGGCATCCGTCAATCTGCCGATATCAGTCGCATCCAGGTACTGCGACCCACCCGGGGCGGCGGACAACAAACCTTCAACGTCAATCTGCAACAGCTGTTGCGTGCAGGCGATCGCTCTCAAGATTTAATCTTGCAACAAGGCGATACCGTATTTGTTCCCACTGCTACTTCGGTCAATCCAGCCCAAGCCCTCGATTTAGCCGCCGCCAGCTTCGCCCCCACCACGATTCAACCGATAAATGTCGCCGTTGTCGGGGAAGTAACTCGTCCGGGTCCACAAGTCGTCCAGCCAGATCAATCCGGTGCCGTCCCTACGGTGTCGCGGGCGCTACAGGTCGCTGGGGGTATCCGCCAATCTGCCGATATTAGTCGCATCCAAATACTGCGACCGACGCGGGGCGGCGGACAACAAACGTTGAACGTGGATCTTTCCCAATTGTTGGAAAATGGCGATCGCGCTCAAGATGTCATCTTGCAACAGGGAGATACTGTAGTTGTACCGCCTGCTACCAGCGTCAATGCCACCCAAGCACTCGATTTAGCCGCTTCCAGCTTCGCCCCCGCTACAAATCAACCGCTTAACGTTGTAGTTGTCGGGGAAGTGACTCGTCCCGGCCCTTATGTAGTTCAACCCGACGGGACGGGTGCCGTCCCCACCCTATCGCGAGCATTGCAAGTCGCAGGGGGAATCAGGCAAACCGCCGATCTGAGTCAAATTCAGATTATCCGACTCGTGCGGGGCGGCAGACAACAAACCTTCACCGTCAATTTTTCCCAACTCTTGGCAACGGGCGATCGCTCTCAGGATATCATCTTGCAACAAGGGGATACGGTATTTGTGCCCGCTTCGGTTTCTCCAACTGTTACAGACTCTTTGGCGCTAGCATCTAGCAGCGTTGCACCCACCGGGGCACAACCTTTAAACGTTGCCGTGGCGGGAGAAGTACAGCGACCCGGTAGCTACGTGATTCAACCAGCACAACCCCCCACCGTAATTGTGGGTGCATTACCCAGCGTCGCCGGGTTACCGACGGTGACCCAAGCAATTCAACTTGCCGGGGGAATTACTCAATCTGCCGATATCCGCCGCATCGAGGTACGGCGCTTCACCCAAGCGGGGGTGCAACAAACTATACCGATTAATTTTTGGCAGCTATTGGTTGCGGGCGATCGCTCCCAAGATGTCGTCCTGCAACAAGGCGATACAATTTTTGTACCCACAGCCGTCAATGTTGACCCCGCAGAAGCCGCATTGTTAGCAGATGCTAGTTTTTCTCCCGCCACCATCCCAGTCAACATAGTCGGAGAAGTCACCCGACCCGGTATCATCCAAATCCGACCCAATACCCCCCTCAATCAAGCCATCCTCGCCGCAGGCGGTTTTAACGCCAGGGCGCGAAAAGCAACCGTAGAACTGTTACGCCTCAACCCCAACGGTACCGTTTCCCGGCGCACGATCGAAGTCGATCTCGACAAAGGCACCAACGAACAAAGCAACCCTACCCTCCGTCCTAACGACGTGGTTTTAGTCGCCAGATCTGGCTTAGCCCGAACCACCGATAATCTAGGCTTGATTTTAAACCCCGTGGGTCAGGGATTGTCGTTCGTCAACTTTTTTAGAGACTTTATGAGATTATTCGGAGTTACAGTTCCCTAAGAACCCTTGCAGCGTATTTGATAAAGTACGATTATCGCCAAAGAAACAGCAAAACATGAAAATACAACCATATTCCCAACCATTGTGGCCCGATCGAAACAATCTATCCCAAAGTGCTGCCACTCCCATTTATCCTGAACCCTTGCACGACAAAGATTCTGACCAATTAGATTTGCGTCAGGTTGTCAGAATTTTACGCCGTCGTTATCTCGTTGTTTTAACTGTAGCAATCTCCGTCGCCACTGCTATCGGTTATCGCGCTTTAAATCGTCCGCCCCTCTATGCCGGTCAGTTTCGTCTTTTAGTCGAACCCATCACCGCTGAAACAAAAGTAGCTCAAAATGTCGGTGATGTCATATCTACTGGTCTAGATTACAATACGCAAATTGAAGTTTTACGCAGTCCCACCGTCACGGCTCCTATTCTCGAACAGATTCGGATTAAGTATCCCGATTTAACCTATGACTCGCTGATGAGTAAATTAACAATTAACCGACTGCAAGACACAAAAATTATAGACATTCGCTACCAAGATGGCGACCCGAAAAAAGTAAAAGAAATTTTGGATAAAATCGCTCAAGGATATTTAAATTATAGCCGCTTAGAGCGCCAAAGCGATGTTTTAGAAGGAATTAAATTTGTTGAAGACCAGTTACCGCAATTGCGGCTAAAAGTTGATACGCTGCAAGCTAGACTGCAAAAGTTCCGCCAGCAATATAATTTTATTGAACCAGAAGCTCAAGCGCAACAAATATCGGGACAAATTAGCGGTATTAGCCAACAACGCCTCGAAGTTCAAACCAAACTAAATGAAGTCAGGTTATTATACGCTACGTTGCAAAACCAATTGGGACTAGACCCGAATCAAGCGATTGTCGCAGCAGCTTTGAGCGAAGCACCTCGCTACCAAAAGTTGTTAAACCAACTGCAAGAGGTTGAAACAAAAATAGCCACCGAGTCGGTGCGCTTTACCTCAGCCAACCCCATCTTGCAATCCTTGCAAGAAACTAGAGCCAAATTGCTGCCTTTGATTCGTCAAGAAGCTCAACTCATCATTGGCAACAACCTCGATACTGCCAGAGTAAGCCCCGACAAGCTGACGTTTCAAAACTCGATTCGTTTAGGGTTAACGCAGCAATTTGTTGAGGCATCTAACCAATTAAAGGTAATAGAAGTTCGTAGCAAAGCTTTGGAACAAGCTGAAAGAAACTTAATTCAACAATTTAAAGAAATGCCGATCCGGGCGCGGGAATACACCGATTTGCAGCGCGAATTAAAGGTCGCTACCGAAAGTTTAACTCGCTTTTTGTCCACCCGCGAATCTTTGCAAATAGAAGCGGCTCAAAAAGCAGTCCCTTGGCAACTGATTGCCGCACCAGAAGGCGCTGTTCCCATTGCTCCCGATACCTATCGCAATCTGGCATTGGGAGTCTTCGCCGGGTTGCTATTAGGTGTAGGCGCAGCTTGGATTGTAGAAATGCTCGACAGCGTATTTCATTCTGCCGACGAACTTAAAGATAAAACTGGCATTCCGCTGCTGGGAGTTATTCCTTTTAATAAAGGCGTCAAAAAACTTATGGGCAGGCACGCAACGGCAAGTTTACCTCAAGCCGAAACCTCGAGCATTCCTGTTAGTTTTGTGGAAAAATTACAGCGATACAATGCTTCTCCTTTTTTAGAAGCTTTTCGCTCGCTTTATACTAATATTCGCCTGCTTGGTTCGGATATGCCAATCCGTTCTTTAGTCATCAGTTCGGCAACGCCAGCAGAAGGTAAAACCATCGTCGCTTTAAATCTGGCACAGGCGGCAGCGGCTATGGGAAAACGGGTACTATTAGTTGATGCAGATCTGCGTCGTCCTCAAGTTCACGCCAGATTGAATTTACCTAATATGCGGGGGCTGAGCAATTTAATTGCCTCGGAAGATTTAGATTTCAACGATGTGATTCAAAAATCCGCTCAAGACGATAATCTGTACATATTAACGGCGGGTCAAATTCCACCCGATCCCACAAGGCTTCTTTCTTCGGAAAAAATGCAGAATCTGATGGGAGAATTGCGCTCGGCTTTTAGTTTAGTAATTTACGACACGCCTCCTCTGGTCGGTTTTGCAGATGCTAACCTGCTAGCGCCTCCTACTGATGGACTGGTGTTAGTTGTAGCGCTGGGCAAAACAGACCGTTACCCGTTAATGCAAGCATTAGATGGCATCAGAATGTCGAATACGCCTTTTTTAGGCATCGTTGCTAATGGCATTAAACAGTACACGACTCGCGCTAACGATGCTTATGACCATTATTACTCGCAAGTGCGGCGCGATCGCAGCATAGATCAAGATGCAGTCAGCAATTTCGACAATGGCTAATTGGTCATCGGTAATTGGTAATTGGTAATTGGTAATTGGTAATAGAAAACAATACCCTATTACCCATTTCAGCAATCGCTAATAGAAAACAACACCCCATTACCCATTACCAATTACCCATTACCCATTACCAATTACCCATTACCCACTACCCATTACCCATGACTGACAACATCAAAATCCCTAGCTGTACTTGGCAACGCCCCATCGGTCTGGGCTGGGATAACCCCTATACTGTACGCTATAAAAGCAATCTCGATGATGGCCCCTGGCACGGAATGCCGCTGGGGGGCTTTGGTGCCGGGTGCATCGGTCGTTCTTCCCGAGGAGATTTTAACCTTTGGCACCTCGATGGCGGCGAACATGTATTTAAAACTATCCCAGCTTGTCAGTTTAGCGTTTTTGAGCAAGCCGAAAATCACAAGCAAGCTTATGCTTTATGCACAGAAGCGCCAGAAGATGGCTCTCTTTCCAGTTGGCGATGGTATCCCACTGAAGGCAGGGGTGCAGAGGTGCAGGTGAGCGGGGGTGCTGGTGACTCCGTGAGCGGGGGTGCAGAGGGGCAAGCAACATCTGGAACTTATCATGCGCTTTATCCCCGCAGTTGGTTTGCTTATTCAGGAGTGTATCAAACCCAGTTAACTTGCGAGCAGTTTTCACCTATTTGGGCAAAAAATTACCAGGAAACAAGTTACCCAGTGGCGATTTTTCTCTGGACTGTTCACAATCCTACCGATGCGCCGATTACTCTCAGCATTATGCTCACGTGGCAGAATATCATCGGTTGGTTTACTAATGCGATCGCATCCCCCCAAGTTTGCGTCCGCGATGATGGCAGTCCGGTTTATGAGTATCAACCGCGACTCGGCGACAGTACCGGAAATTACAACCAATGGATTCAAGATCAATTTCGCGTCGGCTGTCTCCTCGATCGCGTCAGGCAAGACGATGATACCGTCCAAGAAGGCGAAGGCCAAATGTGCATTGCCACTCTCAGTAACCCCAGTTTGGAAGTGTTTTATCATACCCGCTGGAATTCAGTAGGCGATGGATCGGATATTTGGAACACCTTTGCCGCTGATGGTTCTTTACCCGACCGCAATAACGAAACTCCCGCCGAACCTGGGGAACAAATTGGGGCGGCGATCGCTGTGCGTTTCACCGTCAGACCTGGTAAAACCAAGCAAATTCCCTTCATCCTCGCTTGGGATTTCCCCATCACTGAATTCGCTAAAGGTATTAATTATTACCGAAGATATACAGATTTCTTCGGACGCAACGGCAAAAATGTCTGGGCGATCGTTCGCACGGCGCTTAAACATTACGATACTTGGTACGAACGCATCTGTGCGTGGCAAGAACCAATTTTGACCAGGGAAGATTTGCCCGATTGGTTCAAAATGGCGCTGTTTAACGAACTGTACCACCTCAGCAGCGGCGGTAGTCTTTGGACGGCAGCTGATGAAATCGCCCCCGTAGGTCAGTTTGCGACTTTGGAATGCTTGGACTATCGCTGGTACGAAAGTTTGGATGTGCGGCTTTATGGTGGTTTCGGATTGGCGATGTTGTGGCCTAGACTGGAAAGAGCCGTACTAGCAGCGTTTGCTCGCGCGATTCCCACCAGCGACGATACGCCCCGAACTATTGGATATAACCAAGCACCAGCGGTGCGCAAAGTTGCCAATGCCACTCCCCACGATTTAGGCGCGCCCAACGAACATCCTTGGGAAAAGACGAATTACACCAGCTATCAAGATTGCAACTTGTGGAAGGATTTACCTTGCGATTTCGTGTTGCAGGTTTATCGGTATTTTCTCTTAAGTGGTTCTACTGATACTGGTTTTTTATGGGAATGTTGGAGCAGTATCGTAAAAACACTGACGTACTTAAAAACCTTCGATCTCGATGGAGATGGGATTCCGGAAAACTCCGGCGCGCCAGATCAAACTTTTGATGATTGGCGATTGCAAGGTATAAGTGCTTACTGCGGCGGGTTGTGGTTGGCGGCGTTAGAGGCAGCGATCGCAATTGGCAATATCCTACTGCAAAACCCACCCGATGTTGAATTATCTGACGTAACTCCCGAGTATTCCAGCCAAAATCTCCAATCTCAAATCCAAAATTGGCAAACCTGGTTGCAACAATCCCGACGGGTTTATCAAGAAAAACTCTGGAACGGTCAATATTACCACCTCGATAGCGAAAGCGGTTCTGATGTAGTGATGGCTGACCAACTCTGCGGTCAATTTTACGCCCGCTTGTTGGGATTACCCGATATCGTACCAGTTGAATGCACCAACACCGCGCTTAAAACCGTCTACGACGCCTGCTTTGTTCGGTTCAATAAGTATCTATCCCTCCCAAATCCCATCGGTGCAGCCAACGGTGTCAAACCCGATGGTTCCCCCGAAAACCCGAATGCTACCCATCCCTTGGAAGTTTGGACGGGGATTAATTTTGGTCTGGCTGCATTTATGGTGCAAATGGGAATGAAACCGCAGGCGTTTCAACTTGCAGAAGCTGTAGTACAACAAATCTACAATAATGGCCTGCAATTCCGCACTCCAGAAGCTATCACCGCTGCCGGTACTTTCCGCGCCAGTTCTTACCTGCGGGGTATGACAATCTGGACAATTTATCGCGTTCTATGAGAAAAATAGGAAAAGTAGGAAAAGTAGGAAAAGTAGGAAAAGTAGGAAAATATGTATTAAGCCCTACTTAAGGTGGTTGACAAACTAGATAATTTACCCTCTTGCCATTTGTTAATTTAATGTTTCAAAAAATATTATTAGGGCTTTACAGCAGATTGAGGTACAGCCTTAAGTCTTCGTTTGTGTAGAGGCAGCGTTAACGCTGGCTCTACACAAACTTTCGCCTTGCGGTGTACCTCATGCGACTGCAATCCGCTATATTCAGCCAGGGGTTTGACCCCTCCCCAAACGCCTTAAGCTTAAGCGCTAAAAACCCCCTCTCCTGGTAGGGAAGCCCCGTCAAGGGGCTGGATATTGCCAATTCCCTGACGTGAAATTTCTCGCCGCCCAACCAGGTAAAGCTTAAAATACTTGCTGCGCTGGCTTTTTCAAAATACTTAAAAAATCCTAAATTTGACAGTTTTGATTAAATTAATAACTTGTAATATAAAGCTTTGATGAACCTTTTATGAAGATTCAGTAAAAATAAATTTTTAATCTTGCCTTAATGGTTGCCCTAACCCTTAAATAGAATCAAATCCAGGTCTGTGGATTCACTGACATGGATAAAACTGTGGTAGATCTTTTTAGTAAACTGAAATAGCTAATCGTTCAAACGACAAAGATTTAACTTTTGTAAAAGATCGATTTCAACATTTCCTGTTTGCGGCAACCAGAAACTAACTTCAGATTTGCTTTGTTGTTTTCCAGAAGCAAGTCAAATAACTTAACAATCTGATACAGACTTGTCGCCCCAAGTCGTTTAATATTCTTCCTCTCCTCGGTTTGCTGCGAGAGTTTTAACCGCAAGTAGTTTACCCCTTGCTTGTATAGAGAGCGATAATAATGAAACAGACTGTCACCCATGGGGAAAAGTTTCCCACTCGAGATAGCCAAAAGGATTCAAACCTTTGGCTTGCGATGCAAAAGTTGTTCGATTCAGCTCGAGTAGATGCAGCCCTCGCCTCGGAATTCGAGCAATCGTTAAAAGTTTATAATCTTGACCTTGGGGATGAGGCATTTAATAGTATAGTGCCAGATTCTAGGCAAAATAATGTTCGCCAAGAACATAATGGCAATAATTTTTACATAGTTTGTCAGGGGAGGGTGCGACTGCTGGGTGTTGATGCTTTTGGGCATCAGGAAGTTTCGGCGGTGGTATTAGAGGAGGGGGAGACTTTTGGTGCAGACGGATTATTGTGCGATCGCGCTCATGTTTACCGAGCGATCGCAGCAGGCGCATTGCAAGTTGCTTGTTTGGAGGCGGCGCAACTCGAACGCTGGCTGGAAAAGTTACCCGCACTGAGAGAATACTTAGAAGGAGAAACGCAAAAACGGCAGCGGCAAATATTCTTTAAAACCTCAACCGACTTGCGACGCTTACCCAGCCACCAACTGCGCGAGATTATACCTAACATCGTAGAAATACGGATAAACTCCGGGGAATCCCTGGCAAAAGCAACTCCTGCCAGCGGTGGTCGCTACTGGCTAGCGAGTGGGGAGTTGAGTCGGGGAAAGAAAGGAGAAGTAGTCAGCGATCTATTTCCGAGTTGGGGATATCCAGAAGCAACGCCGTCAGATTGGGTAGCGAAAACAGAATTATTGGTGTATCAGCTGGCGATAGAAGATTGGCAAACAGCCAGCGCGATCGCACCCAAGTACTTTAATCCATCCGGCGATGCAGCCGCAAACAACGGACAGAAATCAGCTTCCTCAAGAAGGAAAGCAAAGAAAGGACAGCGGACAATTTCCCCGTCAAGTGCCCCCGCTCAAGAGTCAAAAGACAGCAATTCCCCGACAAAACCGGGAAAATCGCCGAATAAAGTCGTTGCCTTTCCCAAACCAGCGCAAAAGCTGCGGTGGCCTTGGCAAGGTTATCCGTTAATTTTGCAGCAAAGTTCTTCCGATTGCGGCGCCGCTTGTTTGGCGATGATTTCTCAGTACTGGGGAAAGCGGTTTAGCCTCAACTACCTGCGAGAACTTGCCGAGGTTGGTCGTTCTGGTGCAACGCTGAAAAACTTAGCTAGTGCGGCAGAAAACCTGGGATTTATGGCTCGACCAGTGCGAGCTTCTCTGGGCAAAATCGCAGAGCAGAAAAACCCCTGGATTGCCCACTGGCAGGGAGTTCACTACGTTGTAGTTTATAAGTGTAAAGGCTCGCGCATACTCGTTGCCGACCCCGCCAGAGGCAAGAAATCGATCTCCCGCAAAGAATTCCTGGAAAACTGGAGCGGTTACGCCCTGCTACTCGACCCCACACCCCGCTTGCGAGACACCGAATCCCAAAAAATATCCCTGGGTCGATTCGTAAGTGCCTTGGGGCCTTATAAATCCCTGATCGCGCAAATTATTCTCGCCTCCTTGCTAGTTCAGGTTTTTAGCGTTGTTAGCCCCCTGTTTACCCAGATCATTTTCGACCAGGTAGTCGTACACAAAAGCTTACCCACCCTGAATGTATTTATTCTGGGACTGCTTTTGTTTAACTTTTGGAATATCGGCTTGGGCGCTACCCGCCAATACCTGCTAGCCTACTTTTCCAACCGATTGAATCTCACCCTCATCGGTGGATTTATTAACCATACCCTGCTGTTACCCCTGAAGTTTTTTGAATCGCGGCGGGTAGGGGATATCGTCACCCGCGTCCAAGAAAACCGCAAGATCCAGCAGTTTCTGATCGGTCAAGTCGTCTTGGCTTGGTTAGATATGGTCATGGGGCTGATTTATTTGGGTCTGATGCTGTATTACAACTGGCAATTGACCCTACTGGTGCTGGGGTTGATTCCGCCGATCATCATTTTGACCCTAGTCGCTACCCCGATGCTGCGCCAGGTGTCCCGCGAAGTGTTTAACGAAGCCGCAGAGCAAAACTCCGTGCTGGTGGAAATGCTCACCGGAGTTTCCACCGTCAAAGCGGTAGCTGCCGAACGCGAAGTCCGCTGGCGTTGGGAAGACCGCTTTACCAGCACCCTGAATATGGGGTTTAAGGGTCAGAAATTGGGAATTGGGTTGCACGTAATTAGCGGCTCGATCAGTACTTTAGGCAGCACGGCGTTGCTGTGGTACGGAGCCACGCTGGTAATTCAAGACCAGCTCACCATCGGTCAATTTATGGCTTTTAACATGATGATTGGTCGCGTTATCAGTCCATTTCTGACTTTGGTGGGCATGTGGAACCAACTGCAAGAAGTGCTGATTTCCGTAGAACGCCTCAACGATGTGTTTGAAACCGAACCCGAACAAATTCCTGGAAAACCGATGCTGATCTTGCCCCACTTGCGGGGAGAAGTGCGGTTTGATAACGTTTCCTTCCGCTACGGTTCCGAGGAAGAGCGCAATACGCTTCAGAACATTTCTTTTGAGGCGTATCCCGGACAAACGATCGCCATCGTCGGTCGCAGCGGTTCCGGTAAGAGTACGTTGGTGAAACTGTTGCAGGGTTTGTATTATGCCGACAGCGGTCGCGTTTTGATCGACGGACACGATGTGCGGCACGTTTCTCCCCAGTCTTTGCGCTCTCAACTGGGCGTGGTACCCCAGGAGTCGTTCCTATTTTCCGGCACGATTATGGAAAATATCACCCTGTATCGACCGGAATTTACCTTGGAGCAAGTCACGGAAGTGGCGAAACTCGCAGAAGCACACGGGTTTATTCAGGATTTGCCCTTGGGTTACAACACCAAAGTCGGCGAGCGGGGGTCAAACCTTTCTGGCGGACAGCGCCAACGACTCTCGATCGCTCGCGCTTTGTTGGGCGCACCGCCGATTCTGGTGCTGGACGAAGCTACCAGTTCTCTCGATACCGAATCAGAACGGCGGTTTCAGAACAATCTGGAGCGGTTATCTCGCGATCGCACTACCTTTGTCATTGCCCACCGTCTCAGTACGGTACGCAATGCCGACTCGATCCTAGTGCTGGATCGAGGCATTTTAGTCGAACAGGGCAATCACGAACAACTGATGGCCCAGCAAGGTCTGTATTTCCACTTAGCCCAGCAACAACTCAATCTTTAATCAACCAACCTCCTCCCTCGACTCCAAACCCTCAATTCCGTAGTTATACGCAAGTTACTTCGGCTCCAACTCGCTCAAAACTAAATTTTCAGCATCGTTGTGAGTTGGGTGCCCAGGTTAACCAGAGATTAACCAAAAAACTGCCAAATTGGCAAGCGATCGCCAAGCGGACTCAGCAATAATACGGAAAATGGTTTGGGGCGAAGCAAAAGGCAAAAAACTGCATCAGTAAAGCGATGGAGTTACCATCCAAAAGCAATCAAAATTAGACTTTTTTAAGCTTGGGGCACTACCATGCAACAACCAATCGAACCGGATTCTGGATCTAAACCCGAACGCCCCCCCAATAGGAACAGGCATGAAAATTCCGATGCCAAGAATAAAGAAAATCGCACCGTCAAGGATTCATCTTTCTCTTCTGTTTATGGGGGTACAACCGCTGCAATAGACTACCCCACCAACCGGCAAGGCAAAGTAGTACCGATAGCAGAAAGCACAACAGCAGAAACGATTAACCCAGCCATCAACCATGACTGGTCACCCGCGTTACAAAGCTTGCTAGACCAGCCACCCGCAACTTTACCCCTGCGAATACTGCTGGGCGGCATGGCTTTCTGCACAGCCTTTGGCGTTTGGGCAACTGTGGGACAAATTGAAGAAGTAGGTCACGCTCGCGGTCAGCTGGTGCCCCAAGGCGAGCCTTATAAAATCAATCCCTTGGTGTCGGGCAAAATTGCCCGCATAGCAGTCAAGGAAGGCGAGGCGGTGAAAGCAGGTCAGGTACTGCTAGAGTTAGATAATCAAATTGCTACCAACGAAATCGAGCGACTGGAGAAAGAGCGGGCTTCCTACCAAACTCAACTGTCTCAAACACAAGCGTTGATCGAGCAAACCCGCTTGGAAGCACAAACCCACAACGCGATCGCACTGGCTAAAGAAAACGCCACAAAAGCGATCGTCCAACAGGCAAATGCCAGAGTTCAAGGGGTACAAAAAACGATCGCACAAGCGCAAGAAAAAGTCGCCACAACTGAGCAACTGTTGGCGCAAATGCAAGCCGAAGCGAATGCGTATAAAGCTAGACGGGATAACTTACAACCCCTGGCAGCCAGATCCAGAGAACTGCTAGCCCGACTGCAAGCAGATGCGGATGCGTCGAAATTAAGACAGGAACAGCTACAACCCCTTCCCCGCATGACTCAAGAACTGATCGAGAAACTGCGGGTGGATGCTGAAGCTGCGAAGGCGCGCATAGAAAGGCTAAGACCCCTAGTTGAACAAGGCGCTTTACCCAGGGAAAGGTTAGCCGACTTGGAGCAAACTTGGCGCGATCGCCAGCGGGCGATTACCGAAGCTCAATTAGCCCATGAGAGCCGCACTAAGGAACAATTGTTTCAAGCCGAGCAAGCATTGCGCGATCGCCAGCGAGCGATTGTGCAAACCCAATTGCAAGAAGATAGCAATATTAAGGAACAATTGTTTCAAGCCGAACAAGCTTTGCGCGATCGCTCTCGGATCATTACCCAAACTCAAGGCGATCTCAAACAAGCCACCAAGGAATTAGACCGACTGCAAGCTGAATTAAAACAAGCCCAGGCAGAATTAAACCGCCTCCAAGCCGAGAACAACCAAAATCAAGCCGAAGCAGAAGCAATTCAAGTACAGAATCGGCAAAAAATTCAGCAGTTGGAAGTGCAAAAAACCCAGGTGAAAGCCCAAGCTGACCAAACCGAAAAACTACTCAAAAGAGCCAAAACCGAGTTAAAACAGCTTGTATTCACCGCTCCTGTTGATGGTGTTGTCCTGTCGCTCAACATCGATAACCCAGGGGAAGTAGTTCAACCAGGACAAATTGTTGCCGAACTCGCTCCCCAAGAAGCACCCCTAGTTCTGATGGCTAAACTACCCAACCAAGAAGCGGGCTTCATCAAAACCGGACAGGAAGTCAAAATCAAATTAGATTCTTATCCGTTTCAAGAATACGGCATTGTATCGGGCAAGGTGGTTTCCATCTCCCCCGATACCAAACCCGATCAGCAACTCGGTGCAGTTTACCAGCTGCAAATTGCCCTCGATCGTCATAACGTGACTGCTGCGGATGCTCAAAAGATTGCGTTTAAACCCGGTCAAACAGCCACCGCAGATATTATCATCCGCCGTCGCCGCATAGCAGATATCCTGCTAGACCCAATCAAGCAAATGCAAAAAGGCGGCCTCAATTTATAAATTCCCTCTTCGGCTAGAGTCAGTAACTTTTCTCAAAACACCAGTTGCAAGTTATAACGGAGTGCGATCGCCATGACTATTAGTCACCAAATGCCTTCTTACAATACAAAACTTGACAAAGGTATGAGCCAAGAACAATTTAATCAAATCGTTGAAGCTATCCTGGCAGGTAAGTATTCTTGGGCTTGCGTTTTAATACTGCGTTTTGCTGGCTACAACCCCCTCCACTACATCCCCTACCGCACCTACAACCGCTTGGTCAAAGACAACAGCCAATTATCCAAACCAAGCCAAAATCAAACCGAGAGCATAAATAACAATCACAATCAAAGAATGCCAAGTCTCTCTGGGAGTAACGCTTCACAAGCTTGCTTAAGCCAAATTAAAGACCTGGCTTATTTAGAAGTAATGGGCAAACAAAAAGCACCTGTACGGGGTGGCAGTTTCGCTCCTTGGCTAGACTCGACGCCAGAAGATAATTTCCAACTAAATTACCAATTGCCACTAGATAATTGGTGAGTTATAGCAGGTGCGGTTAATCAAAAATAGGCTCTGTTATTTGCTAATAACTCAAGTTGCCAGTTATCTCTCTCCCTGTACCTAATGGCTAATGGCTAGCGTCTCGTAGCCCAACCAGAGTCGATTTTATCAGTTGGGTTCAACCATAGATAAACTCAATTCATATCAAGGGTTTATACCAAATCCGGGTTAAAACCCCCCTTATTCTTATAGACCGCGCAGGCGGTCTTTGTTTGTATAGCCGCGAATGCGAGTCGTTAGGCATAAAAA
>DNGJ01000089.1 GCA_003486305.1 Cyanobacteria bacterium UBA11371
TACCTTACACCCTTACAGGCTTTGTGAATATCCCGCTCTTGCTGCAAATCGCCGATATAGATTTCGGCTCCTCGATGTTCCAATTCCCCATAGCGCGACGCGAGGCGGACAAATGCACGCACTGGCATTTCCCGCCCTCGCAATAGCCGCACAATTCGGCGTCCGAGTCCCCCTGTCGCGCCTGTGACTAAAAACATGACAGCACTTCCCTTGGCGAGTTAATCTTGCGATTGGGCGAAGCGGATCGCCCTGCGGGCGAATCGCTTATCTCTTCTAATTTTATAAACATCTCACTCGCCGCCAAGTCAATCTCTCTTAAGTCAGGTTTAATATCAACGCCATCTCATACCAATTTCCCTTGATGCGTGCTACAGATCAAACATGTTGGTAGGGGCGGGTTTTACCAATCATGTTCGGGAAAAGCAAACAATTTCTATAAACCCGCCCCCAAGTGTAGCGCATTCATGGGAAAACGGTATCACCCGTTTTAACAGGTTTAAGCTTTAAGCTTGTAAGCGAAGCGTTCCCATCGTCCTAAATTCCAACAGGTGCTACGATATTTGCGGCTTTATCGGGTCTGTAGTAATATTCCTGTGCTATTTCGCTTCTAGATTTACTTAAATTATTTCATTGCTTAAATCAATAAAGCGCTCTGGCAAACTCAATCGCTTATTGTCATAAATTCTTACTTCAAATGGTAACAATTACGGGGACGTGATCGCTGGGTTGGGGCTGTTTTCTCGGAGCAATATCAATAGTGCAGCTAGTTGCTTTTTCGTAAAGTTCTGGGGTGAGATAATGATGGTCAATTCGCCAACCCCTATTTCTTTGAAAAGCACCAGAGCGATAATCCCACCAAGTGAAATGTCCGCCTTCAAGGGTAAATTTGCGAAAGGCATCGGCTAATCCTAATTCTAACACCGTCCGCAAAGCTTGGCGTTCTGGTTCGGTAGCCATCACTTGATTTTCTCGTCCTTTGGGGTTGTGAATATCCTTATCTTCCAGGGCTATATTAAAATCACCGCAGACACAGAGCGATTTTGGATTATCTGATTCTTCAGTATTAATTAGCGCTTGCAGGTATTCTCTCAAGACTTGCAACCAACTCAGTTTATAAAAATACTTTTCGCTTCCTACCGATGAACCGTTGGGTACGTAAAGATTGACAATGCGAACCCCTTGACAAATGCCCGTTATTACCCGCTTTTGCTCGTCAAGATCTGCCGCTATATCGGTTCCTAATATTGCCGCGAATCCAGTGCTAACATCTTCTAGGGGTTCGCGACTTATGAGCGCGACGCCATTGTATGCTTTTTGCCCGGAAATATAGAGGTTATAGCCTAGTTGTTCAAAAGGCTTTTGCGGAAAATCTGCATCGATAACTTTAGTTTCTTGCAAGCACAAAACATCTACAGGATGTTCCTGCAACCAAGCTACCACCGCCTCCAAGCGGGTGCGAATTGAATTAACGTTCCAAGTAGCTATTTGCATCTGGTAATTGGTAATTGGTAATTGGTAATTGGTAATCGGTAATCGGTAATTGGTAGTTTTTCCCATTACCGATTACCCATTATCTATCACCTAGATTACACAATTCAACTCTCCGGCTTTTTGAGTGAAGCGGAGGTTTTCTGCATAGTCTACCGGACAATCAATCACCGAAGGAACCGATTGCTGTAGTGCTTCTTTTATGGTAGGAATCAAATCTGCTGTCGATTGGACTCGGTATCCTTTTAGACCCATACTTTCGGCAAGTTTAACGAAATCGGGATTGCCAAACTTGACAAAATCTGAAACACCCAATTGGTTGAGTTGCTTCCACTCGATCAAGCCGTAGCCGCCATCGTTGAAAATGATAGTCACAAAAGCCGTACCGACGCGGAGGGCGGTTTCTAGTTCTTGGCAATTCATCATAAAGCCGCCATCTCCGGTAACGGCGATGACATTCTTTTGGGGGGCGACTAATTTGGCTGCGATCGCACCCGGTATGGCAATCCCCATCGCCGCGAACCCGTTAGAAATTATACAAGTATTTGGTCGTTCGCAGTGATAGTGGCGCGCCATCCACATTTTATGCGCCCCGACATCGCAAATAACAATATCTTCTGGCCCCATCACTTGCCGCAGATCGTATACTAATTTTTGCGGCTTAATTGGGAAGCTAATATCGTTGGCATACTGTTCGTAATCTGACCGGATATCATCGCGCAATTCTAACGCATAAGGATCGGGTTTACCCGTGCGATCGCTTCTTTCTAAAATTTCGTTCAGCGAATCCGAAATATTCCCCACCACTTCCACAATCGGAATATAACTGCTGTCAATTTCCGCGTGAGTTGCTGCGATGTGGACAATTGGAATATTGCCATTGGGATTCCACTTTTTAGGCGAATATTCAATCAAATCGTAACCAATAGCAATTACCAAATCCGCGCGATCAAAGCCGCAACTAATATAATCTCGCAACTGCAAGCCTACCGCCCAAAGTGCCAGAGGATGAGTGTAAGGAATCGCTCCCTTACCCATAAAAGTATTTGCTACAGGAATATTCAGTCGCGTGGCAAATTCTGTCAGCGCTTCGCTTGCTCCGTCGCGGATGGCTCCATTTCCTACTAAAATTAGAGGATTATTCGCTTGGGAAATTACCTTGGCTGCGTGTTCGATACTGCGGAAAGACGCATAGGTTTTTTCCACGTCGCCTTTACTTAGCGGTTCCCCCGTCACCGGCATGGCAGCGATATTTTCCGGCAAATCTATATGAACTGCCCCTGGTTTTTCTGTCTGCGATATTTTAAATGCTTTGCGGACAACTTCGGGCGCAATGCTGGGGCGAACAATTTGTTTATTCCATTTAGTTACCGGCGCAAACATCGCCACCAAATCTAAGTATTGGTGAGATTCGATGTGCATCCGGTCGGTGCCGACTTGCCCGGTAATTGCTACCAAAGGGGCGCCATCTAAATTAGCATCAGCGACACCCGTCATCAGGTTCGTTGCACCCGGTCCGAGGGTAGAAAGACAGACTCCCGCCCTTCCAGTTAAACGTCCGTAGACATCCGCCATAAAGGCTGCACCTTGTTCGTGACGGGTGGTAATAAATTGAATCGAAGAATTTCTCAGCGCTTCTAAAACGTGCAGATTTTCTTCGCCTGGAAGTCCAAAAACGTATTTTACGCCTTCGTTTTCCAGGCAGCGTACTAATAGTTCAGCAGTGTTCATATTTTGGTAATTGCTAATTGGTAATTGCTAATTGGTAATTGCTAATTGCTAATTGCTAATTGTTCATAATTCCTTACCATTAGCTATTAGCTATTAGCCATTACCGATTTTTACTTGACCCAAACGGTTTTGATGTTGACGAATTCGTGAATGCCTTGGATACCCAATTCACGCCCGTAGCCAGAGCGCTTGATGCCGCCAAATGGCAGGCGCGGATCGGATTTCACCATGCCGTTGATAAAAACAGCACCGGCTTCTAATTCGTTAATTAAGCGATCGCGTTCCTCCTCCACATTAGTCCAAGCACTCGCCCCCAGTCCATAGGGGATGTTATTCGCCCTTGCAATCGCTTCGTCGATATTGGCAACGCGGAATAACAGCGCCACTGGACCGAAAAATTCTTCGGATTCGGCGGGCGTCCCCGGTGGAAAGTCGGTCAAAATTGTAGGGGGATAGTAGTTCCCCGGCAGATCTGTTAACGGTTTTCCCCCTGTGAGAACTTTTGACCCACGAGCAATGCATTCTTGCACCAGATCGTCTAAATCTTGGAGCATTCCCGGTGTTGCTAATGGTCCCAAGTCCGTATCCGGGTGCATCGGATCGCCTATTTTGAGTGCTTGAAATTTTTCTACCAGGCGTTGGGCGAAAGAGTCGGCGATCGCATCCACTACAATAAATCTTTTCGCCGCAATGCAAGATTGACCGTTATTGAGCATCCTAGCAGTCACCGCCGTGGACACCGCCGCATCCAGATCGGCACTTTCTAGAACGATAAACGGATCGCTACCTCCCAATTCCAGGACGGTTTTTTTCAGGTGCTTGCCAGCTATTGACGCTAAACTAATTCCTGCGCCTTCGCTACCAGTTAGGGTTGCTGCCATCACCCGGTCATCTGCTACAATCGCGGCGACTTTATCCGCCCCTACCAGCAAGGTTTGAAACGCTCCCTCTGGAAAACCCGCTTGCCGGAATATTTCTTCAATCTTTACCGCGCACTGGGGTACGTTAGAAGCGTGTTTGAGCAACCCTACATTTCCTGCCATCAGTGCTGGTGCGGCAAAGCGAAACACTTGCCAGAAGGGAAAGTTCCACGGCATCACGGCTAAAATTGGCCCCAGGGGTTGATACCGAACAAAACTTTGACTCGCGTCGGTGGATGCTGGGACATCTGCCAGAAACTCTGCCGCGTGTTCGGCGTAGTAGCGGCAGACTAAGGCGCATTTTTCAGTTTCAGCGATCGCAGCTTTAATCGGCTTACCCATTTCCTGAGTCATTAGCTTGCCGAACTCTTGCTTATTTTCCTCCAAAATCCGCGCCGCTTCCTTCATCCACGCCGCCCTTTGCTTCAACGGCGTCTTGCGGTACTGCTCAAACGCTCCTTTGGCAACTGCCAGCTTGGTTTCAATCTCTGCATCCGTAAGCGGCTCAAACGTTTTGAGCGTTTCTCCCGTTGCTGGGTTAATTGTGGCGATACCCATTCCTTAAATTCCTCCCAATTTCACTTGGGGTTTGCTGTGGTACGCTTGATCTATGTATCTTGCTGCCGCAGCGTTTTTCGTGGGATTTTAGATTTTGGATTCAGACTTCCAATCTAAACCTAAAACTCTCGCGTTCCCCGTTTATTTATTATTGTTTCACACCTGTTGCCGCGCCGCGCATATAAATTCGCTGATTTTAGCCGTTATTAGCGGCCTGTCAGCAAAATTTAACAACCATTTAAGAGCGGCGGCTAAATCTTAAATCCGAGATACAATCTGGATAGTAACACCACAGCCTTGGTCTGTAGCTTCCTCAAGCCGAGCAAGCGCACTCAACGATAGTGGTAGAAAGAACGAGCCAGTCAACCAAAGCGCCGACCTACTGTTGTCTATTCCACCACCTCTATAGCTTCTACCAGGTGAGGAGAAGCAAAGTAAGCAATTTTTAATTGCGGTAGAAGACGACTAAAAGTTTATGACGCCGCTGTTGTGAATGCCTCGTCCATCTTTGATCAGAGGGTATCTCGCAACTCAACCACTTCCCCTGAGAACAGAGCATGGACGTTTTGAAATTCCCCTTTAACGGTATTGCCGTGCCTATTAGAAATAAGCCCGTAATTTTAGCAGTCGATAACGACGAAGACAACCGAGTGCTAGCTGCGTTAGCCGTTGAGCAAGTGTTGGACTGTCGCGCTATAGCTGCGTCTGATGGGGAAACCGCTATATCGTTAGCTCACCTTTCCCAGCCGGATCTGATTCTGCTAGATATTCTACTGCCCGATTTAAATGGTACAGAGGTGATCCGTCGCCTGAAGCAGCATCCGGATACGCAGGCGATTCCGATTGTTGCCGTAACGGCTTTAGCCCAGGCACAAGACCGCACGAGCATTTTAGCAGCTGGTTGCGATGACTATCTCAGCAAACCTTACATGCTGGAAGACTTAGAAGCGGTCATTCGTCGCCATCTGCGATCGCCATCTCTGATTTAACTGAAGTCTTAGAAGCCTCTTCGCCGAGTTCCGGCGTAGCTGCCAAAATAGCGATCGTGCCAATATGGCCTGATTCTAACTTGGCATCGCTGAGCCAGTCAATCACGGGTACGCCTACCACTTCCTCGATCAACGCCTTCAGTTGTGGCTCAAGCGCCTTGTTGAGAGTGAACCGTACTTGCTGAGCTAATTCTTTTTTACCTTGCTCAGCCAGCAATTGTACGGGGCGAGTCATAAAATTGTCCAAAACAATGGCGATTTTATTGTCAAAAATCTGACAAGTGACTTCAGCTGGCTGAGACTCCAAATAACTGCTGTACAGCACTTGGATACGCTGCGATAAGTTTCGTTCTAGTTGCCCGCTTGTCGGCTTGGGTATCTCCATATCTATAGCTTTAAACCGCAACTTAGAGCAAGAGTAAAGATTTGTCCGCGACTGTTTCAACGGTAACAAGGTCAAAAAATTAAAAAGTCCTTCAAAAGGAGTATTTATTTTTGCATCACCTGTGTTTGATCGCCCTTGAGTGGTGAGTCGTTTAAAAAATTGCTCTTAACACAGTCTTGAGATCGAGTTTATTACTTTTGTAACAGAATCCGAGTTTTTGGCTTATTTACACATAAATGTGCATTTTTTGGCTATTTTACAGTAAAATACCGACGTTAGCTAACACCGATCGGGAAACATGAAGGCTAATTCGTTTACCCTTCATCCCTCATGCTTTAACGCGAGCCAGTCTGTTGCAAGCGCCACCCCCCATGTCCCCTGACTTTTCACCGCATCTTTCCTGATGCTAGAGATGGGGAAGATGGGGAAGATGAGGAGAATATTGCTTCCAAATCTCCCTCACCTTGTTTGTTTCCCCATTCTCCCCAATCTCTGTTGTCTCGGCGATTTCTCGATTCCCTTGTGCCGCTTGAAGAATGCCTCGTCCATTCAAACGCATCGCTTGCTTCCATTCGGAAATTTAGAAGGAACCCTAACACAGATTATGATTATGGAAATTTCTCGCGGCAGCGGCGAGCAAGCTGTGACTCAACGGCCTTTAGTTTTGGCTGTAGACGACAATGAAGATAACTTGGGGTTAATTAGTTTTACCCTGGATTTGTTTGGTTTTGCCTTTATCAGCGCCCCAGACGGTCAGACGACGCTGGAGTTAGCACTTTCTTACCAGCCAGATCTGATCCTGCTCGATATTATGCTCCCCGATTTAGATGGGATCGAAGTTGTTCGTCGCCTCAAGCAAGACTCGCGAACAAGCTCAATTAAAATTATTGCCGTAACGGCCTTGGCAAGAGATGAAGACCGCGATCGCATTTTAGCAGCAGGTTGTCAGGACTACATCAGCAAGCCATACATGGTTGATGACCTGGAAGCTTTGCTCCGTCGTTACCTCGCCTAAACGCTGTTTACCCTCGGATTGGGAATGAAAATTGTACGATCTTAGATTGAAATGAAATCTAAAATCTAAAATCTAAAATTTCCTATTCCCATTCCGTTGTCTATTAACTGCGCTTTGAGGAATCTCTCACTTGGGGCGGGTCAGCTAAAATAGCAATAATACCGCTGCGGCCTGTCTCTAATTTAGCATCGCTGAGCAACTCAAGCACAGGAACTCCAACAACTTCCTCAATCAGTTGCTTGAGTTGTGGTTCAATCGCTGCGTCTAAATCAGACCGCACTTGCTCGGCTAATTCCTCGCGACCGCTATTAAGTAAAACTTGTTCGGGTTGGGTCAGGGCATCCTCCAGAACAATAGCAATTTTTTCCTCAAAAATTTGGCAAGTTATTTGACCTGGTTGATGCCCCAATTGAGTGCGATATAAAGCTTGAATGCGCTGCGAGAGGGTTCGCTCTAATTGTCCGCGTGTAGGGCTTGAACTTTCCATTTTTCTGGATTTTAAGCCTATAAAATAAATAGGTATGATAGGTCAGCATATCACACTCTAGACAGATGACAAAACAAAAAAATCAGTCTTAAGCAGTATTTTTAACCATTATTTTTGCCAATAAAAAAGACGTTGCTGGCAACGTCTTGGTTAGCAAGGCTTTTGTAGATAGGTTGGATGCTAGAATGACCCGAGCCTAAGCGGGCTAAAATGTTTAGGGGTAAATGAGGATTTTGTAGGTTTCTGGTGTGGGAGCGATCGCGCGCTCCACAGCATCTGATAATTCGCTGAGGGGATAGCGATCGCTAATTAACGCATCCACATCGATGCGCCGGTTAAATACAATATCGATCGCCAAATTTTGCACTCGGTAAGACGAACTATAACTGCCCATTAAATCGATTTCTCGCCGATACAGGATATTGGGATTGATCGGAATTTCCAGCTCATCGGGAAACTCGGCGAAAAACAAGATCTTGCCCCCCTTGCGCGTGACATCGAGTGCTTGGAAGAAAGCTTTGTCGCTGGGAACTGCAAGCAAGGCGGTATCGACTCCCAAACCATTGGTAAGTTCTTTAATCTTGCTCGACAGGTCGCGATCGCGGGGATCAAACGCCGCTTCTGCACCCACAGCAAGAGCTTTTTCGATGCGGGAGGGTAGCAAGTCGGTGGCGATCGCTCTGGCACCAAAATACTTCACCAGCATAATAAACATCAGCCCGATTGGCCCCGCCCCCGTGACCAAAACCGTTTCTCCAGGGGAAATTTGAGCTTTTTTGACCGCTTTGAGACAGCAGTTAGTAGGTTCGACAAAACTCGCCTGTTCAAACGTCACCGAGTCGGGGATGGGAATCAACCCCCCATTTTGCACAATGTGACCAGGCACTTTGACATATTCGGCAAAGCCGCCTCCGCTGGGAGCAAAACCTGCTGTTGTGGTGATATTTTTGTATGTTTCGCACATGGAGAAGTTGTCGTTCATGCAGTAGGCGCAACGCATACAAGGAATGTGGTGCATCACCACCACGCGAGTTCCTACTTTCCAATTCGTTACCGCTTTTCCTACTGCGGCAATAACGCCAGCGGTTTCGTGCCCAAAGATACGCGGCGGTTCGTACAGGGGATAGCGAATTTTTTTAATATCCGATTGACACAAACCGACCACTCGCACCTGTACCAGTACCTCATCGGGTTGTAGTTCGGGTGTCGGTACTTCTTCGTAGCTTAGCTGATTGACGCCTCGGAATACCTGTGCTTTCATGCTTCGTGCCTTGAGATTTATCCACTGACATTTGTCCTGTGACAGGTGTCCTTTGTCAAGCATGTATCAATTGGTATTTGTACTCAAATATTTTATCTGGCGATAGTTTAGCGTGCGAGCGCGTAGCGGAAGGGAGGCATATCGCTTTTTTTGCGATCGATTCAAATCTTCCGGATGAACCAGCGAAGTCCCCGAAAGAAGAAGTAGAAGCAAGAGACACAAAAACGAGGTCTGCGCTATGTGCCTGCAAAAATCCATTTCCCAAGTTAACACCTCGCTGGTATCTGTAGCCAATCAAACTTCCATGATTCCTGCAAGAGGTAGTGGACGGTAAGAGTATCAAATGCAACCAAGAACAGCCGTGGCAGGTAGTAATTTCTCTTACTACCTGCTTCTGTATGGAGATCAAATCTTTGAAAGAATAGGCAAGCCCCTAGCCCTGGAGGAGGGTTAGCATTGCTACCATCTTTTAAACAATTCGTTTTCCGCCGTCCAGCCTTTTGAGAAGCCTAAATAAAGCGAAATTAAGTTTTCAACACGGCCTGCGGCGCTTAATTGGTGTTTTAACATTATTAACAAAAATTTACCTACCGATCCTTTACAAGCATTAAAAATTACATAAGCTCGCGGTTAAGCAAGTTTGTGAAATTACCAGCCATAAAATATTGTGGCGGTAGGAATTTTCGCCTTGTCTTCCTGGTTCTTGTTTTCACTTCAAGGGGCGTAGGATTCAGCTGGAGTTAAAATCTAGCCAGCAGTTGATCGGGATCACCCTAAAGTTAGGTTAAATCGTCTATTCTTAGTGCCATTCGCACCATAACGGGGAATAATGAGAGCCAGTAAGCAATCATTTTGTTGTTAACTGATGGACTCGCTCAAACCGCGAAAGCAAGTTCGACAAATAGCTGGCGTTGACCGAAGATCAAACATCGGTCAAGCGATCGTCCATACCTGTTGAATCCTAAACCTATGCGATACTGTCATTCCTAAACATGAGCAACGACCTCAATCTGATCAAAAGCCTCAGCCCCAGTGCAATGGATCAGATCATGCTGTATCTGGCCTTTAGCGCCATGCGAACCAGCGGACACCGACACGGGGCGTTTCTAGATGCAGCCGCAACAGCGGCGAAGTGTGCCATTTACATGACCTACTTAGAGCAGGGTCAAAACCTGCGAATGACAGGTCACCTCCATCACATTGAGCCGAAGCGGGTTAAGGCAATTGTTGAGGAAGTCAAGGAAGCTCTGACAAAGGGCAAACTGTTAAAGATGCTCGGTTCCCAGGAACCGCGCTATCTGATCCAGTTTCCTTATGTCTGGTTAGAAAAATATCCTTGGATACCAGGGAGATCGCGGATTTCTGGTACAAACCTCACATCTGAGGAAAAACGACAGATTGAGGAAAAACTACCCCCCAACATTCCCGACGCCCAACTGATCAACTCGCTTCAGTTTATGGAGTTGATCGAATATCTCCACAATCGCTCTCAGGAAGATTTGCCCCTGGAACAACAACTGCCGCTTTCTGAGGCGTTAGCCGAGCATATCAAGCGTCGCTTGGTCTACGCTAAAACGGTAACTCGTATCGATTGTCCTTGGGGTTTGCCCTTCTATGCGCTTACCCGCGCTTCCTACTCCCCAGCAGACGACGAAGAGCGCACTTATATCATGGTCGAGGATACAGCTCGCTATTTCCGTCTCATGAGGGGTTGGGCGGAACGAGAGCGCCACGTGATGCGAATTTTAGAGGAATTGGACATTCCGACAGATCGCATTGAGGAGGCACTCGAAGAACTCGATGTCATTATTCGCGACTGGGCAGATAAATATCACCGCGAGGGAGGAAAACCGATGGTTTTACAGATGGTGTTTGGTTCCAAAGACGACTAGGGTGCAGTAGCCTAGAACGGGCACGCGCCCGTTCGCGATCGCATCCATTCCCCTCTCCCGTTCAATCGAGCAGCCCGCGCCTTATTCGCGGTGACTGACTTGATTTGACCTTTTTTGTTGAGATGGCAAAGGCTGATACTTTTAACCGAGATATCTTCGGACATCAGAGATATCCTGAATGTCTAGTACAACATCACCAACAAAGTCAGTGAAGGTCCCTACCCCCAACCCCATCAGAGCCAGAGGCGAGGTTTTAACCGATTTGCTAATCGGGATGACACGATTTGAACGTGCGACCCCCTCGTCCCGAACGAGGTGCGCTACCAAGCTGCGCTACATCCCGAACTTAACCTATACGCTTATTATCATATCACGATCAACTAACCTGCCCTTTAGACGAACGGCGATTTATTAATCCCCGCCTGTTTGAAAGTTAGGCTTTTGACGCTTAAACTAGCAAACTTACCTTTGGAGTCAGAGGCTCTAACACGCAGAGGTTTCACTATCTACGTCTTACGACGTTAGTTCCTAACGCCGATCGCAATATTTTTTGTGATTTGGTTGACAGGGGACTTATTGTTTCGTCGTAGTCCTGCCTTACGGGTTGTCTCTCCGAATACTGCCACCAACTGTATTGTTTAGGGGTAGAAAAGAGCTTCTTACAAACAAGGAGTTTATCATCCCTGGTAGCAAGCGGGTTCTGTTACTGATATGTACCTCGCCAAACACTACAATACCATAACGTTCTGGAATATGGACGCAAAGGAGTTTATTTGTTCGTTGGGCATTCATCCCCACCGCAAGTGACGGATAGGGAATTATGCTCGAGATTTTGCGTTAAACCAAAAATTCATAAATATCATCGCGCTTGCTATGATAAAAGTCTTGATGGTGAATTGGTAAAACTTCAGCAGATAGAGGGCAGGCGTGGTAGTTAAGCCAGAATGGTTGCGGGTGAAAGCGCCTCAGTGGGAGCGCGTCGGTAACGTCAAGGAAATTTTGCGGGATTTAGCCCTCAATACCGTTTGCGAAGAGGCATCTTGTCCCAACATCGGTGAGTGCTTTAATAACGGTACGGCAACTTTTTTGATTATGGGGCCAGCCTGCACGCGCGCTTGTCCCTACTGCGATATTGATTTTGAGAAAAAGCCGAAACCCCTAGATGCGACAGAACCACAACGCTTAGCTGAGGCTGTAAGGCGGCTAAAGCTCAATCACGTAGTAATTACCTCGGTAAATCGGGATGATTTGCCAGATGGCGGCGCTTCGCAGTTTTTGAGCTGCATCAAAGCGATTCGCCAAACATCGCCGGGAACGACAATTGAAGTGCTGATTCCCGATTTGTGCGGTAATTGGGAAGCTCTAGAAGCTATTATCCTCGCAGCGCCAGAGGTACTAAACCATAATACGGAAACAATTCGGCGTCTGTATCGGCGGGTACGTCCTCAAGGTGATTATGACAGGACAATGGAGTTGTTGTTGCGATCGCGCACCATCGCCCCCTGGCTCTACACCAAATCCGGCATCATGGTAGGACTGGGCGAAACCGACGCCGAAGTTCGCGAAGCGATGCGAGATCTGCGCGCGGTCGATTGCGATATCCTGACGATTGGGCAATACCTCCAACCAAGTCAAAAGCACTTGCAAGTGCAAAACTTTATCCCCCCAGAGCAATTCCACGCCTGGAGGCAATACGGCGAATCTTTGGGATTTTTACAAGTTGTTGCATCACCCTTGACAAGAAGCTCATATCATGCAGAGCAAGTCAGAGCCTTAATCGAACGATATCCCCGCGCACGAGCGGTGAGCCAGGTTAATTAGAAATTGCCAGAATTTGAGCGCAATTGCGCACAAAATTTTTCGCTCCTCAAAATTTGAGCGCAATTGCGCTCAAATTTTGTCTCCCATTGGGAGACAAAATTTTCTCTCCTAGCAATTTGGAACCAATTGGTTCCAAATTTCCCTGACTTATCCCTCCACCTAAGTCATCGGTCACCAGTTGGTCAAAAATAACTAAGGACTAAGGACTAATGACTAATGACAATCGAAAACCCAAAACCTAAAATAGAAGCAACGATCGCCATCCTGGGTGCAGGTGCTTGGGGGACAGCCTTGGCAAACTTGGCGGCAGCAAACGGTCACCAAGTATGCTTGTGGTTTCGTGAATCTTCTGAAAGTCTGGCAGATGTTATAGCGGGTGCAGATATTATCCTGTCAGCGGTTTCGATGAAAGGTGTCAGGCCCGTTGTCAAACTGATAAAGCCGTTACCGTTATCTTCCCAAACAATTATCGTCACGGCGACTAAAGGATTAGACCCCTCGACGACTTGCACCCCTGCACAAATTTGGCAAGCGGCGTTTCCCTCCCATCCGGTGGTAGTTTTGGCGGGACCAAACTTATCTAAAGAAATTGAACAAGGATTACCGGCAGCGACGGTAGTTGCGAGTACCGATGCAGAAGCAGCTAAAGTCGTGCAAGCAAGATTGAACTCGACGCGGTTTCGGGTTTATACAAACTCCGATCCATTAGGTGTAGAGTTGGGGGGGACGCTGAAGAATGTGATAGCGATCGCAGCGGGTACTTGCGATGGTTTGCAGCTGGGAACCAATGCCAAAGCGGCGCTAGTCACCAGGGGATTAGCTGAAATTATTCGCATCGGTACTCATTGGGGAGCCAAAACCGACACATTTTATGGTTTGTCGGGACTGGGAGACTTGCTAGCCACTTGTAACAGTCCCCTGAGCCGCAATTACCAAGTCGGTTATCAACTCGCCCAAGGCAAGAAACTTCCGGAAGTCTTAGCCTCGCTACAGGGGACTGCCGAAGGGGTAAACACTACCGACGTGCTAATTCAACTAGCTAATCAGCAAGGAATTTCCGTACCGATCTCTTATCAGGTTTATCGATTGCTCCAGGGAGAAGTAACGCCCCAAGCGGCTGTAGACGCGCTGATGCTGCGCGATGTTAAGCCGGAGATTGGGTCATGGCGTTCCCAGGCTCCAGCCGTGGAAGGGTAATGACTGAATATCGATTTGGCACAAGACCAAGTAACAAAAATTAACACCGATCTTTGCGGTTTTTTGGCAAGTGATCGGGAAATCTTCTATCTAGTGATGTAGATTAACTTACCCACTGACAGAAGTCACCCTTGAGTAAGAGGGATTTTCTCTATACTAGCTGACAGGTTGAGAAACTAGAAACCCCTTGTAAACGATTTAGCTGCTCGATTCAGCAATTGTATCAATGGGAGTAACTCTCGATACCGAGTTTAAGACCCGTGCAAATGTCAGACTTCGCGGGGTCAGCAGGGAAGTGCATCACTGGCGGCGTCCCGCAAACCAAAACTCCTTTAAGCGCTTCGCGCGTTGTCTAGGACGCCAACAACCGTAACAAGCAGCCGCTTTCACCAGCCCTTTGTCACATGGAGCAGTTGAGGCAATAACTATGCCAGCCACCTTTTTTTCCACCGATGCCACCGACGACAGTCAATTGGATGCTTTGAGCTTTCAACTAGACAATGATGCTGAACTAACAAACAGCGACTTGGTCGAATTGGATGTAGAAGAGGCAGATGTTGCCAGCGTCGGGCAATCTACCAATCGTCGTACTACCGATCTGGTTCGTTTATACCTCCAAGACATAGGCCGGGTGCGCTTGCTGGGACGGGATGAAGAAGTTTCAGAAGCACAACAAGTCCAGCGTTACATGCGATTGCTGGAATTGCGCGATGAAGCCGCTAAGCAGGATCGGGGAACGATCGCACAGTACGTCGAGTTGATCGAGATCCACGATCGCTTAGCTTCTAACTTAGGCCACCGTCCTTCTTGGGAACGGTGGGCAGCTACCGCTAACCTAACCGTATCCGATCTCAAATCAACACTGGCAGCGGGGAAACGGCGTTGGGCAGAACTCGCTAAATTAAAGATTGAGGAACTAGAACAGCTGCAAACCGAAGGAATTCGGGCAAAGGAACACATGATTAAGGCGAACCTGCGCTTGGTCGTGTCGGTTGCCAAAAAGTATCAAAATCGCGGTTTAGAACTGTTGGATTTAATTCAAGAAGGAACGTTGGGCTTAGAGCGCGCCGTTGAGAAGTTTGACCCTACTAAAGGCTATCGCTTTAGCACCTACGCTTACTGGTGGATTCGTCAGGGTATTACGCGAGCGATCGCAACTCAAAGCCGCACGATTCGCCTACCCGTTCATATCACCGAAAAGCTCAACAAAATTAAAAAAGCTCAGCGTAAAATTGCCCAAGAAAAAGGTCGCACGCCCACCCTGGAAGACCTAGCCAAGGAATTAGACATGACACCGTTTCAAGTGCGGGAAGTTTTATTCCGCGTTCCTCGCTCGGTTTCCTTTGAAACCAAAGTGGGTAAAGAAAAAGACACTGAATTGGGCGATTTGCTGCCAACTGAAGACGAGTCTCCTGAAGATGTCCTGATGCAAGAAGCTCTCTATCGAGACTTGCAGCAACTCTTGGCAGATTTAACCAGCCGCGAACGCGATGTGATCTTAATGCGGTTCGGTTTGGGAGATGGTCACCCCTACTCCTTAGCAGAAATTGGACGCGCGTTGGATCTATCTCGCGAAAGAGTGCGACAAATTGAAGCCAAAGCGCTGCAAAAATTGCGCCAACCCAAGCGTCGCAACCGCGTGCGCGATTATTTAGAAGCCTTCAGTTAAACTTCCTCCTGATTGCTTTCGAGGTGAGATCGTCAACTACCGATGCCAGCAAAAGCAATGCTTTTGCTGGTTCTTTAGTTAGGTTTTTTACATTGATTCATTCGGAATTATTATCAACAAGCTCTAAACCTTTAAAATGCTTTTAGCTATTTATTCTCAATAAGCAATTTTCTTGAAAATGAGTCAATATATTGTGTATCCTTCGTCATATAGAGGGCTTTCTTGAGAATGTTTATATGGCTAACTATACAGCAGCCTCGTTTAAAGCTGAACTGAACGAGAAAGGTTGGCGTTTGACCCCCCAGCGAGAGACAATTTTACAGGTCTTTCAAAATCTTCCCAAAGGCAACCATCTCAGTGCTGAAGACTTGCACGCCTTATTGCAGAGCCGAGGAGAACAAATCAGCTTATCTACCATTTACCGCAGCCTCAAGTTAATGGCGCGGATGGGAATTCTGCGAGAACTGGAACTGGCAGAAGGACATAAACATTACGAAATTAATCAGCCCTATCCCCATCACCATCATCACTTGGTGTGCATTCAGTGCAACAAGACGATTGAATTTACCAACGACTCGATTTTAAAATTGGGCTTGAAGCAAGCTGAAAAAGCAGGATTGCACTTGCTTGATTGTCAGCTGACCATTCATACAGTCTGTCCGGAAGCGTTGCGTCAGGGATGGCCTTCCTTACTTCCCAGTAACTGGTCGTGCATTCGCTCGGCTTCCCTGCCCGAATTGTAAACTACCTACGCTAACCCCAATGGTATAGCGTAGGCTTTCAGTAGCCCTGCACCGGATCAAATAAACTAAGCTGGAAATATTCAACTTTTCTGCTTAGTTCACAAGATAGGTACGAACCTCCGGGCTGGTTTACAAACATGCCCAAAAGCTTAATCGCGTTGGCTCGATTAAAGTCAGCATCGCCCAGCCAGCTACAATGTCCGCAGTTAAAAGTCTTGCCGCTCCGCTAGCCCTGGAACGGGACTGACAGCAGTTACCGACCGGGGCTAATGATTTTATTAAGAATATTTTCAGTAAGCCGAGTTTGTTGAAAATACATTGCTAGTTGGCTATCATTGTCAATAGACCACCTTTGTTGAGAAGGTTAATATGGCTGTCTATTCAGCATCCTCACTCAAAGCCGAACTAAATGAGAGGGGCTGGCGTTTAACTCCCCAACGAGAAACCATATTACAGGTTTTTCAGGAGCTTCCTAAAGGCCAGCATCTCAGCGCCGAAGAGCTTCATCACCTGCTGCAAAATCAAGGGGAAGCAATCAGCCTGTCCACGATTTACCGCAGCCTGAAATTAATGGCTCGGATGGGCATTTTGCGGGAACTGGAACTGGGAGAAGGACACAAACATTACGAACTCAATCACCCCTATCCAGATCACCACGACCATCTAATTTGCGTTCGGTGCAACAAGACGATCGAATTTAACAACGACTCGATCCTCAAAATCGGGGCTAAAATTGCCGAAAAAGAGGGATATCACCTGCTAGACTGCCAGTTGGTCATCCACGCCATCTGTCCGGCTTGCCAGCGGGCTTTATTACCTCTTTGAAGCCCAAGAAAATAGCTCTCAGATGAAATATCCAAGAGCCTTCTGAAGCTCAAGCCGCTTAAAACGTACCTAGAAGCGTGCTTTAAGAATGTCATCCTCGCTGACGCCGTAGGCTCGCTGAGCCGCTTTAATCGCTGCCTTGGTCTGCTCGTTCAAGTTTCCATCGATCGGGCCGCTATAGAAGCCTCTTTCTTTGAGGCGCTGTTGTAAGTCTCTGACGCTCAAGTTGTTAGCCGAGCCAGTTTTAGTCTGCAAGGCAGCCTTGGTTGCCTCGTCTACAACGCCACTAGGAGTCAGTCCCGAATCTTGCTGAAATTTAATCACAGCAGCCTTGGTTAAGGGGCCAAAGTTACCCGTGGTACGCCCGTTGAAATAGCCCAACTCTCGCAGGCGCTGCTGGAGTTCTCGCACTGGCTCGCCTCTGCTACCTTGCTGGATGGTGGCAGCGGTTACCTGCTCGTTTACCTGGTCGCCTACCTGCTCGCCCTCGCTTGGCGGTGTTTGGATAGTTGTACCATTTTCACCGAGAAAAGAATCTCTGTTAAACGGCGTCGCAGCAGTAACGTTGCCGTTGTTGTCGAGCAAAGCAGACCAGGTGCGCGCCCCTACAATGCCATCAACCCCGAGGCGGTTACTGCGCTGAAACTGCCTGACAGCAGTGAAGGTTTTTCCGTCAAATTCCCCGTTGGGGGTGCCTTCGTATAAACCAGCCGCTGCCAAAAGTTTCTGGAGGGCTTCGACTTCCTTGCCTTGAGCGCCGCGTCTGAGAGTGATGCGGCGAACGGGTTCGGGAGTTGCTGTGGCGGTAGAGGTTTCAGGAGATGGAGTTTCAGCGTCGCTTCGACCCAGCCGACGCAGCAAAGCTGTTTTGGTTTTTGTTTCTACAACCCCATCCGGTGTTAGTCCTTCATCTTGCTGAAATCGGATCACGGCTTGTTTGGTTAAAGGACCAAAATTACCCGTAGAAGGACGATCGAAGTATCCAAGTTCTCGCAATTGCTGCTGAAGTTCTGCTACTTCCTGACCTCTGCTGCCTTGAACGATCTCAGCCGTAGCCTGCGCTGCCATTCCTATGACGGTTGAGGCGACTAGCAAAGATACCAAACCAATCCAAGTCCGGCTTTTAGGCTTTTTCCCGTTTAGCCCCCGGACAAGTTTTATCTCACCCAAATCATCGGCAGGATCTATGGCGTCAGATGATTCGCAAGCACATGCAAGATATATATAGGCTAGAGTTTCCATATTTGCGTTACTAAAATTAACTAGCCAGTCCGGAATAGGTATTATACTGTTTTTAGCAGTTTATGTCACTATTTGGGGATAATTCCAGGTTGGCTAGTAGTGATGGACAAGTTATTACAGCGTTAGTTCCCAGCTTCGATCCGGAAGCTATCGAGGTCGTTAGACAAGACCCAAGCGATCGCATACTAACGCCACTATCACCGCCAACCCGGTAATTTCCAACGCTATCAAGGGATTTTGACCCTGCGCGACGGCAAACGAACACACAACGCCTGCACCCAAGGCAGCAGCAACGACACCACCCAAAAGGTCTTTATTAGAGTTTTTGTCGTACATAATTTGTCAACTCGTGGTTAGGTTATTGAGGTCATAATTATTAGTTTTTAAACCTACCACTGGGATCGGGCTGCCTTAAACCTGAGTCGGGATTTTGCAATCAAGCTTTAAACAAAGCTAATTTTCTTAACAAATCACTCTGTAGCAGTCTGAGTTTGTTCGGACTCAATTCTTTCCACATTCCCAGCTTTGACCCAACCTTCTTCGTTGTTTTCCTCGATGCGAACCTTAATCCATCGTTTGTCCTCGCTTTCTGTCACGACAACAATCTGTTGGTTATAGCCAATACCCCCGATGCGCTGAGAATCGGTGCCGGGGCTATCCCGCATAATCAAACCGTTACGCCAGGTAACTCTGGCTCTGTAAGCTCCAGGTTCGAGGGGTTTTGGGGAGGCTGTTTCAGTTGGGGAGGGGGAGGCTTCTGGCTGTGCCGCCGAGACAGTCTCAGCGGCGTTGGTGGCGGGAGAAACCGCTGGTACGGGTGCGGGTGCAGGCTTGTTGGCTACTGGGGAAGGATTGGGTTTAGCAATGGGTTTATCATTGGCAAAGATAGGTTTGGGAGGGGGTGCGGTGAGCTTGGTGACGAAGTAAAGGGCAACTGCAACGCCGCTGCCAACTAACAGCGAGATCGCAATCAAAAAACCAAGTAAAAACTTAAAAATCCCAGACCAACTCATAGCTACTCCTGTATCAGACAAGCTTTTTACCCCATGCTCAGCTTGTAACCCCCTTATTTTCTAAGAGACGGGCAAGCAGGACAAGGGGGAAGATTTAAGATTTAGCGGACTGCTGGCTCAATTTATAGCTTCAGCTAGCGAAATTGGCCTGGAATGCGACTGCCCAGAATGCTGTGCTTAGAGGCTAAACGAGCTTTACCAGCAGCCGCCCAGTTTTGCAGAAACTGAATTTGTTCTTGCGCGGTTCGCGCTAAGGGGATAATCTGACTGGCGGCTTCCAAAATATCATCCGTAGCAAAGTCTCGATTTTGACTAAAGCCGATGTGCATTGCTTCAATTAAACTTTGCTCTATTTCTGCCCCTGAAAAATCGGGGGTTTCGTAGGCAAGCCTTTCGATGTCGTAACTTTTGAGATTGTGGGCGCGCAATCGGGATAAATGCACGCTAAAAATCTCTTGTCGCTCTTCCTGAGTTGGCAAACCGACAAAGAATATTTCATCAAATCGACCTTTGCGGAGCATTTCCGGGGGTAATGCTTGGATATTATTCGCAGTCGCGACCACAAACACGGGTGAAGTTTTTTCGGCTAACCAGGTAATAAAAGTGCCAAAGACGCGGCTGGTGGTACCGGCATCGCCTTTACCATCAAACCCAGAAAACCCCTTATCAATTTCATCGATCCAGAGGACGCAGGGAGCCAATGCTTCCGCCAGTTGGATCATTTGACGGGTACGGGATTCAGATTCGCCTACCAAGCCGCCAAACAGGCGTCCAACGTCCAATCGCAGCAGGGGTAGATGCCAGTGGTGGGCGATCGCTTTCGCCGTCAGAGATTTCCCGGTTCCCTGAATTCCCACTAACAACAACCCGCGCGGATGGGGTAACCCGTATTGCCTCGCGCGTTCGGAAAAAGCACCGCCCCGCCGCAACAGCCATTCTTTTAAATTATCCAACCCGCCAATATCGGAAATTTTTTCCGTTGCCGGGTAAAAATCTAATATTTGGGTTTGGCGGATTGTCTGGCGTTTTTCTTCCAAAACGAGTTCTACATCTTCCGGACGCAATTCGCCTTTTGTGGCGATCGCGCGAGCCAAAACGCGCCGTATGCGTTCCATCGACAGTCCCTGACAGGAACGAGCGAGTTCGTCTAAAACCCGCGTTTGGAGAGATTTTCCCGTCGCCGCCGACAAGCGTTCTACTTCGGTTTTAATCTCAGACGCCGAGGGGAGGGCGAATTCCAGGACTGTGAGAACTTCACCCAAATCTTCTGGAATCGCGATTCTGGGGGACAATATGACGATATTTTTCGGCTGGGACTTGAGCAAGCGGGCGAGATTTCGCAGTTTGCGCGCTACAGAAACATCTTCTAGGAAGCGGTGATAGTCGCGCAAAATAAAAATCCCTGACGCAGTTGCCGGGAGTTTTTCGAGTAATTCTAAAGCTTGCAGGGGATTTCGGCGTCCAAACCCGGCATCGGTGGGGTTGCCTTGGTAACCATCGACAAAATCCCAAGTATAAACCCCACGGTTGCCCTGCTGTTTAGCGCAGGCTGCGATCGCTGCTTCTACGCGCTCTTCCTCATAGGTGGGAATGTAGATTAAAGGGTAGCGCGCCCGCAGCAGCAGTTGAAACTCATCACTGAAACTCATAGCGATTTTGGATGCAAGGATTTGCGATTTTGGATTTTTAGATTAACAGCTAACGCTAAAAGGCTAACTAATTATCTCCAATCTCAAATCTAAAATCTCAAATCTAAAATTCTTTTGGGAATTTTCCCTTGAGAAATTCCAGACCTGCCCAGCGTTGGTCTGCGGTTGGTTCTGAGTTGCTTGTTTGGTTCAGTTGTATTCCTTTACACTTAGTGTCGCATAGCTGTCGGGGAGGTAATGCCAGACACATTTGCTCGTACAGCCACTCGCCTGGGTTGAAAACACCGTCTGGGGCTAGGGTTTCTACTAGGTCTTCCATCTCAATTTCTTGCTCGCTCGGCCCAGTGTATGGTTGATTGGCGGCTGCGTCTAGCCAGATCAGTTCGGAGGTATTAACTACCAGGCGGTGATTGTATTGTTGCAAACAGCGGTGGCAAGTCAAGGTAGCGATCGCTTCGGTTTTGGCAGAAACTTCCAGATAAGTCCCTTTATGGGTAACGCGCACCTCACCTCGAACCGGCGTCAAGGTTTCTAAAGAAGGAAGAAACTCTTCAACTTGAATCACCTGGGTCTGCTTGGGTGCTTTAAGCAGATGCGGAATATAAATTGCTTCCATAATTAATTGCGAGCCATCCTTCTTTGATTTTAGATTTTGGATCGATCTAAAATCCAAAATCTAAAATTCTTAGTTTGACTCAGCTGCGTCGCACGACGACTAAACGGCGGTCTGGTTCTTTTCCCCGACTGTAGGTTTCCAGGTCGGTGAAGTCCTTTAAAAACGTATGGACTTGACGCCGTTCTGCTGCCGAAAGAGATTTTAGTTCAAACTCTTTACCCGTCAAGCGCGCCTGTTCGGCGGCATATTGCGCCATCTGTAGAAGTTCGGCTTGCCGCTGGACGCGGTAGCCAGCTAGCTCTACCGTATATGCCGCTTGCTCGTCTGGGGTTCGACCCAAGTTGACGGTGGTATTGGCTAAATACTGAATCGCATCTAAAGCCGAACCGTCAACCCCAATTAACGCCTGAATTTGTGCAGGCGTGAGGTTAGTTTCATCAATGGTCAACCAGTAGCTATCCGGTTCTGAGTCATCATCTTGTTCCGCTAGAGTGGCGTGCTTTTCAACTTGCACTGATGCGGGGGTTTTGGTCAGACGCAGCAGTTCTTCTAGCCACTTCTGACCGCGCTGCATTCGACTGTCGGTCATGAAACCCTACCCTGACGCTTTTTTCTTAGAACGACCGGGTTCAAAGGGAAGCGATTCCCGTCCCTTTGCTTCTTTTTCCTGTACCTCTACCAGTTTTTGTAAGTTTTCCGGCAGGGGTTCCCGCGACAAAACAAATGTCTGAACTGTCTGGAAGATGTTGGCGATTAACATGTACATCAACACCCCAGCGGGAAGCGGGAAGAACAAAAACATCCCCGAAAAGATAATCGGAGTAATTTTGTTGACTGTATCCTGCTGCGGGTTATTGCTGGTACTTCCTTGACCGGAAAGTAGTTGGTTAACGTACAAACTAACGCCAAACAACAGCACCATCACTACGGTATCCCAGTGGATCGTTCCATCTTTGTCAACCGCACCGACGCGACCCAGAGCTTCGATGAAGAGAAAGCCTTTCTCAGCAGCTAGTCCGGGAATTGTACCTTGGATCGTGGCATCTCCGGGTTCTAGGGCTTCGATGTTGCCATTTTCATCGATTCGCACTCGTTCTTGCCCTTTAATTACTTGCCAGCGGGGAACGAGTTGGGTGCCTGGGTTTTCGGCTACAAGGGCGGAAAGCGGTTTGCCTTCGGGGGTTTGAAATTCAAACTTGGTTTTCTCCCCCACGGTTAAGCGGTTACCACTTGGCACCAGCCCAATAACGGGAGCGTGAACCCCATCGGCGACATAAATATTTTGGGGAGAAGTGGCAAAAGGTTGGGGTTGAATCTGCTCAATTTGTTCTTTGGGAAAAATTTGCAGATTGACGCTGTAATTTATATCTGAAAAGGGCGATCCGCGCAAGGTGGCAAATAATGCAAATAGCACCGGCATTTGCAGCAATACGGGCAAACATCCGGCTAGGGGGTTACCAAATTCTTTGTAGAGCTTGCTCATTTCCTCCTGCTGTTTAGCAGGGTCTTCTTTGTAGCGCTCTTGAATTTCTTTCACCCGCTTTTGCATGATCGGTTGGGTGATTCGCGTGCGGCGCATACTGCGAATTGAGTTCGCGCTTAGAGGATAAACCGCAAAGCGAACCACCAGGGTCAGCGCCACGATTGCTAGCCCATAGCTGGGTACGATCCCGTAGAAAAAATCCAGGATCGGCAGCATTACGTTGTTGGATAGAAAACTGACACCAAAATCCATGCGTATGAACTCTATTTGTCAAGCGCTGTATTATGCAACACAAAACTTACTCAAATCGAGCAGGCGTTGACGCGCCTGA
>DNGJ01000414.1 GCA_003486305.1 Cyanobacteria bacterium UBA11371
ACCGCGTTTGAGTGCAGCACCGACTTGCACGTCAGCTACCTGTTCCAGCAGCACAGGGGTGCCATTGCTAGCTTTAATGACCGATTTTTTTAACTGCTCTATCGACTCAATTCGCCCAACTCCTCGCACCAATGTTTCTTGGTCTGGAGTAATTAAAAATCCTCCTGGTGCGTTGGCGTTGGCAGCTTGTGCTGCTTTGGTAACGTCTGCGAGGGAAACATTAAATGCTTTGAGTTTGTCTGGATCGACCAACACTTGATATTGACGTTCATCGCCACCAAATATCACCACATTACTGACGCCACGGACAGCCAATAAACGGTTTTTGACCTGCCAATTAACAATGCGCCACACTTCCATTAAAGGAGTAGTTTCGGAGGTAAAGGCGTATTTGACAGTCCATCCTAATGGAGAACTGGTAGGAAGAATTTCTGGTTCTTCTACCCCTTGAGGGAGTTGGCTGCGTGCTTGTTGTAACCTTTCGGTGACTAATTGACGAGCGCGATAAATGTCTGTATCCCAAGTGAAAACTGCTCTGATGGCAGAAATTCCAATTGCAGACGAGGAGCGTAATGCTTCGAGTCCGGGTGTTCCATTAATTGCACTTTCTATAGGTCGAGTCACTAGGGATTCGACTTCTTCTGGTGCTAAACCGGGCGCAATGGTTTGAATTTCTACTTGTGGCGGTGCAAAGCTAGGAAACACATCTAACGGCATCTGTGTCAGCACGCGAAAGCCCCACAGGCTAATTAGAATACAGGCTAAAACGACTAGCCAGCGTTGGGCGATCGACCATTTAACAATAGAATTGAGCATTAGCAGGCAAGATAAAGCTTTACGGTTGTAGATGCATCAGCATACTTTCGATCTATGATGGCATCATCGGATGAAACCACGATGAAATTTTAGAGAAAGAAAAAGGAATTTTTGCAGCGATCGCTACCAGAGAAACATTAGTTCTCCCATACAGCATTAGGCACTTTGCCATCTTCTACAATACTCGCACTCGGCTTAGGCAATAGGTATCTACCAAATTTAGAATACAAAGCTGGCAACACCAGTAGGGTAAGCGCAGTAGATGTAAACAATCCACCTAATACAACAATCGACAAAGGTTGTAAAATTTCCTTGCCAGGGCCAACAGCGATTACTAATGGCAGCAAACCCAAAGCTGAAGTTAAAGAAGTCATCAAAATAGCATTGAGTCGTTCCATTGACCCAGCAATCAAAACTTCTTTTAAAGACATCCCTGCTGCGGCCTTAGTTGTGTAATTATCTACCAATAGCAGTCCGTTACGAGTTGCTACCCCAAACAGCGTCACAAACCCCACGAGAGAAGCGATCGAAATAACGCCTCCTGTCAGGGCGATCGCAATTACTCCGCCAACTAACGCGAGGGGCAAATTAATCATAATTGTGGCTGTAGAAGCAATTGATTTGACAGAAAGATACATCAGTACCGTAATTACAACAAAGGAAATGGCACTGAAAACTAAAATATTTTTTGACGCTCTTTCTTCAGCTTCAAATTGACCGCCGTATTGGATAAAGTAACCAGAGGGAATCTGAACGTTTGCTTTAACTTTATCTTGAATATCATTGACTACGGAGCGCAAATCTCTGCCTTTGGCGTTGGCTGAAACTACAATTAAGCGAGAAACATTTTCGCGGTTAATCGTATTCGGCCCGGTTCCATAAGCCACAGTAGCAACTTGAGCGAGAGGAATTTTGTTACCATCGGTCGTATCAACTAACAAATTTTCAATTGTTTCAAGATTATTGCGAAATTCTGGTTTTAACCACACAACTAAATCAAAAGTTTGTTGTTTTTCTAAAACCTGAGACACGACTTTACCATTCAGACCTGTTTCGATAATGTTGGAAAGTTGTCCAATAGTTAAACCATATTGAGCAGCCGCAAAGCGGTTAAACTTAATTTGAATTTGTTCGATGGGAATTTGAGGTTCAAGCTGTAAATCTACAATTCCCGGCACAGATTCGATCGTAGCTTCTACTTGTTTGCCAATGTTGCGGAGTTCTTCTAGATCGGGGCCAAAAATTTTAATTGCAATTTGACTTCTAACTCCAGACAATATTTCATCAATGCGGTGAGAAATAAATCCGCCAATATTAGTAGCAGCACCCGGTACTTTGTTAAATTCTTTCCGCAGCCATTCTACAGTATTTTCCCGATTTTCCATCCCTTTTTCGCTCAATCCAATATCAAGGTGAGCCAGATTAACAGGAGCGGCATCCGGGTCGTTGGGAGCGCGTCCTGCCCGTAATTGAACATACTTTAATCTTGGGTCATCCTTGAGTTTAGTTTCTAAGACAAAAGCGGCACTATTTGTAGTTTCTAAAGATGTCCCCGGATAAAGAGCCAAGGTATTAACTAAAGTTGATTCTTGAAATTCGGGTAGAAAGGCTCGTCCCAAAGCCGGAAAGATTGCGATCGCTGCTACCATCGACGCAGTTGCCAAGATTAAAATAATCGTCGAAAATTGAGTAGAAAAACTTAAAAAAGGAGAATAAATTCTTTTACACAATCTTGGTATCCAGGCTTCAATTTGTGGCATCTTGCCGTGAGGCAATAGAATTGCACATAAAGCTGGACTGAGGAGCAAAGATTCCAAACTGGAAACTATTACTACTACTAGATAAGTCATACCCATTGGCCCAAAAATCCGACCTTCCACACCTACTAGGGCAAAGATTGGAGCAAAGACAACAACTGTAATTAAAGTAGCTCCAATCAAAGATTCGCGGACTTCTTGCCCTCCTTCAAAGATGACTTCTAGTACCGGACGCGGGTTGGCAGAGTATTTATTTTCCCGCAAGTTACGATAGGTATTTTCTGCATAAACAATAGCGTCATCAATCGCAGTACCAATGGCAACTGCTAACCCTCCCAAAGTCATCGTATTCAGCCCCAATCCGAGCCAAGATAATATTTGCAATGCGAACACAAAAGTTAAAGCAAAATCTAACAAACATACAGCCAGCGTTCGCCAATTCATCAAGAAGGGAATCAGGATAATTGCTGCAATTATGCTGCCTTCAACGAGAGCTGACCTAACATTTTCTACCGAAGCATCGATATAATCTGCCTGACGAAATGTTTCAGTCACTTTAATTTCTTTCGGCAAACCTGCTTTGAGTTCTTCGATTGCAGTTTCAATCGCCTTCGTGACAGTGGGAGTATCAGCTTGAGGCTGTTTATTGACCATCAATATAACGGCATCTTTCCCATTTAAGCTACCGTCACCTATCTTGACAGATCCACCAATTTGTACGTCTGCCACATCGCCAATGCGGATCGGCGTTCCTTGACGAGTAGCGATCGCAGATTGCTTGAGGTCATCTAGAGACTCAATCCGCCCAATTCCTCGAATTAATGTTTGTTTATCAGGGGTAATTAAAAAGCCACCTGGAGCATTGACATTTGCTGTTTGAACTGCTTCAGTAACCTGCTCTAAGGACACGTTAAAAGCTCTTAATTTGTTGGGATCTACTAAAACTTGATACTGGCGCACATCACCGCCATACACTAGGACTTGACTGACACCGGGAACTCCTAAGAGGCGATTGACTACTTGCCAATCGACGATTCGGCGCACTTCCATTAGGTCGATTTTGGATTTTGGCTCGTTCCCAGGCTCTAGCTTGGGAATGTCTGTTTTGGATTGTGCTTCTGTTTCGACAGTGAAGGCATATTTCAGTACGGTGCCAATCGGCGAACTGATGGGAGCAATTCTTGGGGCTTCCACTCCAGTTGGTAGCTTACTTACAGCTTGTTGCAATCGTTCTTGTACTAATTGGCGGGCTTGAAAGATATCGGTTCCCCATTTAAAAACAACTCTGACCACAGATAGTCCGGCTGAGGAAGAAGAACGGACTGTTGCAATCCCAGGAGTTCCGTTAATTGCACTTTCAACGGGCAATGTAACGAGAGATTCTATTTCTTCGGGAGCGAGTCCAGATGCTTCGGTTTCAATTTCGACTTGAGGGGGTGCAAAGTTGGGAAATACATCCAGCGGCATTTGGGGTATGGTGTTGAAAACTACGATCAATGTGGAGATGAATGCTGCAATGGCTATTAGCCATCGTTTAGTAATAACCCACTTGGCAATAATACTAATCATTTGATTGGTTATTAGAATTAGTCATTAGAATTCGTGCTTCGTCAATATTTTGCCGCCCCTACCGCATATTTTTCGGCTCTCCCATAGTTGTAGGTTGGGCCCTTGGTACGAAACCCAACTTGGAACACCCCAAAGAGTTGGGTTTCGCTTCACTCAACCCAACCTACGAACGATCGGATAAATTTATCATCCTAAGTAGGGGAGAGCCTTTTTTCATTTACCTACTACCCAATCAAAAGTTGAATTTTTTAGTGGCGATCGCGCACAGGTTCGTCGTCTTCAACCAACACGACGGCAGGAGACAAAGTTAGCTGTTTGTGGTTGTCGAGATAAACTTCGGTTTCATAGGTCAAAGGTTGGACATCCGTACTAAAATTCTCTTCTCCTACTAGGCGAGAACGAGTCCGACGCTGATTCCAAAAAGCACCAGCTATAAAAGCCGCAGTACCAAACACACCGCCTCCCACTACGCCTACTAACCCTAAAAGTGGCAAGCTGTTAGCTTTCGCGTCTTTTACCTCTGAATTCCCTTCCTTTTCTTCGGAGTGTCTGTCCGTCTCCCCACCTTCCTTGGGTTTACTATCGCCCCGCAATGACTGGGCATAAAGTTGCGGTGCGCGTTGGGTAACGATTAAATCTTTCTCAAATAAACCGCTCTTGACTTCTACTAAATCCCCAGACTT